>DATBFY010000665.1:0-25818 GCA_036558265.1 Tepidisphaeraceae bacterium | reverse complement strand
CATTGCGATTCGCGCGAACGCTTCCTCCCGCGTTAAAGTGTCGAAGAAAAACCTGAACACTCTTCCATTCGACAGCGTTCGCGACTGCTCTCAATTAGTATCGTCGCTGCCGGCGCTCAAGAGGGAATTGGAACTTCTTCCAATAATTGATCTCATTTGCCCTGTCTTTCACGAACGGACTGACAGGGCGCAGCATATTCGCGCATATGGAAGGCTACGTACGACCTCTTCGGTAAGTCCGCGGGCTCACATACACTGATGGGAGAACCGCCGACGTCACCGTGCCGCGCGAGCGCGTGTCTACCCCGCATTGGCGCCGCAGCACTTCTTGTACTTCTTGCCGCTGCCGCAGGGGCAGGGGTCGTTGCGGCCGACCTTGGGGGCGGTGTTGACGATCTGTTTGACGGCGACCGGGCCCTCCTCACCGCCACCCGACGCGGAGACCTCCTCCGCGGGCGGCATGCCGGCGGACAGCTCGGCGGCGGTGCGCTGCGCGTTCTCGCCCACGCCGTAGCCGCCCACGTCTTCGTGGACGGCGGCCGTCTCGCGGTAGGCGCTGCGAGTCTGAGTCTGGCCGACCACGCGGGCGCGGAAGATCAGGTCGGTCACCTTGTCGCGCACGCCGGACATCATCTGCTGGAAGAACTCGTACCCCTCCTTCTTATAGAGGATGCGGGGATCGCGCTCGGCGAAGGCCTGCAGGCCGATGCCGCCGCGCAGCATGTCCATCGCGTAGAGGTGATCCTTCCAACTCTGGTCGAAGATCTGCACCAGGACGAACTGCTCGAGGTCGGTCAGCTCCTTGCGGTAGAACTGACGGGCGGCGCGGAGCACGACGTCGCGATGCGTTTGAGGCTGCGCGGCGGCGGTTGCGGAACTGCCGTTGCTGGTCGTTGAAGCGCTCCCGTTGCCGTTATGCTGGGCGAGGGCTTCGGGCGACAGATCGCGCTCGGTCAGGCGCGCCTGGAAACGGTCGTTGACGGCGCGCACGAGCTGCGCGGGTGAGGCGTTGGCGTTGATCAGCGCGTCGACGTCGGCCTCGACCGCGCCGTCCACGATCGCCTTCTCCTGGTAGCCGATCAGCTCGTCGCGCAGTCGGCGCAGCGACTGGCCACGGATGCGGTCGAGCGGGATGTCCACGCCGTATTTGGCCTTGGCCCACATGCGGACGTAGTCCGCGGCGTACGGGTTGTCGGTCGAGCCGTCCTCGCCGCCGAACGCGAACGTCAGCGCGTGGTCGATCGGGTACTCGATCTCGCGGCGGGCGTAGGCGGCCTTGGCGCGGCCCTGGATCAACTCGACGATCTCCTCGGCCATGCGGCGTGTGCGCCCGTCCTCCAGCACGAACTCCCTTGGGTCGATCTGGATGTCGAACTTGTCCCGCGCCCACGCCGCCAGCTCGCCCTCGGCAAAGAGCGGTTCGAGGAAGCGTTGGAGGCCGGCGCAGTCGCGTTTTTCGATCTGTTCGACCGCGGCCTCTCTCAGGCGGTCCTCTACCTCCTCCTTTGACATCCGCTTGATCTGGGTCTGGGGGAGGTTGACGTGGAAGCGGCTCATCGCCCACGAGGACAAGCCTTTAACGTCCCAGCCGGCGGAGGCGCGGCCGGCGGGGCGGCCGGCCTCCTCCTCGTCGTCCTCTTCCTCCTCCCCCATGAACTCGTCGAGGGTGGCGGTGATGGTGGTCAGGGCCTCGGCCTCGGCCTTGTCCTTGATGTAGGGCTCGAGCTCGACGAACTCGTGCATGCCGCGGAGGTCGTAGGCGTCGATCTGCACCTCGAAGTTGGTCTTGGCCCACTCGCTGATGACGCCGGCGACGTAGTCCTGGGTGATGTACTTGTCGACGGCGTCCTTGATGGCGTCGTTGATCATGCCCCAGATGACGCCGTCCACATCGCGGCCTTCGAGAACTTGCTGGCGCAGGCCGTAGAAAATGTTGCGCTGGTAGTCGTTGACCTCGTCGTATTCCAGCAACTGCTTACGCGCCAAGTAGTTGCGCTCCTCGACCTTTTTCTGGGCGCGGACGATGCCCTTGGTGATGCGCTTGTCCTCGATGGCCATCCCCTCCTCCATGCCAAGCCAGCCCAGGACGCGGATGACCCACTCGCCGGCGAACATCTTCATCAGGTCGTCCTGGAGGGAGACGTAGAAGCGGGACGAGCCCGGATCGCCCTGGCGTCCGGAGCGTCCGCGGAGCTGGTTGTCGATGCGGCGGGCGGTGTGGCGCTCGGTGGCGACGACGTGGAGGCCGCCGGCCTCCAGGGCGGGTTTGACCGGCTTGATGTCGGTGCCGCGACCGGCCATGTTGGTGGCGATGGTGACGTTGCCGACCATCTCGCCGTGGACGTTCTTGTGCTGCTGTCCGGCCTGGGCGACGATCGCGGCCTCGCGCTCGTGGTGCTTGGCGTTGAGCACCTCGTGCTCGACGCCGTACTTGCGTTTGAGCATGTTGGAAAGCATCTCGCTCTTCTCGACGCTGGTGGTGCCGACCAGGACGGGGCGGCCCTTCTGGCTCTCGTCCTTGATCTCCTCGATGATCGCCTCCCACTTTTCGCGTTCGCTGCGGTAGACGCGGTCCTCGTGGTCCGCGCGGATGACCGGGCGGTTGGTGGGGATCGTGACGACCTCGAGCTTGTAGATCTTGCTGAACTCCTCGGACTCGGTCATGGCGGTGCCGGTCATGCCCGCCAGGGCCTTGTAGAGCTTGAAGAAGTTCTGGAGCGTGATGGTCGCCAGGGTCTGGGTCTCCTCCTTGATCTTGACACGTTCCTTGGCCTCGACCGCCTGGTGGAGGCCGTCGGACCACTGGCGGCCCTCCATTTTCCGGCCGGTGTACTCATCGACGATGATGACGCCGACCTGCCCGGTTCGGGCCTCGCGCTCGACCACGTAGTCCTTGTCCTTCTCGTAGACGACGTGGGCGCGCATGGCCTGCTCCATGAGGTGAGGCCATTCCATGTTGTTGCCGACGTAGAACGAGCCGACGCCGGCGGCGTCCTGTGCGGCGGCGATGCCCTCGTGGGTGAGGTGGACGCTCTTGCGATCCAGCTCGACCTCGTAGTACTGGGTGAGGTTCCTCTTGTTATCCTCGAGGCGCGCGAGGTCGGCCTCGGCCTGTTCCCTGCGGCGTCGGGCCTCCTCGATCCTGGGCTTGTCGCCCTTGAACTTGTCGATGTCGCCCTCGGCGGCCTTGGCGGCGCGCTTGGCGGCGTCGATCTTCCGCTCGTTGTCGTCCCAGGGCTTGCTCAACTCGATGACCTTGCGGGCGACCAGGTCCGCGGCCTGGTACTTGGGCGCGTCGTCGTGGGCGGCGCCGGAGATGATCAGGGGCGTGCGGGCCTCGTCGATCAGGATCGAATCCACCTCGTCCACGATCGCAAAGTCCAGCGGCCCCTGCACCTGCTCGGCGACCGAGACCTTCATGTTGTCGCGCAGGTAATCGAAGCCGAACTCGCTGTTGGTGCCGTAGGTGATGTCGCAGCCGTACTGGCTGCGGCGGGCGTCGCCGCCCGGGTCCATGTCCGACTGGATGTAGCCGACGCTCACGCCCAGGTTTTCCATGGCGGGACGGATCCAGTTGGCGTCACGGCGGACGAGGTAATCGTTGACGGTCACGACGTGGCAATGAAAGCCTTCGAGCACGCGCATGAAGCACGCGAGCGGCGCGACGAACGTCTTGCCCTCGCCGGTCGCCATCTCGGCGATCTTGCCCTCGTAGAGCACCAGTCCGCCGATGAGCTGGACGTCGAACGGGCGGGCGCGGAAGGGCGGGCGGCTTTCGGGATAGAGCTTGCGGACCGCCTCGTAGATCTTGGGAGAGATCGAGACGCGCTGCCACGGCTCGCCGGTCTGGATCATCCGCTGCTGGACCTCGTCGTAGGCCTGGAGCATCTGGTCGTCGAACTGGTCCGGGTCGAAGTTCTCCTCGGGGTTGAAGATGGAGCGGATGCCGATGTTGCGGTCCATCGACTCGCGGATGATGGCGAAGGCCTCCTCGATCACGTCGCCGCTGCGGAACTTCCTGCTGCCGGACGCCAGGCCTTCGCGGAGCTCGCGGGTGCGTTCGCGCAACTGATCGTCGGTCATGGCCTGGACCCTGGGCTCCAACTCGTTGACCCGCGCGACGGTGGCGCGATAGCGCTTGAGCAGGCGCTCGTTGCGGCTGCCGAAAATCTTCGTCAAAACTTTGCTAACGGTGACATTGACCATGAGGGTCCTCGTCGATTTGTCGTAAGGGAAAGGGGTATGAAATGGATGAACCGCGCGTGGCGCAGGGTGCGCTGGAAGCGACGCCATGCCCGACCGAATGGGAGAGAAGACGAGCGAACGGGATGGTTCAGGCGAGCGGGGGCGGCAGGCGGAACTGGAAGGGCGCCCCTAGCGTCTGGTGCGGATGGGCCTGCGGGCCGTCAAAGGCCGCGCGATCGGCGATCGGCGTAACGCCGTCCTGCCGGGCCTGGTGGAACTTGACGGTGGGCACGACCCGGCGGAGCGAAACGGTCAAGCGCTGGGCGAAGTTGGGCGTGACCGGCCCGGCCTCGGTGCGAGCGGAAGCGGACTGGGCCGCGGCGGAGGCGACCTGGCGATCGGCGCAGAGCGCCGTCGCGAGCAAGGTCACCGCGACGATGGTCCGGGTTTTCCGCATGGGTTGAGGCAAAACAGTATCTTCCCCCGCGCAACAAGGTCAAGTCGGCGGAGGAACCGTCTCTCCTATTACGCTATCGATCGGCGGTGGATCGGAGATGCAGGGGCCCCGTCAGGGCAGCGTACCAATCGGGACGGGTTGCGTGGAAAGAACGGATCGACGCTCGGGTTCCCAATGAAATCTGCGCCTGTGCGAGGGTCCTCACACCCGATTCTTCAACCGCAGCGCATTCTCCACGCAAGGCCGGCCAATCGGGTAATACTGGAATCCCGTCTCGCGCATCACGTCTCGATTCAAACAATTCCGCCCGTCGAAGATCAGCGGCGTGTTCATCGTCGCGCTGATCTTTCGGAACGGCAGCGTGGTGTACTGCGGCCAATCCGTGATGAGCGCCACCGCGTCCGCCCCCGCGGCGGCGGTCACCGGGTCGGGCGACCATTCCACCTGGTCCTTGAAGATCGCCTTCATGTTCTCGGTGGCCTTGTAGTCGTGGGCCCGCACGTGCGCGCCCTTGGCGAGCAGGTACTGGATGACGTCGATCGCCGACGACTCGCGGATGTCGTCCGTGTCGGCCTTGAACGCCAGCCCCCAGATGGCGATGGTCGCGCCTTCGATCGGCCGGCCGATCTTCTGGGCGATCTTCTCGGCGAAGCGTTTCTTCTGGTTCTTGTTGATCGTCTGGATCGCGTTGACGAAGAGGCTCTCGTGTCCGGCGGCGCGGCTGATGTGCTCCATCGCCGCCACGTCCTTGGGGAAGCACGACCCGCCATACCCGCAGCCTGCACGAAGGAACGCCGGCCCGATGCGGTTGTCGGTGCCGATCCCCTTGCGGATCTCCTCGATGTCCGCCCCGTAGTGCTCGCACAGGATCGTCATCTCGTTCATGAACGAGATGCGCGCGGCCAGCATGCTGTTGGCCGCGTACTTGGTCAGCTCTGCCGACTCCCAGTTCATGGTAAGGAAATGCTCTTCGCGCTTGACCAGCGGATCATAAAGCCGCCGCATCATGCGGAAAGCCTCGGGGCTCTCGCCGCCGATGACGATGCGGTCCGGGTTCATGCAGTCCTGGACGGCGGTGCCCTCCTTGAGGAACTCGGGGTTGGAGACGACCTGGACGTACGCCTTGGTCTGCTGGCGGAGGAAGTTATAAAGCCTGCGGTTGGTGCCGGCGGGGACGGTGGACTTGACGACGATCGTCACCATGTACTCGTTCTTGAGCTCCGCCAGCGCGTCGCAGACCTCCTTGCCGGCGCCCTCGAGGTAGCTCATGTCCACGGTGCCGTCAGGCTTGGGCGGGGTGCCGACGCAGAGGAAGACGACCTCAGCCTCGCGGACGGCGGTGCGGACGTTGTCGGTGAATTGGAGCTGGCCCGACGCGTAGTGCTCGTTCATCAGCTCCTGCAGGCCGGGCTCGAAGATCGGGCAATGGCCGTCCTGAAGCGTCTTGAGCTTTCGCTGGTCCTTCTCGACCCCGCGGACGGTGTGACCGATCGCCGCCAGGCACGTGCCGGTAACCAGGCCCACATAACCGCAGCCGATGATCGTCACATCCATAGGGCAATCCTTACACTTACGTTCGCTTTGAAGGCCCCTCTCCAACCACCGCGCCCGGAGCAGGGATGCGGAACCGGGGTCATCATAGGGGCGGTCGGAATATGCCGCCAACCGGCAAAACCACGAACCGCCGTTGTCTAGCATCGGACAACCCCGCGTGGGACTTGTTAGCGGATCGTCCGATTTTTCCACGTGTAGGAGCCGAGGCCGGGTCCGCTAATCCGGCCCTGGCGAATCTGAATTTGCCCGGGCGAAGGGGACCGATATCATCCGGGGGAGTAGTTCGGGCGTGCAATCGACTTCGCACGCGATCACTTGCCAGGAAAGGGATGACATGGACCCATCGCCCCATCACAAGTACGGTCGGCGCGACGTCCTGCGCTGGGGCGCGGGGGCGGCGCTGTATTCCTCGCTGATCGCGCGCTGGGCCACCGCCGCCGACAATGCGAAGGATTCGGGGACGTTCACGTTCGTGGTGATCAACGACATCCATTACTTCGACCAGCGCTGCGCCACGTGGTTGAACGATCGGGTGATCCGGCGCGTCAACGATCACAAGGCGGACTTCTGCCTGATCGTGGGCGACCTCACCGAGGACGGCACCAAGCCGCAGAACGCCGCGGTTAAAGACGTCCTGAACGGCATCAGGATTCCGACCTACGTGGTGGTCGGCAACCACGACCACCAGGCCGGCAACGACGACCGCACGCCCTACGAGGCCAACTGGCCCAAATCGATCAACTACCACTTCGAGCACAAGGGGTGGCAGTTCATCGGCCTGGACTCCTGCCAGGGACGCGCCGGCAGCAAGACGGTCGTCCCCAAGGACACGATTGCGTACCTGATCGAGACGCTCAAGTCATTGGACAAGAAGAAACCGACGGCGCTGTTCACGCACTTCCCGCTGGGGTACTTTCTGCCCAGCCGCCCCACCAACGCCAACGACCTGCTCCTGCCGTTCGCCGAGCACACCTTACTGGACGTGTTCAACGGTCACTTTCATTCCAAGACCGAGCGGGCCTGGGGGGATGCCACGCTGACCACTAACACGTGCTGCTCGTTCCACCGCGCCAATCACGATTTCGACCCGCGCAAGGGGTACTTCCTGTGCACGGCGAAAAATGGGCGGATCCACCGGGAATATGTGCAGGTGAACGCGAACGGATAGTGGCGAACATGCTGGTCACTCACGAAAAGATCGACCTGGGGGACTACTCTCACCTTCGAATCGACCGCAGCGGGTATCAGCAGGCGTTCTGGGAGCGCCTGCTCGCCGAGCCGGGCGCCGCCGGACGCGTGCTCAACGTGGGTTGTGGTCCGCGCCCGCAGCCTGGGGAGGTCGAGCTCCAACGCCGCGCCGCGCAGTTCGACGGGGTGGACCCGAGCCCGGTTGTCCTCGACTACCCGGGTTTGGCTCAGCGCTGGCAGGGGACGCTCGAATGCGCGCCGGTGCCGGAGAACGCATACGACCTGGCTTGGGCGTACAACGTCGTGGAGCACGTCGAGCGCGCCCGCCCCTTCTTCGAAAAAGTCAAAGTCTTGCTTAAACGGGGGGGGGTATTCTGGGCGCTGACGCCCCACGGGCATCACCCGTTCTGCAACGCCGTCAAGCTGCTCCAGGTCCTGCGGCTCAAGCAGCGGATCGCCGAGCGCGACGAGGGGATTAACAAGATCCCCTCGTACTATCGACTCAACACGTCCTCGCAGATCCAACGGGCGATCGGTGACCTGGGCTTCGCCTCCGCGCGCTTTTATTACCTGCCGTGCATGCAGTGGAATCGCGCCTTCCCCCGCGCCCTGCGATTCGCCCCGCGGACCTACGACTACCTTCTGGGCGCGCGTATCAAACGCTTCATGCTTCTCCTGGCCTACCGGTTAGAGGCCGCGGACTGATCAACCGACCGTCGCCGGCGACGGCGCCGCTACGTCGTCGCCGCCCCGCGTCTCCGCACTCTCCCGGATCTCGATCACCGTCCCCGGTTCAATCTGCGCCGCCCCGCCCGGCTCCACCCCGTCCGCAAGGTCGTGACGCGTCACCACCCGCGGCTTTTCGTGCACCATCCCCATCTTGTACGCCGCCACGATGATGTACCCGAAGATGATCAGGTAAAACGCCACCGCGTAACGGGTGCGGGTGATCGCGATCAGCGCCCCGGCGGTGGCGAAGAACAGCGCCAGGCCGTAACTGATCAGCACCGTCTTCTTGACCGAGAACCCCCGCGCCACCAGCTGGTGGTGGAAGTGCAGCTTGTCCGCCGAAAACAGCGGCCGCCGGTTCACCCACCGCCGCGCGAAGGCCAGCGCGGTGTCGAGCACCGGCAGCGCGAACATCACCATCGACGCCAGGAACCACCGCCAGTGCTGCCCCTGGCTCATCAGGATGATCATCGTTGCGCAGCAGAATCCCAGGAACATCGACCCCGTGTCGCCCATGAAGATCGACGCCGGATTGAAGTTGTAAGGGATGAACCCCATGACCGCCCCCAGCAGCGCCAGCGCGATGACGACGCGGAGCGAGTCGAGGTTCGGGTCCAGACCCCCGCTCGACATCGCCAGGTGTACCGCCAGGAAGAGGAACCCGCCGGCGATCACCGCCGTCACCCCGCCGCACAGCCCGTCCAGGCCGTCCATCAGGTTGGTCGCGTTGCAGCAGGCGACGACCACGCAGACCACGACGACCGCGCTGCTCACCAGCGTCACCCACTCCGGAATCTGAATCAGGCGCGATCCCGCCACGTTTGCCAGCCAGTGCCCCGGCTGCTGCTGGATGAACAGCCACCGATTCGTCGTGTCGAAGAGCAATCCCGTGCACCGCGTGCCGATGTTCTCGGCGATCAGGAACCCCGCCGCCGCCACCTGCCCGGCGATCTTCACCCACGGCCGCACCCCCAGGAGGTCGTCCCAGAGCCCCAGGACGATGATGATGCAGGCACCGGCAACGATCGAGAAGGGGATCGTCACGTTGATCGGCAGGCCCGGCTCCACGATCGGCATCCGGCGGGACTGGCTGATCGCCAGGCCCGTCAACCACCCCAGGAACACCGCCATCCCGCCCAGGTAGGCGACCGGCACGTTATGCATCTTGCGCAGGCGGTCGGGGGCGTCGATGATGCCGTAGTAGTTGGCCACCACGCGCATGAGCGGCGTGAAGAGGAACGAGATCAGGAACGCGCCGTAAAAGACCCAGACGTATTGTTCGAGGACGTCGTTGGCGGTCAGCGTGTGACCGGCGCCGAACGGATCGGGGATGAACTGTGCCAACAAGGATGGGACCATTCGACAAATCCGTCTGGGCGCCTGCGCGAGCGGCTCATCGGCCGCGCCAGGTCATCATATGCCCTGATCACGCGGGCACAAAGCAGCCACGACGACGGCGCGCCCCGAGGCCGCGCGCCATCTCCGTCTTGCTCGGAAGATTCGGTCATCCGCTTAACACGGATTGTACGCGCGGCCTTGGGTGGCATGGGCAAACTTGTTTGCCCGTGGTCTTCCTGCGCCCAGCGGCGCACGATTCACATGGAAGGCGCATAACAGCCGCGTCGATTACCGGACTGTCACCCGCCCCGTCGCCGCCGGTGCCGTCGTGGGCGCTGCCCCGACCGCGCGCTCGATCGCGGGGAGCAGCGCCTCGGCGATGACGGCCTGGCCCAGGTCGTTGGGGTGGATGTCGTCCCGGTAAGGCTGCTGCCCCCGCCGGCGGGCCGCGTCGAACGCCGCGCCAAGCTCGATCGGCGCCAGGCCGTCGCGACGCGCCTCGTCGGCGATCACGCCATGCCCCGGCAGCGGCGACGCCAGCGACTCGGCGCGCTCCAGGTGCTGCGCCAGGATGACGCGCAGGCCGGCGCGACGCCCCATATCGATCATCTCGCGCAGCGCCGCCATGGACCATGCGACGTCCGCCGATTTGGCCGGCGCCGTCGCCGGTGTGTAACCCTCGTTCGATGCCTTGCGATAGCCAAGCCTGGGCAACAGGTACCGCGTGAACCCCTCCCACAGCGCCAGCACCGGCCTGTGGTCCGGCGACGACGGGTCCACGCCCACCGTCGGCGCGAACGTCGGCACGTCCGCGTAATCGTGGCTCGACAGCACGATCACCATCACGTCCGCGTCGAACAGCCCGAACCGCTTGAGGTACGCCAGCTCGTTGGGCGGGCCCCAGCTTCCGGCGGAGATGTTCGCCACCACCACCGGCCGATTCAGCTCGTTCCGCAGCTTCCGTTGTAGCACCGATGTGGCGATCTTCGATTGGTCGCTGAGCACGCCGCCGTTCACCACGCTGTCCCCGATGACCAGCACGCGCAGCTCGCGCGGGTCGGCCTTGTGCGCCGGAAAGTCATCGCTGCGCATCGAGTAATGGTTGTACCGGACGTGATTGCCGAACCGCCGGCAGTCCTGATCGGGCTTGGCCAGATACTCAATCTGCGGGTCGGCCATCATCAGCGGCGGGTCGCCCAGACCCAGGTAATACCGCGCGAACAACTCACCGCCGGCAAAGACCAGTACGAGAACAAGCAGGACCCGCGGCCCCCAACGCCGCAGACGTGATCGGCGCACGGGCCGCGGAGTCGCTTCGTCGCCCTCTCGCGCGCCGGTGCTTCCATCGTCCATACCACCCTTATGCTGGCCGCGACAGGGCCTGTCAAACCGCAACGCAGACCCTCCCCGGGGTGGCATGGGCAAACTCGTTTGCCCGTGGTCTTCGCCCGCCGTCAGGGGCCGAAAAAAAGGCCCGGAATCTTTGCCCTCGACTTCCCCTCCCGCGGTTCGCTCCCGCTTTTACCGATCCGAGGCGGATTTGAAGCTGCGCCCTCATGCTTCGAAAGGTAACGAAATCTCTCACGTGCGGGATCATCGCCACGCTGTGGGCGACGGCGCTGCTCGCGATGGCGGCTGGGTCAACTCGCTCTTTCGAACACTTCCCATTTGCTCTCCCGCCGCACGAACAGGTCGCGGATGAGTCGTCGTCACTGCGAACCTTCTGAAACGTCTCGGGTCGATCGAACGCATACGTGACCAGCAGATCACCAACGAGCGGTTCCCTGTACGGCTTGTCACAAGCTCGAGCGCGTTCACCTTCCGTGCCTTCCGTCGTAAAATAATCGCGCGCTAAACGCCTGTCCCGCCAACGCCTTGCATGGGCCATAAGTTAATAGGGAGGAGGCTGGGGAAGCGACCACGACCGGTGGAGGACTCCCTTACCGAAAATGGGTCGTTTGTCTAGTTAATTAAGGGAGTTATAGTTCTCCTAAGGAGGATCTGGAGGGTCGCTCGCGCCAAGGCCGCCCCACTCCCCTTGCCGTCGTACTTGCCATAAGCCTATGTCGAAGCGTCCACATCGCCAGTCGCCCGCCCCGCGCATCGAACCGCTCGAGCTGCGCACCCTCCTCGCCACCACCCCCTGGGGCGCCTTCCCGCAACTTATCGACCAGGATCTGGCCGTCGCAAACTATGGCCAATACAACGGTTCCGGCCAGACCATCGCCATCATCGACACCGGTGTGGACTACAACCACCCCGCCATCAAGGGCAAGTACATCGGCGGCGTGGACCTCGTGACCGGCGACGGCGACCCCATGGACGAGGACGGTCACGGCACCGGGGTCGCGGCGATCGCCGTCGGCAACCAGTTCACGTTCGGCGGCGCAAAGTACCAGGGAGTCGCCCCCGGCGCCCGAATCGTCGTCGTGCGCGTCGATAATGACAAAAACGTGCCAGACTCGCGCTATGAGCAGGCGTTTCAATGGATCATCGATAATCGGCAAAAATATAACATCACGGTTGTGAACGCCTCCTTCGGCTCGGGCCATTACGCCACCGAAGCCCAGCGATCCGTCTACGCCGACGAGATGGCCCAGCTTGCCAGCGACGGCGTGGTAATTGTGGCCGCCTCGGGAAATGACGGGGCCTTCACCCCCTACGGGGTGGAATACCCCGGCGCCGATCCCAGCGCCTTTGCCGTCGGGTCGATCAACAGCTCCGACGCGATCTCCAAGTTCACCGAGCGCGGGCCCAACATGGACATCCTGGCGCCCGGCGAGAACGTCCCCACGGCGTACCTGGATTACACCACGCACGACCCGATCTACCTCGAGGCCAGCGGCACGAGCTTTTCCGCCCCGTTCATCGCGGGGGCGGCGGCGATCCTCAAGCAGATCGATCCCACCTTCACCGCCCGCGACGTCATGTCGATCCTCCGCGGCAGCGGGTCCGATAACTTCGACGGCGACAAGGAGGCCAATCCGTACACCCAGCTCTCCTGGCCGCGGCTCGACCTCGACAGCGCGATCTCGCTCGCCCTGCAGCGCAAGGGCGGCCAGCCGTCGGCCAGCCAGATCGGCGTCGAGGGCCGCGAGAACGCCATCAAGTTCGACCGCGACGGCGTGCTCTATTACGCCTGGTACAACGCCGACGACCACCACCTCCGCTTCGCCACGCGCAACGCCGACGGCGACTGGTCCGCCACCCGGGTCATCGACTCCGGAAGTGACGTGGGGCACTTCGTCTCGCTGGCCATCACCTCCACGGGCAAGCCGGCAATGGCCTACTACGACTCGTATAACGCGGATCTGAAATATGCGGAGTGGAACGGCAGCGGCTGGAGCGTCAAGACCGTCGATTCCGGTCGCTCGACCGGCCTTTACCCCTCCCTGGCGTTCGACCAGTACGACGATCCGATCATCACCTACTACTACAAGACCAGCGGCGATCTGCGGATGGCCATCGATGACGGCACCGGCTGGCGCGTCTCCACGATCGACTCCACCCAGGATTCGGGCCGTTATAGTAGTTTCGCGATCAGCAACACGGGGCAATGGTCGGTAGCCTACGAGAACACGACCACCGGGCAGTTCAAGTTTGCCCGCCGGGGCTCCAGCGGGTGGAATGTGCAGACGGCGGACAGCCGGACCCGGATTGGCGGCGGGTTTATTTCGCTGGCTTACGACGGGAGCAACCAGCCGTCGATGTCGTACTACGACGCATATAATGCCGACCTGAAATTTGCCCATTTTAACGGCAGCTCGTGGACTGCGGAGACTGTCGCCTCGAATTTGTCGCAAGGCCTCTACACCAACCTCTACCTCGACAGCGCCGGCGACGCTGACATCCTCTACTACAGCAAGAGCGCCGACGCGGTCTTCCGGGCCACCGGTCACATCGGAAACTGGAGCGTCGGGGCACTGGTGGCAGATGGCGGAAGACACGTCTACTACGCACGTTACGGCAATTCCGAACGCTTCTTCAGCTATTATCAACCAGCTTCGGACAACCTGGTAGTAGATAGCTTCTGATCAAGGCTTTTTTTGGCCGGTTCAACGTTGCCAGATCCCGCTCAACATTTTCCCTTTTTCTCTTGCCATGTGCGGGCTTGTCATGATAAAAGTGCAATCTGGAGTAGTGTGAGGCACGTCATAGCCGTAGTGGGTGCATCTGCGGTCGTACGGCGGAAGGAGAGAAGGCAAATGACCAGGACGGGGCAAAAAGTGAGAAACTTCTGCAGAGGTGAGAGGGCTGTGTCAAAATTCACCAAATCTATTGGAATGTTGGCTGCGGCAGCGGCCTTCGTGGGTGTCGGGTCTTCCGCGCAAGCGGACGATCTTCTTTACGATTGGCGCGCGGTGAGCGCGGCGACGACGCCGGTGACGGGATTCGTCCCCGCGCCGTTCGTTCGTAACGACGCCGACGTACCCGCCGCCCTGACGCAATTGCAGGCACAGGCGGCGACGTTTCCCGGCAAGCTCGCAGTGAAGATCGTCGAGCCGGGGTTGACTCCCGCAGGGATTGCCACGTTGTTCGGCAACCCGAACGTCAAGGTCAACTACGCGTTCCTCGACTACGAGACCCCCGCGTCTGCCGGCAACCCCAATCTCGCCCAGGCGACCGCGGCGGCGACGGCGATTCACGCCGCCAGCCCGACGACCTTCGTGGGCAACTTCCGCATCTTCCCGGGCAGCGGCGACACCAGCGGCGTCGGCGCGGGCAGCTCCACCGCCGATTACATCGCCTCGGGCCTGAACATGGCGAACGAGGACCTGTATCCCGGTTCGCCGAGCTACAAGAATCCCTCCCAGGTCGGCGGCACGTCGAGCGCCCCCAACATTCGCACCTCGCTGTTCGTGCTCCCGATCGAGCGCGCCAGCTACGTGAGCGCCAACCTGCCGGTCGGGCACAAGCACATCCCGTACGTCAACCGGTTCAATAACGTCGGGAACACGGCGCTGCAGAACAGCACGAGCGGCGGCCTGCCCGCCTTCACGCCCGGCGCGACGCCGAACACGGCGAACCAGATGCTGTCCCGCGGTGACTTCTCCGCCCTCGTCGCCCACTACCGCCTCCGCGGCGTGGATGGCGTGCACCTCCTTGACGGTGGCGTGGTCGGTTACACGCAGGCTCAGTTCGAGCAGGACGCGAAGGACGGCTGGACGCTGCCGGGAATCGCCGACATCTTCAACGGCGGCAACGCCAAGCTCGCCACCCTCGACACGGTCTCTCGCGTTGACGGGGCGCTGAAGGACAACGAGACCAGCGGCGTGGTCTACTCGGGCGTCTACTCGCTCACCCAAGCCGGTGGCCTCGGCAAGCTCGCCCTGCTCGTCAGCAACCTCGACGAGAACTCCCACAGCCTGACGATCCCGCAGAAGATCGGTGGCAAGGTCGTCCCGGGCGCGTTCAGCGTCCTGGCCGGTCAGCACCAGCTCCTGCAGTTCACCGGTGCGGGCACGCAGTGGCAGCTCACGGGTCAGACCGTGGTCTTCGCCGACAGCGATCGCAGCGGTGTGGGCGTCCCCGAGCCGGTGGCCGTCGGTGGCGCCGGGATCTTCGCGGTCGGAATGCTCTTCCGCCGCCGTCGGTCGCGGTAATCAAGTCCGCATTGAATCGACATCAAACCGCCAGTCGCGATTGCGACTGGCGGTTTTGCTTTTTCGAGCTCCTGACGAGGACGAGCCGGAACGAACGCGGATCTTCGTGAACTCGCCACTGGCAAGCCTCTTAGCTTGCCAGTGCCACCCATCTTGATGCGACATCGATCGGGCGCGGCGCGCGCGTTTTGACATTGATCGCCGGCGTGCTTACCCTGCCCCGCGATGCTCAAGCGGACTCCCTTCTACGATTTCCACGTCGCGTCGGGCGGGCGCATGGTCGACTTCGCCGGCTGGGAAATGCCGATCGTCTACCGCTCGATCGTGGACGAGCACGAGCAAACGCGCAACAGCGGGTCGATCTTCGACGTCTCGCACATGGGCCGGGTCCACTTCACGGGCAGGGACGCGCAGGCGTTCCTGAACAAGGTCTGCACGCGCAACGTCACGGACCAGAAGGTCGGGCAGAGCCGTTACGCGCTGATCTGCAACGCCGGCGGCGGCGTGCTCGACGACGTGATCGTCTCGCGCGACGCCAAGCACTGGCTGATGGTCTGCAACGCCAGCAACCGCGAGAAGCTGCTCAAGTACTTCCACGACGTGCGACACGACGCCGGCCTGGATTTCGACATGGCCGACCAGACCGAATCGACGGCGATGGTCGCCATCCAGGGCCCGAAGGTGATCGACCGCGTCGCCGAGCACCTGCCGGTCGACGTGCGGTCGATGAAGCGCTATCACTTCGAGACCGGCAGCGTCATGGGCCTGATCAAGCTGACCGTCTTCCGCTCGGGCTACACCGGCGAGGACGGCGTGGAGGTTATCCTCTCGGCCAAGGTCGCGCCCATGGCGATGAAGATGCTCGCCGGCAAGACCGACCGGGATGGCGGCACGCTTCGCCCGGCGGGCCTGGGCGCGCGCGACACGCTGCGTCTCGAGGCCGGCATGCCGCTCTACGGCCACGAGTTGAGCGAATCGATCGATCCGCTCTCGGCCGGACTGAAGTGGGCGGTGGACCTGACCAAGGAATTTGTCGGCGTGGAGCGGCTGCGCGAGATCGCCCAGGCCGGCCCGAAGCGCAAGCTGGTCGGGCTCGAGCTGGAGGGCAAGCGGATCGCCCGCCAGGGCACGCCGGTGACTAAGGACGGCCAGGTCGTCGGCGAGGTGACCAGTGGCACGCTGAGCCCCACCCTGGGCAAGTCGATCGCGATGGCCTATGTGGACGCCAGCCACGCCGCCGAGGGGTCGCAGCTATCCGTTGACCTCAAGGGCACGCTCAACCCGGCGAAGACCGTCAAACTCCCCTTCTATAAGCGCCCGGCCTAACTCAGCACTCAGGACTCACGACCATGGCAGCCTCCGCCCCATCCGATCGCAAATACCTCGAAACGCATGAATGGCATAAGCTCGAAGGCGACGGCACGGTCACCCTCGGCATCACGCAGATCGCCGCGGACGAGCTGACCGACATCACCTACGTCGCGCTGCCGAAAGTGGGAGAGCGTCTGTCGGCCGGCAAGCGGTTCGGGGAGATCGAATCGGTCAAGGCGACCAGCGACCTCTACAGCGGCGTCAGTGGTGACGTGATCGCCATCAACGACGCGGTTGCGAAAGACCCTGGCCTGGTCAATCGCGATCCCTACGCCACCGGCTGGATGATCAGGGTGAAGCCCGCAAACGCAGCCGAGCTTGAGAAGCTCTTGTCGGCCGAGGAATACCTGAAGAGGACGGGACACTGATCCTCGCGGCCAGGCCGTCTGGAGCCGCCGCACCTGCCAATTCGTCGCGGCCTGTCCGGACACGCCTTCGGAGTCATCCTCAAACCCCCCACGCAACCGGGCACAGCGGCGCCATTGGGCCGTTGTTCGTTCCGGCACGCGCTTTGTTTTCCCGCATCGCGGTTCGCACTTGGTGAGGCGCCTCGCGATGCCAATGTGAACCTTTAAGTGCGCGGCCGCGCGAGTCCGGGAACGGGTTGCGCCGGCCGCTGGGAAAGCAATCCGTTCCACGACGACTCTCACAAGGAGAGCCTCCATGAAACTCGTTAAGCAGATCCTGGCGGTGGCGATGATCGTGTCGGCGCTGACGACGCTGACGGCGTGCAACACGGTGGAAGGCGCGGGTAAGGATACGCAGCGCGCCGGCGAGAAGATGCAGGACGCGGCCGATCGGAATAAGTAGTTTCGCGACAATGCGTGTTGGAGTGTACCGGTGTCAGGCCGGGACATTCCTTTCAACGAGGGGCGGCGGACGGCGCGCCTTGTCGCGCCGCGAGCTTCCCCTTGTCTAACTTTGAACGCCAGTCCCCGCCGCGCTATGCGGCGGGGACTGGCGGTTGAGTTTTTGGGGGCGGACGATCCTGCCGCTAAAGCGGGTCGCGCCCGGGGGCTTTCATTCAGAGGTCATATTCGTAAATTAGGGACGTCGCTCAGCGAGCCCACGGAGGCGCGATCCTCCGTGGGTTTCACGTTTTGGTCCCGGGCCTACAATCTGGCAAGAATGGACGACATGACCACGACCAGCCCCCCCCTGCCGGCTCAGACAAGCAGGCCCGCCACCGACGATTCGGTCCTCGCGCCGACCGACACGTTCATCCACCGCCACATCGGTCCCACCGAGCCGCAGCAGCACGAAATGCTCAGGCTGCTCGGCTACAACAGTCTTGATGAGCTGATCGACGCGACGGTCCCGCCGTCCATCCGCATGAAGGGCGAGTTGAAACTGGGCCACCCGCGCGGCGAGCATGAGCTGCTGGACGAACTCGCCTCGATCGCGAAGCAGAACCGCGTCGCCAAATCGTTCATCGGCCAGGGCTATTACGGCACGATCACGCCGCCGGTCATCCAGCGGAACATCCTTGAGAACCCCGGCTGGTACACGCAGTACACGCCCTACCAGGCGGAGATCAGCCAGGGGCGTCTGGAGGCGCTGCTGAACTTCCAGACCATGGTCGCCGACCTGACGGCCCTGCCACTCGCCAATGCGAGTTTGCTCGACGAGGCCACGGCCGCGGCGGAAGCGATGAACATGTGCCAGTCGATCGTCCTCGACCGCGACGAGGCCACCAAGGCCGCCTTCTTCGTCGCCGACGACTGTCACCCGCAGACGATCGCGGTCTGCCGGACGCGCGCCCAATCGCTCGGTATCGAACTGATCGTCGGATCAACCAACGATCTGGGTGGCACTGGCAAGCGCTCAGGCTTGCCAGTGGCGAACGCCGAGTTGGTCGGCATCCTGCTGCAATATCCCACGACCGATGGCCGAATCGTCGATTACACCGACGTCATCAAGGCCGCGCACGATGCGGGCGCCCTGGTCGTAATGGCCGCCGACATCCTCGCCCTCACGCTGATCAAGCCGCCCGGCGAACTGGGCGCCGACATCGCCGTCGGCAGCACGCAGCGGTTCGGCGTGCCGATGGGCTTCGGCGGGCCGCACGCGGCGTACATGGCCACCAAAACCGAATACGCCCGCAAGATGCCGGGCCGAATCATCGGTGTGTCGAAAGATTCCGCGGGACACCCGGCCCTGCGCCTGACGCTCCAGACCCGCGAGCAGCACATCCGCCGCGAGAAGGCCACGAGCAACATCTGCACGGCCCAGGCGCTGCTGGCCAACATGGCCAGCATGTACGCGGTGTACCACGGGCCGGAGGGGTTGAAGCAGATCGCGCGGCGAGTCCACGCGCTTGCCGTGATCCTCGCGAGGTCTATCCAGGGACATGGGCACGATGTGATGGGACACGATGTCGGCACCACACCGTTCTTTGATACTCTGCGCGTACGACTCAACCCGCAAGTGGCGGCCCCGGAAAAGGTCATTGCGTGGCTAGGTTCCGCAGGGATCAACGTTCGCGACTACGGGGATGGATCGTTGGGCGTCTCCATCGATGAGACCACCACGATCGAAGACGTTGACACGCTTCGACATGGCTTCTTCGCAGGCGGACGCCTGATCGACGGTGGTTTCCGCGTCAATGAGTCGGAATTGTCCTACAACGCCAAGCTCGCCCGTCGGTCCCCCTTCCTCACCCACCCCATCTTCAACACCTACCACAGCGAGACCGAGCTCCTCCGCTACATCTTCAAGCTCCAATCCCGCGACCTCTCCCTCGCCTACGGCATGATCCCGCTGGGCTCGTGCACGATGAAGCTCAACGCGACCAGCGAGATGCTCCCCGTCACCTGGCCGGAGTTCGCCAATCTCCATCCCTACGCCCCCGCGGATCAGACCAAGGGCTATCAGCGGCTCTTCAACGACCTGGAAAACTGGCTCGCCGAGATTACCGGCTTCGCCGCCGTCTCGCTCCAGCCCAACGCCGGATCGCAGGGCGAATACGCGGGGCTGCTCGCCATCCGTGCCTATCACGAATCCCGTGGCCAGGGCCACCGCAACATCTGCCTGATCCCCACCAGCGCCCACGGCACCAACCCCGCCAGCGCCGTCATCGCCGGCCTGCACACCGTCGCCGTCGCCTGCGACGACCAGGGCAACATCGACGTCGAGGACCTCAAGGCGAAGGCGAAGGAACACGAGGCGAATCTCTCCTGCCTGATGGTGACCTACCCGAGCACGCACGGCGTCTTCGAAGAGTCGATCAAGGAGATCTGCCAGGTCGTCCACCAGCACGGCGGCCAGGTCTACATGGACGGCGCCAACCTCAACGCCCAGGTGGGTCTGACGCGCCCCGGCGACATCGGAGCCGACGTCTGCCACCTCAACCTGCACAAGACCTTCTGCATCCCTCACGGCGGCGGCGGCCCCGGCATGGGCCCCATCGGCGTCGCGAAACACCTGAAACCTTTTCTCCCCTCTCTTACCCCTCAACCCCTCACCCCCTCATCCCCTCATCAGGTGGGGATGGTGTCGGCCGCCCCCTACGGCTCGCCCAGCATCCTCACCATCTCCTGGGTCTACATCGCCCTCATGGGCGCCCAGGGTCTGAAGAAGGCAACCCAGGTCGCGATCCTCAACGCCAACTACATCGCCAAGCGCCTCGAGCCGCATTACCCCGTGCTCTACAAGGGCAAGAACGGCCTGTGCGCCCACGAGTGCATCCTCGACTGCCGCGAGTTCGAGCGCACGGCCAACGTGAAGGTCGAAGACATCGCCAAGCGCCTCATCGACTACGGCTTCCACGCCCCCACGATGAGTTGGCCCGTCGGCGGCACGCTGATGGTCGAGCCGACCGAGTCCGAGCCCAAGGCCGAGCTCGATCGCTTCATCGACGCGATGATCCACATCCGCGAAGAGATCCGCGCGATCGAGTCCGGGCAGATGGACAAGCAGGACAACCCGCTCAAGAACGCCCCGCACACCGCCGCAACGGTGACCGCCGACGCCTGGCCGCACAAGTACGGCCGCGAGCAGGCGGCGTTCCCCGCCAAGGGCCTGCGCGACCATAAGTTCTGGCCTGCGGTCGGACGGGTGGACAACCCCTTCGGCGACCGCAACCTCGTCTGCGCCTGCCCCCCGGTCGAATCGTATTCGTCGTAACCGGGCATTCCGCCTGACCGAATCCTGCGGATTTGCGCTCCGGGAACCGAAGAAACCGGCTCATGGGTTGACATCGGGGCTTCCCGCGCGTTAGGGAGAGAAATGTCAGAGACTCACCCACATGCCGGAAGTGACCATCGTCTCCAACCGCCTTCCCGTCACCCTTTCCGAGGATGGGATTCACAAGTCATCAGGCGGCCTGGTCTCCGCGCTGGAAGGCGTCAATCTCCAGAACGGCGCGGTTAACTGGCTCGGCTGGCCCGGAAAGCATATCCCCGCAGCAGAGCAGGCCGCGATTGCGGGGACGCTGCGGCATGAGCACGGTTGCACGCCCGTCTTCCTTCCCGATGACTTGGCGCGCGACCATTACGAGGGCCTGTCTAATTCCTCGATCTGGCCCCTCTTCCATTACCTGCCGAGCTATTTCAGTTACCGGGCCGAGTGGTGGACCGCCTACGAAAAGGTGAACCACCTCTTCGCCGAGCGAATCCTGGTAACAGCGGGCGGAAGCGATCTGGTCTGGGTGCACGATTATCAATTGATGCTGCTGCCGCGGCTGCTGAAGCAGGCCCGGCCGTCGCTGCGCGTGGGGTTCTTCCTGCACACCCCCTTCCCCTCCTTCGACGTCTTTCGCTGCCACCCGGACCGCGAGGCGCTGGTCACCGGCGTGCTGGGCGCCGACCTGATCGGGTTCCACACATTTGGATACTTGCGGCACTTCCGCTCCACCGTGCTGCGCCTGCTGGGCGTCGAATCGGAGATGACCACCGTGCGTTACGAGGGGCACACCTCCGCGATGGGCGTTTATCCGATCGGGATCAATGCCCGCCGCTTCGAGGCCGAGCTGGATACCGACGCCTTCCGCGAACAATGCGCCGCCGTCGCGACAGCCTACGCCGGCAAGCGAATCATCCTCTCCGTCGAGCGGCTGGACTACACCAAGGGAATCCTCCGCCGGCTGGAAGGAATCGAGCTTTTCTTGCGGAAGTTGGGGGAGGAGCAGCGGGACCGCGTGAAGTTCGTCTTCATCTCGGTCCCCACGCGGTCGGGCGTGGACCAGTACCAGGAGCTGCGCCAGCGGGTCGAGCACCGGGTGGGCCGGATCAACGGGCAGTACGCCACGCTCCACAACTCCCCCGTCCACTTCATGCACCGCTCGGTCGGCTTCACCGAGCTGTGCGCCTTGTACAGCCTGGCGGACGTCGCCCTGGTCACCCCGCTGACCGACGGCATGAACCTGGTGGCCAAAGAGTTCGTGGCGTGCCAGCGCGGGGTGTCACCGTGCGCGGCGGTGCCCGACCGGTCGGAACGGGGCCCGGGGGTGTTGATCCTGTCCGAATTCGCCGGCGCCGCGCAGGAGTTCCCCAACGCGGTGACGGTCAACCCTTACGACGTGCCGGCGATCGCGGACGCGATCGCGCAGGCTCTGGCGATGCCCGCCGAGGAGCGCCGCCGCCGTATCCGACCGATGCGCGAACGGGTATTTACCTACGACGCGGCCGCGTGGGCGCGGGACTTCATCGGCGACCTGGCGCAACGTCCCCCCTGCCGCCCCTGCGACTCGAACGGCGTCGCCCGCGCCCGGGGGGAGCTCGCCGCGGCCGTCGCGGCCGCGAAGCGCGTGGCGCTGTTCCTCGATTACGACGGGACGCTGCGCGAGATCGTCCGCGACCCTGCCGCCGCCACCCCGACGCCCGAGCTGCGCCGCCTGCTCGACCGCCTGGCGGCGCTGGAGGCGTTGGACGTGACAATCGTCTCCGGCCGCACCGCCCGCGACCTCGAATCGTTCCTGGGGGACTACGGCGCCTTCGGCCTGGTCGCCGAACATGGCGCCGAGGTCCGCCCTCCGCACTCGGGCGCCTGGCAGCACCTGGACCACAATCTGGACTTCGGGTGGAAGGAGCAGGTGCGGCACATCCTGGCGCTCTTCCAGCGCTCCACGCCGGGGACTCACATCGAGCACAAGCGCACCGGCCTGGTCTGGCACTACCGCCGGGCCGACCCGGAATTCGGCAAATGGAAGGCCAACCAGCTCGTGGACGAGCTCTCGATGATCGCCGCCAACAGCCCCATCGAGGTCCGCCACGGCCGCAAGATCGTGGAGGCCACCAGCGCCCACATCAGCAAGGGCGCGGCGGTCACGCGGCTGCTCGCCGGCGGCGCCTACGACCTGGTCCTGCTCGCCGGCGATGACGTGACCGACGAATCGATGTTTCAACTCGCCGAACACGACCCGCGGCTGATCACCATCCGGATCGGCGACGGCGACACGCGCGCCCAGCATCGCCTGCCCAGCCCGGCGGCATTCCGCCAGTTCCTCGAATCGGCGCTGGCGTGACGTCCGGGACATTCAGAGTCGTGCCCACCTCACCTGGCGAGCCGCCCGCGTCACTCTCGCGAAGGCGCGGGTTCACCAGGTTGTTTTGGCGTCGGCGGCGTTTCGGGGGTGCGCCGCCACCGTCGCCACGGTGACCACGCCGGCTCGCGTTCGTGTTCCTCGCGGAGGTGGTCCAGCAGCGATGCCAGGACGTTGGATCGGCCGAAGTAGCCGATCGCCTGCCGGGGGTTGCTGCGACTCACGACCGGAAGCCGCCCGATTCGATGCTGGAACATCCGCTTGACCGCGTGGTAGATCAGCTCGTCGGGATACGCCACGACGGGGGGCGAGGTACCCGCCCTGGCGACCGTCATCTGGCCGGTCGGGTCCACCTGCAACGCGCGCACGACGTCGCCGCGCGTCACGACGGCCTCGAGTTGGCCGGCGTCGTCGACGACGAGCACCGCGTGGTGATGGGTGAGCCACGGATCGCCGCGGCCGATCCGCTCGGCCAGTTCATGGACACTCATATTCGAGGGGACGCTGGGCACGTCGGTCGCCATCGTGTCGGCGACGCGCCGCATAGCCAACGGATCCACCGCGTATTCGCGCGTCAGGTGATAGCCGCGGCGGGCGAGTTTCTCGGTCAGGATCGAGCGCCGCATGAGGAGGACGGTCAAGGCGTGCGCCGCCGTGCACGCCACGAGCAATTCCGGAAGCACGCCGAGGTCGTGCGTCAGTTCCAGCAGGAACACGACGGAGGTCAACGGCGAGCGCATCGTCCCGCCCAGGACCGCCGCCATGCTGATCATCGCCCACAGGGGCGGGTCAGAGAGGCCCACCGCGCGTGCCTCCAGGGCGCCCAGGGCGCCGCCGATGATCAGGAGCGGCGCCAGCACCCCGCCGGACGTTCCCGAGCCCAGCGCGACCGCCCACGCGACCGCCTTACCCACCAGCAGGGCGATCAGCGCCGAGCGAACCAGTTGCCCCTGCAGGATCTCGCGAATCGAATCGTATCCCACGCCCAGGATACGGGGCTCGATCCAACCGATGACGCCGACGAACAGTCCGGCAACGGTCGGCCACCACATCCAATGGATGGGCAGATGCCGAAACGCGTCTTCACACGCGTAGACCAGAATGGTCAGCAGCGAGGACGCCAGCCCGGCGATGATCCCGACCCCCACGCAGACGACCAGCGCGAGGTTAGGGAGCGGGGCGTGCATCGGCATCGGAAAGACCGGACCCAGGCCCAAGAGAGGTCTTCGCAACGCCGCCGCCGTGGCCGAAGCCAGGGCGACGGGCACGAACGAGCGGGGCTTCCATTCGAACAGGAGCAGTTCCACGGAAATGAGGACCGCCGCCACCGGGGAGTCGAAAATCGCGGCCATGCCCGCGGCGGCGCCGGCGGTGAGCAGGACCTTGCGCTCCACCGACGTGAGCGAAAAGAGCTGAGCGAACAGAGAGCCGAAGGCGCCCCCGGTCATGATGATCGGCCCCTCCGCGCCGAAGGGGCCGCCCGTGCCGATGGAAACCGCCGACGAAAGCGGCTTGAGGATCGCCACCCGAAGGTTGAGTCGGCTGCGCCCGATCAGGATTGCCTCCAGCGCCTCGGGGATGCCGTGGCCGCGGATCTTTTCCGACCCGTAACGCGCCATCAGGCCGATGATCAGCCCGCCGATGGCCGGAACGACGATGACCCACGCCCCCAGCACGTCTCGCGTGGGCTGCACGAACGTGGCAGACCACCGCAGGTAGAACGAGACGTTGGTGATCGCGCCGATCAACCATACGAGGGCGTATCCGATTCCCGCCCCCATCGCGCCGATCGGGAGCGCCAGGAGGGAAAGGAGCAGGAGCCGGCGGTCGCGCGTGAAATCGCCGAAACGGTCCCGGTGAATTCGCGCCGCGGCGGGAGATCGCGAGGCGGCTGCGGTAGCGCCCGGCAATTCCCCGCCCGGCGGGGCGGCGAGTGGTTGGCGATCGTTCCCGGTCTCACCCATGGGGATCATTATGGCCGCGCTTCAGTTGCGAGTCACGAGGTTACAAGTAGGCGACTCATAACCGCAATTGACAATTGTCCACGGACAATTGACAACTCCCCCATGACCCGCCGCCGCTTTCTCAAGACAACCGCTGCCTCCACCGTCGCCCTCGCCGCCGCCCCGGCGTTCCTCCGCGCCGACGATCCCGGCAAGAAATACACCACCGCCCTCATCGGCACCGGCTGGTGGGGCACCAATATCCTGCGCGAGGCGCTGGCGTCCGGCCAATGCAAGCTCGTCGCCCTCTGCGACATCGATCCCAGCCAGGCCGACAAGTGCGCCGCCGAGATGGCCAAACTCTCCGCCGACCAACCCAAGCGCTACGATGACTACCGCGAGTTGCTTCGCAACGAGCGCCCCGAGATCGTCATCAACGCGACGCCCGACCACTGGCACGCGCTGATCACGATCGACGCGGTCGCGTCGGGCGCCCACGTCTACGTCGAGAAGCCCATCTGCCACACGGTCAACGAGGGGATCGCGATGGTGAAGGCCGCCCGCGCCGCGGAGCGCGTCGTGCAGGTCGGCACCCACCGCCGCGTCTCGCCCCATTGCATCAGCGGCTACGAGTTCATCCGCAACGGCAAGGCCGGGAAGATCGGCATGATCCGCTGCTTCGTGGACTATGCCGGCAGCGGTCCCGAGAAGCCCGAGGCCAACTCAGAGCCTCCCAAGGGCATGAACTGGGACCTGTGGTGCGGCCCCGCCCCGCTGCGGCCGTTCAACCACAAGATTCACCCCAAGGGCTTCCGCGGCTTTCTCGATTACGCCAACAGCACGCTCGGCGACTGGGGCATCCATTGGCTCGACCAGGTCCTGTGGATCATGGACGTCAAGGCCCCCAAAAAAGTCTTCTCGACCGGCGGCCGGCCGATCAAGGGCCCGCCCGTCAACGACGGCGCCCGC
>DATBFY010000664.1:0-37873 GCA_036558265.1 Tepidisphaeraceae bacterium | reverse complement strand
TCATCAAGGTGAAGTTCGTCGGCAAGCACGTGACCCGCGACCGCATCATCCAGGCCGAGCGGTTGTTCGACCGTTACGGCATCTGGGTCGTCGCGGCCGGGCGGATGTTCGCCGGCATCCGCGGGGCGATGGTCGTGGCGGCGGGAACGATCCGCTTCAACTTCATCAAGTTCCTGATCGCCGACGGCCTGGCGGCGCTGGTCTCGGGCGGGCTGTTCATGTGGCTGGGGATGAAGTTCGGCCAGAACCTGCACTACATCTCGCACAAGATCCACGAGTACGGGACGTTCGTGTTCTGGCTGCTGGCGGCGGCCGGGCTGGTCACGGTCGTCTACATCTGGTCGCGCAAGACGGGGTATCGGGGGGCGTCGGAGGTGGCGGTGGATACGATCGAGAAGGTGGCGCAGGAAGGGATCCACCTGCACCTGCCGCGGCTGCCGGGCGTGCACGCCAAGCCGGAAGGCGGCGGCGGGCCGCCACACAATGGGCCGTCGAAGGCCGCGGATTCACCGGCGAAGTGAGATGCGCAGGATTTGACAATGCGGGTCGTCGGCCTGGCCCGTGAAGGTCGCGGTCGGTCAGGCCCAATAAATCCAGGCAGTCGAAGGAGCCAATGATGCCGAACACCGTCCGACTTCACCGCGTGCTGCGGTCATCACCCGAGCGTGTCTATCGCGCGTTTCTCGACGCCGACGCCATGGCCAAGTGGTTGCCGCCCAACGGTTTCACGGGCAAGGTCCACCACGTGGACGCGAGGGTCGGCGGGACGTTCAAGATGTCCTTCACCAACTTCAGCAGCGGCAAGAGCCACTCGTTCGGCGGCAAGTACCTCGAGCTCGTCCCCCACGAGCGCATCCGCCACACCGACACCTTCGACGATCCTAACCTGCCCGGCGAGATGCAGGTCACCATCACGCTGAAGAAAGTATTGGTCGGGACGGACCTGAGCGTCGTGCAGGAGGGCATTCCCGACGTGATCCCAGCCGAGGCCTGTGTTCTGGGCTGGCAGGAATCGCTGACGCTCCTGGCGAAGCTGGTCGAGGCGGAGATTCCGGATTAAGGGTCCGCGCACGAATCCGTGCCGCCCTCGCGCAACATTCGCGTGACCACCGGCGTTGGAGCACATTGCCAGACCAGGGTACGCCGTGGATCAGCCCGCACGCCGCCCCCGTACTGGCCAGGCTTGAACAATAATATGTGGGCTCCGCCGCCGCCGGCTTGTACGCACTACCTGCGGCGGTTGAGGGGCAGTTCCTCGTCGGCGCGCGTCATCCGCGCCTTGAGCCGCGTCGCCCAGGCCGCCCCCATGATCCCGCCGAATTGCATGACGAGGAACAACATCAGCACCAGGAACCATTGGCGGCCCATGAGGAAGTAGACCGTCACGCACGCCGCGGCGATGAAGAGCTGCGAAGGGACGAGCGTCTTGCGGTACTGTTCCCACATCGTGCGCGGATTTTAGCGGAGGCTTGCCGCAATTCCATTACGCGACGAGGCGGAGCGCGAGGACGCAAATACGTGCGTTGACCACCTCACACAGCGGGGCTACGCTTAGCAGTTCGTTCGCGCGACGAAGGGGTCAACTGCTCATCTTCCACAAGGAGACGAAAACCATGCCGTACACGCTTCCCCCGCTGCCGTTCCCGCCCGACGCCCTCGAGCCCAACATCGACAAGCAGACGATGGAGATCCACCACGGCAAGCATCACGCGGCATACGTCAACAACCTGAACGCCGCCATCCAGAAGCATCCCAACCTCGACGGCAAGCCGGTTCACGAGCTGCTTCAGAACAACATGGCGATCGTCCCCGAGGACATCAAGACGGCCGTGCGCAACAACGGCGGCGGGCATCACAATCACTCGCTCTTCTGGGAGATCCTCAATCCGGCGCAAAAGCCCGGCATGACTCCGGTGGGGAACCTGGCGCAGTCCATCAACTCGACCTTCCAGGGCTTCGACAATCTCAAGCAGCAGTTCACGACTGCGGCAACGGGGCGCTTCGGGTCGGGCTGGGCGTGGCTGGTCAAGCGCGGCCAGAAGCTCGAGGTGATCAGCACCGCCAACCAGGACTCGCCGATCATGGAGGGGGCATTCCCGGTAATCGGTCTAGACGTGTGGGAGCACGCGTACTACCTGAAGTACCAGAACCGCCGCCCCGACTACATCACCGCCTGGTGGAACGTGGTGAACTGGAAGGTCGCCGAGGATCGGTTCAACCGCGCGCAATAGCGCGCGGCAGGGGGGGCCGCATGATTACGGACGTTCCGGACGATTCTTCTTGAGTTGCTTGCCGAAGCTCAGGCCGGTGCTGGCGGCGGAGTGGTCATCAGGCAGGCCAGAGCCCGGCGGCTGGTCCCACGGTCGAGGCATAAGCATCGGACCGGCGGCGGTGGAGTTCGAGCTGGAGGGCTCGGCGCCGGCGGCGCTTTCAGCCGTGCGCACGAGTTCGAGCGCTTCGGACGGGTCGCTCGGGCGGCGCAGCGGCATCACGCCCGTGCCGAAGGAGATCCGAACGGCCTCGCCGACGAAAATCCGGTCGCCGTCAGCGAGGGTGTGCTGCGTGACGGGCTCGCCATGGAGGAACGTGCCGTTGCGGCTCTCCAGGTCCACGACGCGCCACCGGCCGTCCTCGGCCGGCTCAAAGCGGCACTGTCGGCGGGAGACCTTGGGATCGTGCAGGACGATGTCGCACTCGGGCGAGCGGCCCAAGGTCACCGGCCCGGTCAACTCACACCGATTGTGCTCTTGCCGCTCCTGGTGGACGATCAAGAAGGCCATGTCGGGTCCCTTCGGTGGCAGATGTCCGGTTATACCCTAACCCTCGGGGCCGGGTAGCTGCAAATATTTCGAATGCGGGCGCACTGCGTTGCGCCCGTGACGCAAATCGCGCGATTTTGCCCGTCAAAGTGCGAACAATCCCGGCGTTTCATCAGCCCTTGCCCCGGTTGGTGACCCCGCGTACAACCGTCCGCCATGCGCAGACTTTATCTTCGGGACGCGGCCTCGGGGGACGTGGTGGACGACGTCTTCGTCGTCACCAACAAGCAGTTCGCCGCCGCCTCCACGGGCAAGTATTACATCAAGGCCTTCGTCTCCGACGCCACGGCCCAGCTCGTCGCGCGCATGTGGAACACGACCCGCGAGATCTTCAACTGGATGCCCGATTCGGGCTTCCTCAAGGTCCGCGGGCGGATCGAGAACTACCAGAACAACCTGCAGTTCATCATCGAATCGGTCGGCCCCGCTAGGGACGGGAGTTACGACATCGCGGACCTGGTCGCCCATACGACCAAGTCCGTCCCCGAGATGTGCGAGACGCTTCGCGCGATCCTGGGCCGGATCCGCAACCGTCATCTCAAGGCGGTCGTCGACGCGTACCTCTCGGATAAGCCGTTGATGGACAACTTCTGCAAGGCGCCGGCGGCACAGAGCTTCCACCACGCCTACCTGGGCGGGCTGCTCGAGCACACGCTCAACGCGATGCAGGTCGCCGAGGCGGTGATGCCGTTCTACCCGGGCCTCAACCGCGACCTGGTGATCGCCGGCATTTTCCTGCACGATATCGCCAAGACGTGGGAGCTCTGCTACGACTGCGCGTTCTCGTACACCGATTCGGGGCAGCTCGTCGGGCACATCGTCAAGTCCGCCATCTGGGTGGAGCACAAGGCGAAGGAGGCTTCGGACAAACTCGGCGAGCCGATCCCGCAGGAATTGATCGACGTGCTGCAGCACATCATCCTGGCGCATCATGGGACCCACGAGTTTGGTTCGCCACGGACGCCCGCGACGCCCGAGGCCATTGCGGTACACCAGATCGAGAACATGGACGCCAAGCTGATGATGTCGCTGGGCGCGACGCGCGGGGGCGAGGATGGTTCGGGGGCGAGCGCGGCGGAGGGGAACTGGACCGAGTACATGAAGGCGTTCGGCGGGAAGCTGTATCGCCCGGACGTCGCGCCGGCGGATGGGGCGGCGGAGGCGGAAGCGGCGCCGATGCCGGAAAGAGCAGAACCTCCGCGGACGGGCGCGTTCCCGCGCGCCGCCGACCCTGCCCCTTCGGTCGCGACGCCGAAACCTAAACCGGTGTTGAGCAACCCGCTGTTCGAGGCCGCGCCGCCTCGGAAGGGTTGAATGACCGCGTCACAGCGTCCATCGTTGGACGGCGTCGTGATGCGACACCTCGATCAGCGGACGGGCGCCACCGGCGGTCAATCGAAATGACAGCGGCACCACCTGACTCGCCAGCGGATCCGACCTTCCAATCATCGATTTGTCCCCAACGGTCAATCTGCCGCTTTGCAGCCGCAGGAGTTCCAACGTCCACGGTGCGCGGTCAATGATGAGCAACTCACGGACGCCGATCGTCGCGTAGAACTCGAGCTTTTCGCGGGTCTGGTCCCCCTCACTGGTGATCTCCACCGCGAAGTCGGGACCGCCCACCCAGTGCGTGCCACAGTTTCGGGACCCTGTCCCCTTTAGAAACACGGCGATATCTGGAATGCGATAGTTGTACTGCCAGTCCTCCTCCCGGTCGCTCACGTTGACGCCCAGCCGCACCTCACCGAGACCGGCCAGGCCGATGGTCATGTCCAGAATCGTCCCGAGCCTTGACGCGATGAACTGGTGTTCATCGTTTGCGATCGGCGGCATGACGTAGACTCCCTCCCAAACCTCATCGTACAGGTCCAGCCCCTTGGCCTTGCGCTGGGCGCGGATCTGCTCCTCGAGAAACGTGTCGCGGACCAGCGTGGCCATCGTTTGACCTCCACACAACGCACGTCGCAGATCAACCATTTGCACAAACAAGAACCGCCGTCACATCGGATCGGCGGTTTTGTGACCTGCATAGTTTAACGAGCTTACCCCAGCGAATCGATCGCCTCCTTGAACTCCTTCTCCTGCTTGAGGCCGACGAACTTCTGGGCGACCTGGCCGTCCTTGAAGAGGATGACGGTCGGGATGGCGCTGATGCCGTACTTCATCGCCACTTCGCGGTTGCTGTCGGTATCGACCTTGCCGACCTTCACCTTTCCGGCGTAGGAATCGGCGATCTTGTCGATCGTGGGGGCGAGCATCCGGCAGGGCATGCACCACTCGGCCCAGAAATCGACCAGCACCGGCTGGTCGGATTTGAGCACTTCGGTCTCGAAGTTGGAATCGTTGAACTCGACGACGTTCTTACTGCTGGCCATAGTGATGTTCTCCACCGTGAGCGACGTTACCGCGGCCACCGATAATAGGGAGCGCAAAAAAGGGTGTCAACGCGGGTCGGAGCCGTTCAGGGCCGGGCCTGGTGCGCGAGCTGGCTTCTGACCTGAAACATGGTCAGCCCCGCAAAAAGCAGCATCGCGGCGCCGATGCCGATCAGCGAGAAGGGGATCCAGTTAGCGCCTGCCACGGGCGACTCCTCGCCCATGGAAAAGCTCCATCCCGCGATCGCCGGCAGCAGCACGCCCAGGGTCAGCAGGATCGGGATCAGCGTCTGCTTGAAGCCGACGGTGCGCGAGAGCAGTTGCTTCTGAGGCCGCCTGGGGGCGGGGCGGTGGAGCAGCTCATCGGTCGAGGGTGTGGGCATGTTCAACGTGTCGTCGTCCTCGACCACGTGGGCCACGGCGTCGGCCTCGGCCGCCACGTCGGCCTCGTGTGATGGTGACGCCGCCGCCGCCCGGGAAGGGCGGGTTTCGGAATCGTCATGCACGACGAAGGGCTCGGCCGGCGGTGGGGAGGGTCGGGTTGCCGCCGTGGGCGCGCCGGAGCGCGCGCCGGGCGTCGTCGGCCGCGCCTTGGAATTCGGCGAGGACGGTCGCATCGGGGCCGCGGCGGGCTTGGGCGCGGGTGCCGGACTCGGCCTGAGCGGCGGGTTGGCGCTGGTCGGTCGAGTCGTCTCGCCGACCGCGGGCCTCGCCGGCCCTGGGGCGCCTGAATGGCCCGGCCCCGACGGTGGCGCGGGCGGCATCTTCAGTTGGGCCTGCGCGGGAATGGGCACCCCCTGTGGGGATCGAGCGGCAGGCGTTCCCGCGCCCGCTGCTCTGGGCGCTCCACCGGCGGCGCGCGGGATTGGCGCACCGGAGCGGGGGGGCTGCGGCGCCGGCCGTTGCGCCGGCGGCGGCTGTTGTTGCTGCTGAGTCGGCTTAGGTGCCGGCAAACTCCCGGAGCCGGCGGTCAGATCGACCAATCCGCTTTGAGCGTGGGCGTCCATCCCGCTGCCCGAGATGGGGGGCTCGTCGCGGTGTTCCCCGGCGGCGAAGGCGGCCAGCGCATCGGCCTGCGCGTCCTTTTTCTTCTCCTCGGACATCCGGCACCTCGATCACAATCGTTGTAACTTCGCCGACTTATCGGACTTTCGCGCCCGCGTCGTGTCGCGGGGGGCGATTTCCCGTGTCGGGCGGCGTTGGCTCGAATTATAGTGGACCGCATGGCCGGCCCCAAGCCAGGACCCAAAACGGTCCGCCCACCGGCCGTCGCGGGGATGTTCTATCCTGCGGAGGCCCGCGCCTGTCGCGCGCTGGCGGAGTCGTTCGTAGCCCGGGCGGACCTGAGCGCGGCGCCGGTCGAACGGAAGCGTTGGATCGGTGGCGTCGTGCCGCACGCCGGGTGGATCTGCAGCGGCGCGATCGCCGGCCAGACGATCGCCGCCCTTGCTCGCTCGGCGGCAGTGGACAATCGGCGGGTGGAGGTCGTCGTGGTGTTCGGCGCGATTCATTCGCCCGCGCCGATCGCGACCGCCGCCCTGGATTCGCACGGCCGCTGGGACGTTCCCGGCGGTGAATCGGAGTTGCCCGAGGAACTGGAAAGGAGACTGACCGAGTCATCGGCCAACCTGTTTCGCGTGGATGAACGTTTCCACCACAGCGAGCACGCGGTCGAGGTCGAATTGCCGCTGATCCAGGCGGCATGGCCGGGTGTCGCGCTGCTTCCGGTGGAAGTGCCCGTGGTCGAGCACGCGGCCCAGGTCGGTGTTGCCACGGCGCGGCAGATCCAGCAGGCTGGGCTGTCGCCGGTTTACCTGGCGAGCAGTGACCTGACGCACTACGGACCGGCGTATCGATTCGCCCCGGCAGGGATCGGCATCGGGGCGCTGGAGTGGGCCAAGGGCAACGACCGGCGCCTGTTGCAGCTCGTGACGGATATGCGGGTGGAGCAGGTCGTGCCGGAAGTGCGGCGACGGCTCAACGCATGTGGCGCCGGGGCGATTGCCGCGATGCTCGCCGCCTGCCGCGAGCACGGCGCGACCGGCGGACACCTGTTGCGCCACGCGAACAGCTACGAGACGCTGGCCGGCGTTGCCGACCACGGTCCGGAGAACGCCGTGGGCTATGCGGCGGTCGTGGTCGGCTGATGTTGCGATGCGGCAACACAGGCGGAGCCTGACGTGTGGTCGCCGCATCGGAAACGGCGGTGGATGATGCCGGGCGGAAACATCCGGCATAATCGCCAGCGCCGGGCGAGACCCATCGGTGGATGAATGCAGGTGCCGGTCGGCGTAAACCGGCTCTTAGATCGACGGATTGTGACAGGCACATGGACGTGGAACGGCTTTTGTATTGAGAGGGCCGTCGTCGTCGCCCATCGCAGGCGCGGCCCCACGGGAGTGAACGCAAATGAACGAACAGGAGTTCCAGTCCAAGCTCGCCGAACTGATGACCGAGATCTCGACGCTCCCGCCGACCGAGCGGAAGAAGCTCGAACAGCTCGCCGAGGACACGCGCCAGCGCCACGAGCGGCTGCGCGCCACGGTGAGCAGCCTGCAGGAGAGCCTTGACTACCTGCGGCTGTCGATCAAGTACCTGGTCTTCGACCTGGAGGCCACGCGCCGCGAGAACGGCTACCTGCGGAAGATGCTCGAGGAAACCAGCGGCAACGACTAACGCGACTAGTGATTAACCGCTCCGCTTGCGCGGAGCGCGTGATGGAGCGTACGCTCCGGGCCGCTCGCCAGAACGGCCCGGGGCGATCGATCGATCAGGCAGGCGCCGGGCGCGGCGCCTGCTGTTCTTTTTGGACGGGCCGGCGGTATGACCGGGTGGATGCCGTCGGGTCGCAGGATCCGGACGAGACACCAAGCCCCCATCTCCGTGTCGGACGTGCAGAATGTACGCGACCCGTGTGGCGCGATTACTGCGCCGGCAACTCCGCCAGTAGCCGCTTCGCCTCCGCCGCCGCGCGCGTGCCTGGGTATTGGGTGACGATCCACTTGAGCTTTTCGCGGGCCCGTTCGTACAACTTGTTATCCACGTATAGCTTCGCGTTGGTCAGCAGCGCGTCGGCGATCACGTTGGGGTCGGCCGTTCCACCCGCCGCTGCGCCCGGCGGCGCTACAGCAGCCGCAGCGGCGGCAGGTCGCGTCGCCGGCCGGGGTGGCACCGCCGTCACACGGGAGGCGGGCGGTGGGGTCGCCTTTCCCGCAGTCGGGGTCGCCGGCGGCTTGTCCAGGAACGTCAGCGCCTCCTCGAACCACTCCCCGTCGGGCGGCTGGTGGCCCAGCCCGGGCACCTGGTAATAGGTGATGAAGTCGAACCCGTCGCGCTTGAACGCCGAATAATAAAGCCAGGTTTGCTCGCGATTGCCGTCCTCATCCGCCGTGATGAACACGTGCCGCGATTCCTTGCGCGCCTGCTTCAGGACGGCCAGCGGCGGGACGTTGTAGCTGCGCGCGAAATAGGTGGGCTTGCCGTTCGCGTCCTTCTGCTCGGCCGACTGCTGCACGTGGTAGAAGTTGCAGCCGATGATGTAGATCCCACCCTTGAAGAGGTCGGCGTAACTCACGCCCAGCATGCTGGCCACGCGCCCGCCGCCCGAGATCCCCGATGTGTAAACCCGTTTCGGGTCGATGTTGTAACGGGACCTCATGTTGACGACCGCGTCGATCGACAGGCCCATGCGAATGGGCGTCGCCCGGTCGTTCCCCACGTTGTTCGGGCCGATGTAGATCAGGTGGTGCCGCGCGATCGCGTCGAGGTAGTTGCGGGACGGGCGGCCGCTGGGGTGAGGATTGACGAACACGAGCAGGCCGTACGGCTTTTCGCCCGTGTAGTCCGCCGGCACGACGACCTCGAACGATTCGGCGGAGAGATTGTAATCGCCCTTGACCTTGTCCCCGGTCACGTCCACCCAGCCCATCCGCGTGATCACGTCGCGGTTGGCCGAAAGGGGCGAGCGCTCGGTGAACGTGAGCGTGGACGAACCGGTCGCGTTATCGGCTGCGACCGCCGGGAGCGTGATGAACCCGAGCAGACAAAGCGTAGCGCACAGCCGCGGCATGGCGAACCTCCGCCGGAGATGGTGCCCTCGGCCGGGCATCATAGCCGCCGAGATCGCCAGCGCCCACGCGGCCCACTCGCTAATTCATTCCTTTTCCCGCTCCGTGCAGATGATGCAGACGGTCGCGGGTTTGACCTTGGCGGCGATCTCCTCCGCCGACAGGCCCGCCGACCCGTTCGCCCCCGCCGTCACCGCCACGTTGTTCTTCGCCAGGAACTTGCGCACCTTCCCCGCCGAGATCGCCAGCCCGTAGCTGTCCTCGAAGGTCGAGTTGGCCGACTTCATCGTGACCACGCCCATCACGTTGCCGAAGCGGTCCAGCATCGGCCCGCCGGAGTTGCCCGGGTTGACCTTGGCATCCGTGACGATGTCAGCGCCCTCCTGCCGTGCCGAGCCGGAGGAGACGATGCCGCGCGTCACCTTGATCGACCCGCCCAGGCGATCGATCAACGGGAAGCCCATCACGGTGCACTCGGCGCCGTCGCCGGGGTTGTCATTGGCGGCGAGGTGGACGAACGGCGTCTTCTGGTTGCCCGCCTTGAGCTTGACCAGCGCCAGATCCTGCTCGTCGTCGATGACCACGATCTCGGCCGACGCCTTTTTTCGCCCATCCATCATCACCAGGAGCGTGCGCGCGCCCTTGACGACGTGACGGTTGGTGACGATCAGCCCCTGGTCGTTGATCAGGAAACCCGTCCCCGCGGAGATGCCGCCGTGCGTCTCGTCCTCGCCACCTTCCCCCTCGCGTCCGGCCTCGGACTTGGGCGACAGGCCCACGATGATCACCGTCCCGCTCGGACCGCTGATGTGATACTTGGACGCCAGCAGCGTCGCCGCGTCCATCGCGGGCTTGATCTTGGGGGTGTTCCGCGCGACCGGCGGCAGCGAGGCGATGCCGTTGACCAGGTTCTGGCACAGCGGGGCGGAATCGCCGTAATCCGCCGCCTTGTAGAGGTAGTTTATCCCGTCCACGTACTGCCGCTGACGCATGTACGCCACGCCCATGTTGTTGAGCGTCTCCGGGCTCTTGGGGTTGAGTCGCAGCGCGTTCTCGAAGAACCGGATCGCCTCGGGGTTCTTGTCCGACATCACGTTCAGGTAGCCCAGCGCGAAGTTGGTGCGAAACGAGTTGGGATAGATCCGGATCGATTCTTCCAACTTCTTCACGGCCGCCAGGGTCTGGTTGCTCATCATGAACTCCCAGCCCTCCTTGGTCAGCTTGCCGGCCTTCTCGACCAGCGCCTTGCGCTCGGCGCCCGCGATCCAGCGCCCGTTGATCCGCTCGGCGCCGTCGTCGGCGAGCTTCTGCCACCTTTCGATCTCGGCCTTGGCGGCGGCGAGGTCCGGATCCTTGGGATTTTCGTCGATGAACCGCTGCCAGACCGTCACCGCCGCCAGCGCCGTGCTCACGTTCATCGCCTTGCGCTGCGTGGCGGCAAAGAGCGCGCCGCCGGTGACCTGCGGCGGCGCGGGCGTGTGCGCAATCGCGGCGGTCGCCCCCGCCTTTTCTGAACCGGCAGCGGGCGCGCCTGTTCCCTTCGTGACCGACTCGACCGACGACTTGGGAATCGTCTGCGTCGCGCCGTCCGGCGTCTTGATCCAGTACTTGTCACCCTGCGGGATCACGATCCCGTCGATCGTCGTGCCGTCCTTCAACGTCACGTGATCCGCACGCGCCATCAGCGCCGCGCCGGCAAGGATCAGAACCAGAACGCCGCCCGACGACCACGTCCTTCGCAAGATCATGAATGCCCGCCTTCCCTTCACAAAATGACACCTGCCCGGGAAATGATGACAACGGCCCGATGTTACTCATCGATCCCTTAAAATACCAAGACTTTTCCATTCGCCGTCTTCGGGTTACGCCCGGAGAGACCGAGATTGCACTGGGTCCCCTCCGCGTGTTGCCGGCGCCCCTTGTTCCTACTAAGCTACGCGGCTCGCAAATTTCGCGCCTGCAAGGAGAACACCATGGGACTCATGGACGGCAAGAAAGGCCTGATCCTCAACATCGCCAACGATCGCAGCATCGCCACGCACATCGCCAGCAACGTGATCCGCCAGGGCGCCACCTGCGGCTTTGGCTTTCTCCCCATGGACAACATCGAGAAATCCCAGCGCCGCGTGCGCAAGGCGATGGAGGAGAACGGCTTTGGCGACGCGTGGCTTCACCCCTGCGACGTCAGCTCCGACGAGTCGGTCGAGTCGTTCTTCGCCGGCGTGCGCGAGCGGTTCGGCACGATCGACTTCCTCGTCCACTCCCTGGCCTTCGCCAACCGCGATTACCTGAAGAAGGAGGAGGGCAACTTCACGACAACGCCGCGCGAGGTGTTCAAGCAGGCGCTGGATGTCAGCGCCTTCAGCCTGATCGCCCTGGCGCGCGGCGCGGCGCCGCTGATGACCAACGGCGGGTCGATCATCGCGCTGACGTACCTGGGGGCCAACCAGGTGATCCCGGGCTACAACGTGATGGGCGTCGCCAAGGCCGCCCTGGAGGCCACCGCGCGCTACCTCGCGTTCGACCTGGGCCCGCGGAAGATCCGGGTCAACACGGTCTCGGCGGGGCCAGTGAAGACGCTTTCAGCGATGGCGGTCGGGGGGATCGACGAGATGTTCGCCCACACCGAGCGCAAGGCCCCCTTGAAGCGCAACATCGACGCCGATGAGGTGGGCAAGACGGCACTATTCCTGCTCAGCGACCTGTCGAGCGGCATCACCGGGGAGAACATCTTCGTGGACAGCGGGTTTAACATCGTCGGACTCTAAAGGGCACATCCCGGATCTGTGCGAATTCGCGCCTATCGCCCTGAACAGGGCAGGTGTTTTCCTGCGCGTTATCGGACGTAATGGCGGCAACAATTGCAGCGTCCGAGTTTCCCGGCCGATGAAAGAAGGGCCGCAACACCTTTCGTCACGTCAGGAAAACTGTTCATGCGAGCGATGTTGGTCGACGACGATTCCCGGATGCGCCAGGTGCTTAACAAGCTCCTCCTCGGCGGAGGCTTCGACTCCGTGGATGAGGCGGCTGACGGCGACGAGGCGCTCGACCTGCTCGCCCACGTTCAGGTGGACCTGATCATCACCGACTGCTGCATGCCGCGCATGGACGGCATCGCCATGGTCACCGCCCTGCGCCGCCGCGGCGATCGCACCCCCGTCATCATGCTCTCCGGACAGGACGACCCGCACCTGATCGTCCGCGCCATCCGCGCGGGCGTGAGCAACTACATTCCCAAGCCCCTCCACCCTGAGAACTTCTTCGAGAAGATCTGGCAGACCTTGGGCATCAACCGCGCCGTGGCGCTGTAAGGAAAAGGGGACATCCAGAATTTCTCCAATTGGTCGCCGCTCGGGCGAGCGCGATCGTGAAATTCCGGATGTCCCCGTTTCGCCTCTTAACCCCCCATCGCGCGACTACTGAGTTAGCGGTCGCACCGAAGGTGCACCCTCCTCGTTCGACCTTTCCCACCCTCATTTGACGCGTTTACCCCCACTCCTTACCATTCCCCGACTTCCCGAAACGACAATCGGGCAGCCGTCCGCGTCCGCGCCGCGCGCCAATGTTTGCCATCGTCAGCGACATCCACGGAAATCTCGAGGCCTTCACGGCCGTCCTGGCGGAGATCGAACGCCGGCAGATCCAGCACATCGTTTGCCTGGGCGACATCGTCGGCTACGGGCCTAACCCCATGGAGTGCCTGGACCTGGTTGCCACGCGCTGCCGGGCCGCGATCATGGGCAACCACGACTTCGCCGTCCTCTACGAGCCGTTTAACTTCAACAGCGGCGCCGAGGCGGCCTGCTTCTGGACGCGCAAGGAATTCGAAAACGACACCGACGCCGAGCGCCGCGCCACCCGCTGGAAGTTCCTGGGCAGCCTCCCGGTGCGGATCCGCACCAACGACTTCGTCGCGGTCCACGCCTCCCCGCGCAGGCCGATTAATGAATACATCTTCCCGGACGACATCTACACCAACCCGGGCAAGTTCGTCAGTATTTTCGAGCGGTTCGAGCGGCTGTGCTTCGTCGGGCACACGCACGTGCCGGGGGTCTTTCTAGAAGGGCCGGATTTTTATAGTCCCGACGAGCTGGATTACAAGTTCGAATTGACCGACGAGAAGGCGATCATCAACGTGGGGAGCGTCGGTCAGCCGCGGGACCGCGACCCGCGGAGCAGTTTCGTCGTGGTCAGCGATACGGCCATCGAGTTCGTCCGCGTGCCGTACGACGTTGACACGACCGTAAAAAAGGTCGAGGCCATCCCCGAGCTGGACAACTTCCTCGGAACACGGCTCCTCGACGGAAGATGAAAAGATAACCATCGATGGGCGATACCAAGAAAATGATCACGGCCATGCTGGTGGCCCTGGCGATCCTCATGGGTTACCAGTACGTCCTGCACTGGCTTTACCCGAACTGGAAGCCCGGCCAGCAGCAGGCCAGCCAGCAGCCCGCGACCACGCAAGTGGCAACGACGCAGACGGCGGGGGCGGCGGCGACGACACGAGCGACGACGCGCGCCGTCGCCGCGACCGGCGGCACGCTTACGACGGCGCCGGCGGGCACGTGGCGTGCCCGCGGCGACGAGAAGGGCACGCTGCCCGTCACGCTGGGCTCGGTCGCCAGGGACGACAAGAACTTCACGATGGGCGTCGAGCTGGACCGGCGCGGCGCCGCAATCAACTCGGTGACCCTGAACCAGTTCCGAAAGTCCGCCGAAGACCCCAAAACGCCCTACACGTTCCAGGAACCCCTCGTCGTGGACGGAAACGTCCGCGAGGACACCCGCTCGCTCCAGACCCGCTCGATAACCATCGACGGCCACACGATCGACCTCTGGAACGTCTCCTGGCGGCAGGAATCCGCCGATGCAACGTCTGCCCGGTTCTCGGTAGACATCCTCGGCGATGCCGGCGATACCCCGATCGCCCGTATCATCAAGACCTACACGCTTACACCGCGCAGCGACGACCCGAAGACCCCCGAGGGTTGCCAGGTCGACGTCAGCCAGCGCGTCGAGAACCTGACCGACCGCCCGCTGACCGTGCGCACGACCTTCAACGGCCCGACGGTGCCCCCGCGGGAGTTGGAACGAAGCCCGGACCAGAGCTTCATCTTCGGGTACTTGAAGGAAGGCGACCTCCGGGTCGTTGCGCACCTGGTCGAGTCCGAGTTCACCAAGGACCACAAGTACAAGGAGTTCACCAAGAGCGACAAGGGTGAGCCGCTGGTCTGGCCGGGCACTCAGAGCGCCTACTTCAACGCGATCGCGCGCCCGGTGCCGCACTCGTCGGGCGAGCCGTACGCGAAATGGATCGCCAAGGTTTCGGGCGAGCTGCTCAACCCCACCGCCGAGAACGCCGACGACCGCCGCGTCGTGATGCACGTCGAGACCTCCGACCTTACGGTCGCGCCCAGGGCGTCCGCGGCTGTCGACTTCGAAACGTTCTTCGGCCCCAAGTGGCGCAAGACGCTGGCGACCGAGTATTACGCCCAGGTCCCGCGCCGCTATGACGAGACGCTGGTCATCAAGAGCACCTCGGGTTACGCCTGGCTCTGCTCAATCTGCACCTGGCAGCCGCTGATCACGTTCATGGTCTGGCTGCTCACCGCGTTCCACTTCGTCACGCGCGACTGGGGCCTGGCGATCATCGGCCTGGTGCTGGTCGTCCGCGCGATCCTTCACCCGATCACCAAGAAGTCCCAGGTGCACATGGTGAAGATGCAGAAGATGGGACCCGAGCTGGAAAAGCTCAAGAAGAAGTACGCCGACGACAAGGAGATGCTCGCCAAGGCCCAGATGGAGTTCTACAAGGAGCAGGGCTTCACGCCGGTGCTCGGTTGTCTGCCCATGTTCCTGCAGATACCGATCTAGATCGCGCTGTGGAACGCGCTGCAGAGCACCTTCGAGCTGCGCCAGGCGCCGTTCCTCTACGGTTTTACCTGGATGAAGGATCTCTCGCAGCCGGACTACCTCGTCAAGTTCTCTCAGCCGGTGTCGCTCTTCTTATTCTCGATCCACGGCATCAACATCCTTCCGATCCTCATGGGCGTGGTCTTCTACGTGCAGACCAAGTTCCAGCCCAAGCCGGCGGCGATGACTCCGGAGCAGGAATCGCAGCAGAAGATGATGACGTGGATGAGCACGCTGCTCTTCCCGTTCATGCTCTACAACGGCCCGAGCGGGTTGAACCTCTACATCCTCACGAGCACCGCCTTCGGCATCCTCGAGAGCAAGGTGATCCGCAAGCACATCCAGGAGCGCGAAGCGCTCGAAGACCTCGGGCCGACCATCGTTGATGCCCCGCCTCCGCCCAAGGGCGGCAAAGCCGCGAAGAAGGAAGAGCCCAAGTCCAAGGGTCTCCTCGGGCGCCTGATGGAAAAGGCCGAGGAGATCCAGCGCCACGCCGACAAGCAGCGGCGGCAGGGCCGGCAAGGCCGACCCTGATAGTGCGGCGCGGGGCGGATCGCCATGAACTCCCCGGAGACGATAGCGGCCATCAGCAGCGCGGTCGGCGCGGCCGGGCGGATGATCGTGCGAATCAGTGGCGCCCAGGCGCACCACATCGCGCGGGACCTGACCGAAATCCACACCATCGAGCCGGGAATGGCGCTCTCGTGCAACCTCTGGCCGGGGGTGCGCTGCTGGGCTTACGGGTTTTCGGCACCCCGCAGTTACACGGGGGAGGATCTGGTCGAGTTCCACATCCCCGGCAACCCGGTTCTGGCGCGCATGATCCTCGACGAGGTCGTCCGCAGCGGCGCGCGGCAGGCGGAGGCCGGCGAGTTCACCGCCCGGGCCTACTTCAATGGCCGCATGGACTTAACGCAGGCGGAAGGAGTTGCGGCGACGATCGCCGCGCAAAGCGAGCGTGAAGCCCGCGCCGCCCGCCAGCTTTTAGCGGGCGAGCTCGCTCGCCGATTATCCCCCGTCACCGATTCCGTCGCGCAAGCCCTTGCGCTGGTGGAAGTTGGAATCGACTTCACCGACGAAGACATCACCTTCATCTCCGCCGACCAGGTCCGTCAGCGCTGCGACCAGGCCTTGAATGATTTGCGCGCCCTCATTCATGACAGCCCCCGCTTCGAACGCCTCGCCCACGAGCCGCGCATCGTCCTGGTCGGCCGGCCCAATGCCGGCAAGAGCACCCTCCTCAACGCGCTGGCCGGCACCCATCGAGCGGTGGTGTCGGACGTCGCGGGCACGACAAGGGATGCGATCTGGGCGGAAGTGCGGCTCAAGCGCGGCACCGTGCGGATCGTCGATGTCGCCGGGTTGGAAGACACGGCGGATGGGGAAATCCCACGGCAAATGCGCGAACAAGCGCTGCGTGAACTGCACGCCGCCGACCTGGTCGTTGTGGTCCAAGACGTCACCGCAGGCGCAAAGCCACTGGACATGCCTCGTCTCCCGGACCTGGTCGTGAAGAGTAAAGTCGACCTGCAGAAGGATGTGGACGGCGTGTCCGCCATCACCGGTGAAGGGATGGACGACCTGCGGGCGCGCCTGGACGAGCTGGCCTTCGGCCCGGACGGGGGTGGCGCGGGTTTGGCCCTGAACGCACGGCACGTGCGCGCGATCGAACAGGCCACGGACGCGCTGGGGCGGGTGACGTCGGCCATCGACGCCGGCAGCGAAGTCGTCGCGCTGGAGCTCAGAGAAGCACTGGACGCGCTGGGCGGAATCGTCGGGGCGGTATCTCCGGACGATCTGCTGGGGCGGATCTTTTCGGAGTTCTGCATCGGGAAGTGACCTGGCGTTTGGTGGCTCCTGACTTCACGCTTGAATTGCGGCTCCCGATCGGTAACGTGAGCGGCCATACACACTTTCACGTGAGGGAGGACTCATGCGGTCATCGATTGTTACGGCAATGCTGGTGGTGCTCGGCCTGGTCTCGCGCGTCGAGGCTCAGCCCCTGGCGGATCGGGTGCCGGCGGACGCGCTGGTCTACGTCGGTTGGAGCGGGGCGGACTCGATGGGGCCGGGCTACGCGGGATCGCACCTGGAAGCGGTGCTGAAGGAGTCGAAGTTTTCTGAACTGGTCAATGTGTCCTTGCCGCGGTTGATGCAGAAGCTGGGCGCCAAGGCCCCGGAAGCGCGGAAGTTCGCGGCCCTGGCGTCGGCAATTGGCGGGCCGATGTGGCGGCACCCGACAGCCTTCTATTTCGGGGGGCTGGACATCGATCCAAACGCGGGGCCCGTGCCGAAGATCGCCTTGGTCTGTGATGCCGGAGCCGAGGGCCCGGCTTTGGCCGCACAATTGAAGCAGGTGATGGCCAACGCGACGCCGCCCTTCGAGATCAAGGTAGAGGAGCAGGGGGGGGTGGTGGCGATCGCCGCGGGCGCGAAAGGGTGGGGCGCTGCCCAGAAGCCCGCCGCCGCGCTCCAAACCGCCACTAAGTTCCAATCGGCGCTGGCCCAGGTGCAAAAACAACCGGTGGCCGCCGTCTATATCGATGTGGAAGGCATCGTGAAGCTGGCGGACCAGATGATGGCCAACGCGCCGCAGGGGCCGACCTGGGCCAAAGCGAAGCAGATCCTCGGGTTGGAGGGAGTGCGCCGTTTCATCTGGACGGCCGGTTTCGACCAGCGGGACTGGATGGGGCAGGCGTTCGTGGATGCGCCGGCGCCGCGCCGGGGGGCGATCCCGGGGATGTTCGACGCCAGGCCGCTCAGCGACGAGATCGTGAAAGCGATCCCTCAGACGGCGACGGTTGCGGCGGCGGGGAAGTTCGACCTGGGCGGGCTGGTGCGGGGCATCCGCCAGGCGATCGCGCAATTCGATCCGAACGCGGGGCAGGAGGTCGAAAACGGATTTGCGCAGATCAAGCAGATGATCGGATTAGACCTCCAGACCGACCTGTTCGACGTGCTGGGGGAAGACTGGGCGGTTTACGTCGATCCGATGGCCGCGGGCGAGGGGTTGCTGGGCTTCTCGCTGGTCAACAAGGCCAAGGACGCCAGTAAGCTCGAGGCGTCGCTGACCAAACTAGAGGGGACGGCCAACGGGTTGTTGCAACAGGCCATGGCGGAGAACGGGATGACGGTGCAGTTCAAGGAGGAGAAGATCGCGGGAGGCGCGACGCTGCACGAGTTCGCGATCCCGTTCGTCTCGCCGACGTGGTCGGTGGATCACGGGAACCTGTACCTGGGACTTTACCCGCAGGTGGTGCAGGGGGGGGTGGAGCAGGTGAGCGAGGGGGGGAAATCGATCCTGGACAACGAAGATTTCGTGGCCGTGCGCAAGCGCCTGGGCAACGTGCCCAACGCGAGCGGGTTCACGTTCGCCAACCTGCCCAAGAGCGCGCCCGAGGCGTACCAGCAGATCCTGATGGTGTTGCGGATCTACGTGGGGATGGCGGACATGTTCGGCGCCGACAGCCCGGCGATGCTGCTCCCGCCGCTGCGGAAGATCATGCCGCACCTCGCGCCGGCAGGAAGCGTGAGCTGGGTGGACGCGGCGGGGTGGCACGCGAAGAGCGTCGAGCCGTTCCCGGGGAGCACGATGTTCACCGCCGGGGGCGGCGGGCAGGTGCTGATGGCGCAACAGGCGCTGTTGGTGAGCATCCTGCTGCCCTCGCTCAACCGGGCGCGGGAGACGGCCAACCGGGTGAAGTGCGGGTCGAACATGCGGCAGATCGGGCAGGGAATCCTCCTGTACTCGAACGAGAACAAGGGGAAATATCCGCCGGACCTGGGGACACTGGTGAAGACGGAAGAATTGACGGCCGCGGTATTCGCGTGCCCCTCCGGGCAGACGACGGAATTGCCGGCATTCGCGAACAAGAATGAAGAGGCGAACTGGGTGAACGTGCACAGCGATTACGTCTACCTTGGGAAGGGGATGAACATCACGGCGGGCCCGGAGACGATCGTGTTGTACGAGAAGCCGGGCGCGCACGGGGGGCAGGGGATGAACATGCTGTTCGGTGACGGGCACGTCGAATTCCAGATGATGCCCAACGCGAGGAAGATGATCCAGGATCAAGAGGCCGGAAAGAAAGGCGCCGGTGGGTTATGACGCGGATCGGTGGTCGTTGCATCGGGTTGTGGGTTGGCATGGTCGTGGCGCTGCTGGCGGTGTCGGCGGCGCCGTTGCGGGTGGCGGCAGAACCGCCGCTGGCGGATCGGGTGCCGGCGGACGCGATCCTGTACGTGGGTTGGAGCGGCGCCGAGTCGATGGGTCCGGGTTACGCCGGATCGCACTTAAAGGCGGTGATCGACGCGTCGAGCCTGCCGGAACTGATCAACGAATCGATGCCGCGACTGCTGGAGAACCTGGGCCACGGCGACGAGGACGCAGAGGCGTGGACGGGATTGCTGTCGGCGGTCGGCGGGCCGATGTGGCGGCACCCGACGGCGATCTACTTCGGCGGGGCGGACCTGACCAACCCCGACGCGCCGCTGCCGCGGGTATCGATCATCTGCCAGGCAGGCAAGGAGGCCGGCGCGATGGTGGAGGCGGTGCGGACGCGCGTGGCGCACATGGATCCCCCGCCGCCATTTCCCGTGCTGCCCGAAGAGCAGGATGGGCTGGTGGTAATCAACCTGGGCGCGATGGCGGTGAGTGCGAAGCAGAAACCCGCGCCGGCGCTGTCGGCGCGGAAGGAGTTCGTGGCGGCGATGGGACAGGTCGCCAAGGATCCGGTGGCGGCGCTCTACCTGGATGTGGACGCCGCCGTGGCGTTTCACGACCAGATCGCGGCGAAGTTCGCTCCGGCACAGGCGAAGCCGACGATCGAGGCGGTGAAGGAGGCGCTGGGGATCAAGTCGCTCAAGCGCATCGCCTGGGGGGCGGGGTTCGACGCCAAGGAGTGGTCGAGCCAGGCGTACCTCGAATCACCCGAGCCGCGCAGCGGGCTGGTGAAGTTCCTGCTGGAGGCAAAACCGCTGTCGGACCAGGCGCTGCGGACGATTCCGGCGACGGCGACGATGGCGGCCGCGGGGCACTTCGACCTGGGGGGTCTGCTGGGTACCGTGCGCGAGATGGTGCGTAAGATCGATCCGGCAACCAGCCAGGACTTCGAGGGCGGGCTCGACCAGGTCAAGCAGATGATCGGCATGGACCTGCAGGGCGACATCCTCGACACGCTGGGGGATGAATGGGTCGTCTATTCGAACCCGGCGGTGGGGGGGAGCGGAATCCTGGGGTTGACGGTCGTGAACCGCCTGAAGGAGCCCGCCAAGGCCGAGCAGGCGCTGGGACAATTGGAAAAACTGCTCAACGGGATGATGAAGGAGGGGATGGCGGGCGGGCCGGTGACGGTCGCGTTCAACACGGTGCAGCAGGGGGACCTGACGATCCATTACCTCGCCGTTCCGTTCGTCGCGCCGTCGTGGGCGATCAAGGATGGGGTGCTGTACGCGGGGCTTTATCCGCAGGTGATCAGCGGGGCCTACGAGCATGTGAAATCGGGTGGGAAGTCGATCCTGGACAACCCGGATTTTGTGGCGTTGCGAAAGCGGTTGACGCCTGAAGGTCGGTCGGTCACCGCGATCAGTTACTCCGATCTGCCCAAGGTGACGACGGAAGGCTATCAGGAAGTCCTGATGCTGGCCCGGGTGTACCTTGGAATGGCGGACCTCTTCGGCGCCAAGACGCCGGCGATGGCGATGCCGACGTTGACCAAGCTCTTGCCCCACGTGACGCCCGCCGCCGGCATCGCGTGGCCGGATAAGGACGGGTATCACTTCAAGGAGATCAGCCCCTTCCCGGGCAGCCAGATCCTGGCGGCGGGGGGGATGGGCCCGGCGCTGGCGGCGGAGCAGACGATCTTCATGGGCGTGGCGCTGCCCGCGCTCGCCAAGGCGCGCATCAACGCCAACCGCATCAAGAGCGCCAGCAACCTGCGCATGATCGGACAGGCGATGCTTTTGTACGCCAACGAGAACAAGGGCAAGTACCCGGCCGAGATGGGCGAGCTGCTCCTGACGCAGGACATCACCATAGACGTCTTCGTCAACCCCGAGACCCGCACGCGTGCGCCGCGCAACCAGGACAAGGAAGCGCTGGCGGCCTGGGTCAGCAAGGACAGCGATTACGAGTACCTGGGCGCCGGCAAAACCAACCAGACGCCGCCCAACGTCATCGTGGCCCACGAGAAGTTTCGACCCAACGCAGTGGGCGTGAACCTCCTCTTCGGCGACGGCCACGTCGAGTTCCTTTATAAGCAGGCGGCGGAGCAGGCGATCGCGAAGCAGAAACAGGACGAGATAATGAAGAAAGGCGGCAAATGATGCCCAGAACCAGGTCGTCCGGGGGCGCCACGGCGGTACTGCCCATCGTCGTGGCGATGCTGTTGTCAGGGTCGATCGGTGCGGGCGCGCAACCCCTGGCGGACCGGTTGCCGGCATCCACGATGGTATACCTGGGGTGGTCTCCCAACGCCTCGCTGCAGACGACGGCGACCGCAAAGATGCTGGCGGACGAGCGGTTCATGGGGCCGTGGCGGCGGATGTTCCAGGACCTGATCCTGGGGATGCCCGATGGGATGGAAGGAGGCGAGCGGCTGTCGCCTCATTTGCCGCAGCTCCTGATGGATGCGGCGCAGTGCGAGGGGTGCTTCGCGATCCTGGAGCTCAAGCAGACGGCGCGGCGCTTCAACCCGCAGTCGGTCCTGATGATCGACCTGGGCGCCAAGCGCCAGAGCTTCGAGGAGCACTTCAAGCCGATCCACTTGAGGATGAAGGAGCGGTTTGGCGACAAGCTTAAGATGATGAAGTTGGAGAAGTCCTGGGTCTACTCCAAGCCCGATCGCGAGGGAAAAGCTCAACTGACATGGGGTTTCGTCGGGGACACGTTCGTGATGTTCCTGGGGGATGAGGCCGAGGATTTCGTCCCGAAACTGGTGAAGGGGCGCATCGAGTCGAACCTCAAGTCCGCGCCGGCTTTCGTGGACGCGCTGGGCAAGGTGCCGGGTGGCGAGGGGGCCGTGTTCACGACCTACCTGGACACCAGGGTGTCGCTGGCGCTGGTGCGGCGGCTGCTCGAGAAGGACGCCAACCCCGACCTGGACGTGCTGCTGCGCAACTGGGACAAGGTGCTGACCGAGATCGGCGTGGATAACGTCACGGGCATGGCGGAGCGGACGGTTGTGGAGGACAAGCAGTTCGTCACGCGGTCGCTGATCCGTACGACCGGCGCGCCAAAGGGGTTGTTGCAGCTCATCGCGCAGCCGGCGGTGGACGAGGCGATGATGAAGGTGATCCCGGCGGACGCGATGGCCGCGGCGGCGGTGCGGTTCGACTGGGCCAAGAGTTACGACCAGCTCAAGGCGTCCGTAATTAACATCGGCGGGAACGACGCCAAGCAGGCGTTCGACCAGGTCGAGCAGGGGGCCGAGGGGATGGGATTGCCGCTCAAAGCGGCGCTGGCGTCGCTGGGCGACCAGTGGGTGATCTATAACGCGTCGTCGCAGGGCGGCTTCGCGCTCACCGGCTGGACGCTGGTGACCAACGTCCGCGACGCGGGCAAGTTCAAGCAGACGATCGGCACGCTGCGCGGGATGATCGCCAAGACGCTGGGCGGCGGCGGAGACGGAGAGCACGTGCAGCTCCGCGTGTTGGACGCCGACGGTGTGCGCGTGGAATTCATGGAGTTCGGGCACTGGGGTTCGTTCGTCACGCCGGCGTGGGCGATCGTGGACGACAAGTTCGTGCTGGCGCTCTACCCGCAGCTCGTGGAGGACGAGATCCGGCACATCAAGGAGGGCGGACCCAGCCTGCTCGACAACCCGGAATTCGCCGCCGCGCGCAAGCGCACGGGCAACGCGGGGCCCTTGCTTTACTCGTCCGGCCCGGAGGTGACGAAGAACCTGTATCCGATCGGCCTGTTGTTCCTGTCGATCGTCAACAGCTTTGGCGGCGGTTTCCACGACGCCGACGACGCCGCGACGGGCTCCGGCGGGGCGGACCTGCTCCCGTCGGTGCAGCGGCTGCTGCGGTACGTCGGGACCGACGCCCTGGACGTCAAGACGACACCCGACGGGATACTAAAGACCCGGACGGTCGCAAACCCGCTCCTCTCGCCCCTGGCGTGGATCGACTCGCCGGTGGTGTGGCTGGCCCTGGGGATCCCGTCATTGAGCGCGGCGGAGGACACGGCCGACCGCGCCCGCAGCGCCGCCAACCTGCGGCAGATCGGCCAGGCGGCGATCATGTACGCCAACGACAACAAGGGCAAGTTCCCTCCTGACCTGGCGACGCTCACCAAGACCCACGACCTGTCGCCCGAAGCCCTCAAGAGCCCGTTTGGGCCCGCCAAGGACGCTAAGGACATCGTCCTGCTCAACTACGGGGGGAAAAGCCCGATGAACGCCCCGAACGGCAACCAGATCATCGTCGCGTACGACCAGGCGGCGTTGGAGCAGGGGGACGGCACCAATGCGCTCTATGCCGACGGTCACGTGGACTGGGTGACGCCCGAGGCGTTCAAAAAGGGTCTGGAGGATTCCAAACGCCGCGCCGCCGCCCTCCCGAACGCGCGACCGTAATGAGAGGGCTTGCCCCAACTCGTGGTCTTCTCAAGCCTCCCGGGGATTATGCCAATAGTAAGGCGTAGGTGACCTGCCTACGATGGTTTGCATGCGCCGGTTTCTGGACATGATCCGCTCGGGCCGCGTGGGCGACGACCCGGTCGCCGCGCTCTACCACTACGTCCGCGGGCAGATGGTCAACTGGATCAACGGCCACGACGGTCCGACGCACTGGACGTGCGGCAGTCATCGCGGCGTGCAATTCCTGGACAAGGTCGCGTTCCCGCGCAAGCAGAAGCGGTACATCTTCGCGCCGCAGTTCGAGATCCGCTACGACACGGCGTTTGAGGAGGTGCTGCGTGGATGCGCCGACCGCGCGCGCGACGCCGAACACAAGACGTGGATCGCCGACGAACTGATCCGCGCCCTGGTCGGCCTTCACCGCATGGGCTTTGCGCACAGTTACGAGGCCTGGAGCGGGGGCCAACTCGTCGGCGGCGGATTCGGCGTGCAACTGGGGTCGATGATCTCCTGCGACTCGATGTTTCACCGCGCCAGCAACGCGAGCAAGGCGGCCTACGGCCAGGCGCTGCTCCATCTCCAGAAGCGCGGGTTCAAGGTGGTGGACACCAACGGCGTCGCCAACCACATGGTCAACTACGGCGAGGAGTGGATCCCGCAGTGGCGGTTCGAGCGGTTGATCCTCGAATGCCTGAAGGAATCGCCGTCGGTCACCGACGGGCGACCCTGTCCGCGCCTGCCTTGGCAGATCCGCACGCTCCTGCCGCTGCTGTGGCCGACGCGACTGGCCGTGCGGCGGATGCCGTGGTATCGACCGCCCGAATTGCCGCCCGAAATGCCCCCTCAGGTCATCGGCGGCGGACCTGCCGCATCGCAATCATCGCCCCCGACTGGCCCGGAGGCACAGCCGGTCACCCCACCGGCGTCGATTGCCGATAAACCGGATGGAGAACGACCCGACCGTCCCGGCCGACCGGCCGCCCCCATTTCGTAGGCGTCGCGACAGACGTAGGCGCGCGCGGGGGTGCGCACGGGCGAGACCGCGCGCGATGCGGCCGTCTCCACGCGTTGACGCTTGCTGGCCTCCACCCGTCGCATCCTCGCCGACCCGTACGACATCCTCGCGCACTACGCGCTGGGCGACATGCCGGGATATACGGCCGGCGAGGGCAGCCGCGTGGAGTGGCTGCGCCGCCAGTCGCACCGCGGGGTACACCTGCTCGCCAGCATCGCCTTCCCCAGGTCCCAGCGCCGTTACGTGTTCGCCGGGCGCTTCGAGCTGCGCTTCGATGCGGCCTTTGAAGAGGTCGTCCGCGCCTGCGCGGATCGCCCGCGCACGTGGCTGGTGTCCGAACTGATCGAGGGGTTCTGCAAGCTTCACCGGATGGGGTTCGCGCACAGCTACGAGACATGGCAGGACGGCAGGCTCGTCGGCGGGTGCTTCGGCGTCCACATCGGGGCATACGCGTCGATCGAGTCGTGCTTTCACCGCGTCAGTCACGCCAGTAAGGCCGCTTATGGCCGCACGCTCCTGCACCTGGAGGAGCGCGGCTTCCTGCTGGTGGACAGCAACCCCGTCAAGGATGCCAGCCGCAACTACGGTGAGGAATGGCTCCCCCAGTGGAAGTTTGAGGGCCTGCTTCGCCACGCCATCGAGCGGCCCGTCGCCCTGACGGACGGCGAACCCCCGCCCCCGCCGCTGCCCGCGAAGGTGCGGCGCATCCTCCCGCTGGCTCGGACGATGCGGAAATTCGCGCGAAGGGTTTCGGGACACATGGGACCGCGCGTATAATGACGAAGTCATACGGATCGTAAGAGATTCCCACGCTGCTCGGGGTGGCATGGGCAAACTCGTTTGCCCGTGTCTTCGTGTGCTCTGCGGCGCGCGAGTCAAGTCGAACCCGTATCACTTGGTCCCTTGCGCTGTCGCATCGGTGGTCCAACCTTCACGAAGGAGGATGCCATGTCGCCGCTGCGCCCGAATCGGAATGGTCGTCCGAGCCGCCGCCGCCACATCTCGCGAGCCGTCTGCGAGTTCCTGGAAACCCGCCGCCTGCTGACCGCCCTCGTGGTGAACGACACGCCCGACATCGACATGATTACGTTGGGCGTCACGCCCGCCGGCGGCGTCCGGACGATCGTCAACGGCAAGCAGACCGACTATGCGCCGGGACAGTGGGACTCGGTCCTCGTGAACAGCAGCAAGGGCGATGACACGATCAACGTCCAGGCCACGGTCGTCCCCACCACCGTCCATTACAACGATTACGTCTCGATCAACGTCGGCGACGACAGCGGCGTGCAGGACGTCAAGGCGCTCCTGAACATGAACGGCGTCAAGGGCGGGCCCGCGGCCGACGGCATCGCGCAGATCACCATCGACGATTCGGGCGACACCGCCGCCCGCCAGGTCGTCATGACCACCGTCGGCGACCAGGAGCAGATCGACGGAGTGGCGCCCGCGCAGATCCAGATCGGCGTGGTCTCGCACCCCGTCTCCCCCGGCGGGCCGGGGCTGCTCATCTCGCAGGACATGCTCAGCCTTACCACCGGCACCGGTGACGACGCGGTCACGATCAACAGCCTTCGCGGCGGTCTGTCCACCACGATTGCCAATGCCAACGGCAACGACGCCGTCAACGTCGGCAACGGCTCGCTGGCGCGGATCGACAGCCCGATCACGCTCTTCGCTTATCCCGGCATCTCCAAGGGCCAGGCGTCGCTCACGGTCGATGACTCGAAGAACGCCAATGCCGCCCAGTTCACCTTCAACGCCCTCTTCCCGCCCGGGCCGGGGCCGATGATGACCCTCGACTTCCAGGGCGCCGGCCTGCCGCAGGGGCGCATCTCGTGGACGGCTGTCGGCACGCCGACCGCCACCGTCAACGGTGGGTCGGGCGGCAACACGTTCCTGGTGAACAACTTCGTCACCTTCTCGGCGACCAGCGGCGCGACGCTCAACCTCAACACGGGCGCCGGCGACGACACCATCACGATCAACAAGAGCCAGGCTGGCGCCGTCATCAACGTGGACGGCCAGGGCGGCAACGACTCGATCAAGACCGGCCCGATCGGCCCATTCTCTGCCGACGGCGTCAACGGCAACCTCAAGTTCCACGGCGGGGCCGGCAGCAATTCCGTCATCGTGCAAGGTCCGGAAACGACGCCATTCGACATCCCCTCGATGCCGGTCAACGTCACCGCCGGCTTGATCAGCCACTGGAACTTCGAGTTCCACTACGCCGACATCGCCAGGCTGCAGCTCGAGAACGGCTTTTACGAGATCAACGCCGGCCTGGGGAACATCGCCCTGGCGCTGGCGACCGAGCCGTCGAGCATCTCCTTTGAGTCTTCGACCGGGGCCGAGGTTAACGCCGGCCAGAACCTCAGATCGCTGGACGTCTCCGGCGGCACGTTAATGCTCGCCAGCGGCGGCAACGTCGCGGTCAACAGCGCATCCCTGAACCTGGGTGCCGGCGGCAAGCTCGACCTGACCGACAACGCGCTGCAGGTTCACTACGGCGGCAACAGCGCCGCCATCAACCCCTTCACGTCGATCCGCAAGGAGATCTTCGCCCACTATATATTCACCTCCGCCGCCGACGCTGCCCACAACCTCGGCTATGCCGACAGCGCGGACGGTGTCGTTCCGGGCCTGGATCCGCAGACGGTGCTCGTCCGCTACGCGCTGCTGGGCGACGCCAACCTCGACCGCCGCGTCGATTTCAGCGATTTGGTCCTCGTCGCCCAGCATTACGGCGACCAGAGCGGGAACGCCAACTGGGACCAGGGCGATTTCACCTACGACGGCAGGGTCAGCTTCGATGACCTGGTCGCGCTGGCACAGAACTACAACGGCCCCACGCCGACCGCGTCCGGCGCGATCGCCCAAGCTGCGGTCAAGCCGGCGACGGCCTCGCACGCCCACCCGGTCGCCGCGGCCAAGCCCAAGCCGCGTGCCGCCGCTGGGAAGCGCGTGACGATCGGATAACATCGCCGCCGATGTTCGGCTCCCACCTCTCCATCGCCGGCGGCCTGCACAACGCCGCCCTCGCCGCCGAAACCCTCGGCATGGACACCGTCCAGGTCTTCACCAAGAACCAGCAGCAGTGGAAGTGCAAACCCCTCGAAGACGCCGCCATCGCTGACTGGCGCGCCCACTGTGACCGCCTCAACTTCGCCCACACCGTCAGCCACGACAGCTACCTGATCAACCTCGCCTCGCCCGACGATCGCCTCTGGCGGATGAGCATCGACCTCTTCATCGAAGAGCTCAAGCGCTGCATCCTCCTCCATATCCCGTACCTGGTCACCCACCCCGGCGCCCACATGGACTGCGGCGAAGAGGCGGGCCTTAAACGCGTCGCCGAGGCGCTCGATATCGTCCACGAACAGGTCCCGCTAACCCGCAGGCGCGGGCAGAACGGCGTCGCCGCCGCCGTCGTCACCTGCCTGGAGATCACCGCCGGCCAGGGGACTTGCCTGGGTCATCGCCTCGAACACCTCGCCACGATTATCGAGCATTGCAAGGCCCCGCAGCGCCTGGCCGTCTGTCTCGACACCGCCCACCTCTTCGCCGCCGGCTACGACTTCCGCGGCCGCAAGTACGCCGCCTTCATGAGGGAGGTCGATCACACCGTCGGCCTGGATCGCGTCAAGGTCTTCCACCTGAACGATTCGAAGAAGGAACTGGGCAGCCGGGTCGATCGCCACGAGCACATCGGCCGCGGTCAAATCGGCCTCGACGGCTTCAAACCCCTCGTGCGCGACAAGCGCTGGCGCCACACGCCCAAGATCCTGGAGACCGCCAAGGGCAAGTCCGACGACGGCCGGGAGTGGGACGCGGTCAACCTCGAGACGCTCAAGAGCTTGAAATGATCGGCGCACGCAAGCGGAGAGAGCCGGTGCGTTACAGCCGTGGCACAGGTTCATAATGGCATTCGCCGCGAAGAGTCGATCAAATAAGATTGACCGTGACCAAGTCCGCCTACGCCATCCCGCTCGAGCTTCGCGCACCCTACCGCAGCATCCGAAATCGCGAACCGCGGGGGTGTGTGCTCTGGGGCGTCCGCCTCTTCATACTCCCGCACATGATCGTGGGGTTGGGATTCCTGTTGGCCATGCCGCTCAGCGTCGTCTGGGCCGCGTTCGGCACGGATCACCAGGCAAGGGTCGAGCGGACGTGGACGACCCGGCGATCCAAGGGCGGCTACACCTACCGCGTCGCCTACGCCTACCCGCTGGGCCCCGGCGGGGCGGTCCGTCACGACGAGGCGGTCGTCTCCGCGCGGACTTATCGCACGTTGACCGCCCACCGCCCGAAGGGCGGGCCGCCCGCCACGCTGCGCGTCCGCTCGATCGGCTCCGCGCCCCCGCTGATGTACGATGGCGTGATCGAAGCCGGCGGCAGCCCGTGGTCGAAGGTCGGCATGGTCTGGTTCTTCGCGACGTTCTGGAACGGCGTGCTCAGCGTCTTCGTGTACATCCTCTACCTCGCCCCGCGGCGCGTCCGCCGCCTCTATCGCTCGGGCATCCCGGTCGCAGGTCGCATCGTCTCCAAGCGCGATTGGCGCGGCGGCAAATCGACCGCTTATTACGTCCGATACGCCTTTGAAAACCCCGACGCAGGGCCCTGCGAACGCGAGATGAACGTCAGCCCCAGATCCTACCAATTGGCCACGCCCGGCGACGCCGTGACCATCCTCTACGACCCGCGCAAGCCCAAGCGCAGCGTGATCTACGAGCTGGGCCCGCACCGGTGTGACTGACCTTGCCCGGCCCGCAATCCGAGAACAGGATTGGCGCGCCAACATCTGCGAACGTACAAAGGTGACCGCCATTCACAATGGCCGCCGTTCCATCCGATAAGTATGAATTGGAATGATGCGGCTCACCGGGACGGCATCAACACTGACCCACGAGCCCTGGCGGCCCGCCCGCCGGGTCCGCCGCCGCATGCGCCCCTGGGCCGGGCTCATGCTCGCGCGCCTCTTCACCCTCCCGCATGTGCTGATCGGCTTTGGCCTCATCGGCGCGTTCGTCGGCGGCGTCATCTGGCTGCTTGCGGGCAACGATTTCGCCGCCCAGGTCGATCGGGCCTGGACCACGGCCAACAACAGGGGCCGCCCGGTCTATCACGTCGCCTGCACCTACGACCTCAACGGCCGCCCGCGCCACCTCCAATGCACGATCGGCAAAGACACCTACAACGCGTTGACGCGCACCCAGGCAGCGCCCCACACCGCCCGCGTCCACACGCTGTCGATCGGCCCCGTCATCCTCTTCCACAAGGTCATCGACACCACCGCGTCCGCCTGGGCGGGCGTCGGCATGATCGGCCTGTTCGGCACCTTCTGGTGCGGCGTCTGCCTGCTGATGGTCCGCGAGTTCTACCTCCGCCTGTGGCGCGTCCGCCGACTCTACAGGATCGGCCTGCCCGCGACGGGGACGATCCTCTCGAAGCGCAAGACGAGCGGCCGCGGAGCGACCCATTTCCTGACCGTCGCGTTCCAGACCGCCGACGGCTTCAACGTCCGCACCGAGACCCGCACGGACCTGCTCGCCCCCTGGCAACGCGCCCGCAAAATGGACCCGATCGCGATCCTCTACGACCCCCGCCGGCCGACCCACTGCGTCGCGCCGGAGTTTGGCCTGTACCGGGTGGACTCAGCGTGATGTGACTTCTTCTCAATCCCCGCGTCCAGTTTAGCCGCTGCTTCAGAACCCGGGTGGCATGGGCAATGGTACTCCATTGCCCGTGGCGTTTTCTCGCGAAAACACGGGCAAACAAGTTTGCCCATGCCACCCAATCAGGCTTCCGACACCGATCCTTAGCCGCTCCGCCTACGGGGCGCGTCGCAACCCACCGCTCTCCTAAGAGAAGCTACTTCGACAACTTTTCAATCACGGAAAACAATGCCTGCGTCCCCTCCCGCCCTTTGCCGGCCGCCTGCGCGCTGGTGAACAACTGATGCACCAGCGCCAGCGCCGGCAGCGGCGTCTTCGCCAGCCCCGCCGCCTCCAGCACCAACCTCAGATCCTTCTGCTGCAGGTCGATCATGAAGCCGGGGGCGAAGTCTCCCTTGAGCATTCGCGGCCCCAAATTCGCGAGCTGCCACGACCCCGCGGCCCCGCCGCCGACCGCTTCAAGCGTCCGCTGTGCGTCCAACCCGTTCTTGCGCGCGAACACGAGCGCCTCCGACACCGCCAGGTTCGTCACCGAAACCAGGATCTGGTTCACCAGCTTGGTCAACTGCCCCGTGCCGCTGGGCCCGCAGTGGGTGATCGTCTTGCCCATCGTTTTCAGGAGCGGCTCGACCTTCCGGAACGCCGCCTCATCCCCGCCCACCATGATCGACAGCGTCGCGTTTCGCGCGCCGACATCCCCGCCCGACACCGGCGCGTCCAGCAGCGTCGCCCCCTTCTTCGCCAGCTCGCCCGCCATCTCCCGCGTCGCCGACGGCGAGATTGTCGAATGATCGACCACGATCATCCCGTCGCGCGCCGCCACGATCACGCCATCATCCGCGAGCAGCACGTCTTTTACGTCCGGCGTATCGGTCACGCAGACGAAGACGACTTCGGCCCCGTCCGCCGCCTGGCGAGGCGAATCCGCCCATGCCGCCCCCTTCGCCAGGATCGGCTCGGCCTTGGCTTTGGTCCGAGTGTTCACCGTCACCCGATGCCCCGCGGCCAGCAGGTGCCCCGCCATCGGCAGCCCCATGATCCCCATCCCGATAAACGCCACGCGTGTGCTCATGGCCGGCGATTGTAGAGCGAACCCGCCGCCGGTCTACGCTCCTGAACCCTGAACCCCTTGACCCATTTTCCCCCCTCCCATGCGCATCCGCCCGCGTTACGCTCGACCTTTCGCACCCAACCACGGAGGCCCCACCACATGGCCAAGGATAAATCCGACTGGGATCTGACCAGCGACGAAGACCGTGACCGAATCGGCGGCGGCCCGGGCGCGTCCGACGCCAACAGCGGCGCCGGCAACGCCACAGGCGTTCCCGACGCCGAGACCGGCATGGCGGCCGATGATGCCGTCACCGATCGCGGCGATATCGAAGAGGATCGAAAACGCCTCTTTCCCGAATCCCCGGAAACCGAGCCCCATCCCAGCCAACTCCACGACCGTCCCGAGGACGAGGAGCCCACCCGACCCGAGTAACCGCACGCGCCTGTCATTTCTGCTCGCCCGCCACGCGCTTCAGGTAGATGCCCTGGATCAGGTCCGCCAGCGCCAGGCTCGATCCCCATCGCGCCAGCGTGAATTCCGAGGCGAACCAATCCTGCGGACCCAGACCGCAAAATCCCGTCGTCGCGCGGACCGTCCGGTCCGGCATCAGCTCGAACACCTGTCCCCCATCCTGGGGCGCAACGCCGATCAGCCTGCCCGCGTGCTGAAATCCGTAGTACGCCTGGAAATCCATGTAGCAGAGGTGGACGTTCTGCTCTTTCAGCCCCGGCAACTCGACCCGGCGAACCTCGTCGCGGTCCATTTGGAACAGCCCGACGTCGCTGAGCACCAGGATCAAACCGCTCCGATCGCCGCCGATATCATAGATCTCTGCCGGCCTCGATAGTCCCGCGGCCTTGCCGACCTCGGCCGACAGGTCCGTGATCTCCCCCGTGCTCGGGCTGCACCGGACGCGCAGGTTCCCCTCCAACCAGAAGTCGCCGTCGTTCTTCAGCATGTATCGCCGCGGCGCCTCACCCGCCGGCAGGGGGTAAGTCTTATTGACGTACCGCATCACCGCCACCGCCAGCGCCTCCCGCCGACCGCCCATGCCCCAATCCACGTCCACGTCCGTCGTGTAGGCGTTTATCCAGCGCCCGGCGCGCGTGTCGAGCACGTACGGCGGATTCGGGATGTGCATGTTGAACACGACCGGTGACTCGAGCTGCGGGTAAGGAAAGCGGCACCAGACCGACCGCTCGCCGACGATCAGGTACGTTTCGGTGGCACGCAGGGGCATCGCGGGAGGTGGCAGGCCTGGGTACTGTCGCACCTTCCCCGCCGCATCCACGAAAAGCACCGCCCCGTCCCAGCGCAGTACCCAATGCGTGTCTTTTTCGCCGCCGTCGCGGACTTGCAGCATCCCGCGAAGGTCGGACCAGTCGGTTTGAAGTCGTTTGGCGTTTTGGGTGGCGAACTCGATCGTTTGCACGACCCCCTTGGGCGGTGGTTCCTTGTAGGGGCGGGCCTTCAGGTAACCGTCCCAGGCCGTCCGGGCGCGGTCGTAGTCGCCAAAACGGAGGAAGCCATCGACCCCGGCCAGATCCACGAGGAAGCTCTCGTTCTTCCCGGTCACCCGCTGGTCCCAGGCCTGGCGGAACTTCTCCGCCGTCGTCGTCGGGGAGGCGGCGAGCAGGCCGAAGTAGACCGTCCGGGCGTTCTGACGATTGGGGATCCGGGCAAACTCGGCCAGCAGGCGGAGCGTGTACTCGGCCGCGCCGACGTTCTGCGACATCTCCAGCGAACGGTCGTCCACCAGGTGGGCCTGGGTATTGGCGTCCAGAGCGTGGATCAGGCCGCTCAACCGCTCGATCCCCTTCACGTCCCCGGCTGCCCCCGCCGCGTTGATCGCGTACCAGACGTCCCCGCTGATCGGAGACAGGTTGGTTTCAGTGCGGAGGTGTTCGAGGAGTCGGGCGGCGACGTCGACCGCCTTGTCCACCCGTCCGGCGTGAATCGCCGCGCTGATTGCGCAGCCGTGCCGCCAATCGGATTGCCACAGGAAATCCGGACTGTTGTCGTAATCGCGCAGGGCGTCGGCCCAGCGGTGTTCGGCGATGTCCACCTTCAGCCGGGCTTCGGCGTCGAAGCGGCGCAGGTCCACGTTGATGGACTGCGCCGCTTGCCAGGGCTGGCCGATGACCTCCTTGAGCATCGGGTAGTTGCGTCCCGCGCGGCAGAACCAGTCTTCCAACTCGTGGTAGAGCAATGGCGACCAGGGCTCGGCGCGGAAGCGCTCCAGCAGGAAGGCGGAGTGGGGGCTATTGAAGGGCAGCCCATGGAAAGGCATCTCGACCGCGCGGTGGGTCAGGTCGCACGTGCCGTCGCTGCCGCGGAAGAGCCGATAAGACGCCATCGCGACCTTGTGATCGAGCTGCTGGGCCGCCAGGCACGCCAGCAGTCCGCAGCTCCAGCGGTCGGTCATGCCAGCGTCACGCGCGGCGCGAAGTCGGCGGTAGGCCTCGGCGGTGTCGGGGCTGCCGCCGCCGGTCTGCTCACGCGCGAACTGGGCGAGCCCGCGCGCCTGGTCGTTGCCGCCCTTGGCAAGATCCCAGTCCCCCAGGTAGACGCCGACCGACCCGCCGGCAACCTTTACCGAGTAGATCCGCCCGGCACGCCAGACGTAGAGGGTGCGCGGCTGATCGGGCGTGACCTTCGCGACGGTCGCCCGGCCCATGACCGGCGTGTCGTTGATCTTCACGATCACATCGCCGGGCAGGATCCCCAGCCGCGCGCCTTGTGACCCGGCAACCATCTCGACCACGACGGCGCCATGGTTCATCCAGTCGAAACTCCGGATGACTGCGTTGACGCGGGTTGCGATCTCTGGGTCGTCGTTGTCGCGGAAGCGCCCGAGTGCCGGAACGCGCTCGGGACCGAGCTTCTTGAGTTTCTGGGCGGCGGCCTCGCGCACGGCGAAGTCGGCGCCGCCCATGTCGTTGATCAGCGACGCGATCTCCTTCTCGTCGAGGTCGAGCGTTGCGGGTTTGAGGGGCGGGGGCTTGGGTGGGACGAACGCCTGCGGCCGCGCCCGCGCCGAGGTCGATGGCGCGGTCGTTGCGGCCGCGACAGAGGTGGCCGGCGACGACTGAACCAGGTGCCCGACGGGCAAGCGGTGACTGATCGGCGTCGGACGGCTCAACTGCCACCAGACCACGAAGTATCCGGCCAGCGCGATGACCACAACTACGGCGACGACTCGCCAGCGGGGTGCGGGCATGCGGATCCTCCTTGCGTGCGAAGAACGGAAATGCTGGCAAGCAGTCTCGGACCGGGCGCTCGGAATTTCAAGGAATTTCCCCGCGCCGGCTCCCCGCAATTTCGCGCGATCGCTACTTGTTCGCGTAAAGGATCAGCAGGATCACGTTCAGCAGCACCGACAGCGCCGCCACGCCCAGGATCGTCAGCGTCATCGGGTTGGACCAGGGCGAGCGAGATGAGGAGGACGCCGGGGCGATGTCTACGGTCTTGCCGGTCTCCTCGAGACGCTCCAGACCCTCCAGGTGCACGGCCCGCTTGGCGTGGGTCGGGGGTTCGCCGCGGCGGACGGCCTGGAGGTCCTCCAGCATGTCCTCGACCGACTGGTAGCGCTCCTCGCGGTTCTTGGCCATCGCGATATCGATGATCTCGCCGACGCCGGCCGATAGCGCCGTGTTGACGTGATCCGCGGGAGTGAGCGGCTGCTTGAGGTGCTTGTGCATCACCGCCGACGGGGTCTCACCGTCGAAGGGGGGTTTGCCGGTGACCAGGTGGTACATCGTCGCGCCCAGCGAGTAGATGTCGGCGCGGAAGTCGATATCCACGTCGCCACGGATCTGCTCGGGCGAGATGTAATAGGGGGTGCCGTAGGCCTTTCCGGCCTCGCTCTCGGCCGCGAGCTTGTCGTCAACGGCTCGCGCAAGACCCAGGTCGGTGAGCTTCGCGACGCCTTCCTTGGTCAGCAGGATGTTCTTGGGCTTAACGTCGCGGTGGATCAGGTTCCGCTGATGCGCGTGCGCCAGGGCGTCGGCCATCTGGATCATCACGTCCAGCGCTTCGGCCTCGGAGAAGGTGCGCCCCTCGCCCACCGGCGGCGGCTGCATGATGTCGTAGAGCGTCTGGCCTTCCACATACTCCATGACGAAGTAGTGGTACCCCTCCGGAGCGCAACCCACGTCGATCGCCTGCACGACGTTGTTGTGCGACAACCGTGCCGCGGCCTTCCCCTCCTTGTAAAACCGGTCCACGAACTCGGGATTCTCGCTCAAACGCTTGGGCAGCACCTTGATCGCCACGATGCGGTCGAGGTTGTTCTGGCGGGCCTTGTAGACCGTGGCCATCGCCCCCTTGCCCAGCTTGCTGATCAGCGTATACCCCGGAATCTGGGAATTCTTGCGTTCTTCCAGGCTTTTGCGGATCCGTTTGGCCTGGTTCGCGGTAATAAACTGATTATCCACCAACAGATCGGCCAGCGACCGCTGGTTGGGATCGGAGGATTGCTTCTGCTGCTCGCGACAGAAATCGATCTCGGTGCGGGTCGCCAGCCCCATATCGACAACGACCTTGCCCACCTCCGTGTCGAGGCTGGTCGTGAGTCCCGTGGCGCCATTGTCGTCGTTGGCCATCGTGTAGGTTATACGTTCGGCGAGAGGGTCCGGTCCATCCGACCCTTGCGGACCCGTCGGGTATTGTAGACGAGTCCGCCGAGGTTTGGCAGAGGGTATTTAGCGCTATTTCGGCTGTCAAGATGGGTTGGGCCTGATTCTTAACTAAGTTCTGGTAAATGCCGACGATGCGGACGGGGCCTCTCATGGAACCCTCATCCGCCGGGTGACGCGGCGTGGAACGGCCCGGCCCGCCCGGTCGTATTGACACGGGCTTCAAAGGCGGTAAAAACGCGGGGGTAGTCGGTGGCCGTAGCTCAGTTGGTAGAGCACAAGGTTGTGGTCCTTGGGGTCGCGGGTTCGAGCCCCGTCGGTCACCCTGAAATGAGTGGGCAGCAGGCGGTGGGCGGTCGGCAGTCGCGCGCTGGTGGGGATCACATTTCTTCAAGCAGCTTCTTGGCCGGTGGCGGGGCCCAGGGGGCGGGAAGGCCCAGGTCGGCGAGGATGGTTTGGGCGCAGTTGTAGCCGGGGAGGCCGGTGATGTTGCCGCCGGGGTGGGAGCTGGAGCCGCAGAGGTAGAGCCCCTTAAGGTGGCCGCGGTAATGGCCGGCTCCGGGGAAGGGGCGGTCGTGGCCGATCTGGCCGTGGGTGAAGGCGCCGACGAGCAGGTCGCCTTCATGCATGTTGGGCAGGGTGCGCTCGGTGTCGAGCGGGCTTTGGGCGAACCCCTCGAGCAGGCCGTCGGCCAGGTTGGGAGCGTACCGGGTCCAGATGCTCAGCATGTCGCGGGCGTGCGTCACCTTCTGAGTGTCCCAGTTCTTCGCGTCGCCGTTCAGATGGTAGGGGAGCTTTTCCCACATGAAGGCCGTGTGGCCGCCCGCCGGCGCCTGGGATGGGTCAAACTGGGTGGGGCAGCTTCCCCACATAACCGTCGGCGGGACCGTGCCGGCCTCGTGGTGGGCGACGATGTCCGCGTATTGTGAGTTGTGGTCGAGGCCGAGGATCACCATGAACGCGCGGGTGAGCTCCGGCGATTGCTCGGCCGCGGTGTAGCGCGGAGCCTGGTTCAGGTTGAGGTGCAGCGCGAAGAGCGGGGCGATCTGGTTGAACTTGAATTGCCGGGCTTTCTCGCGCCAGGAGCTCGGTAAGAGATCGTCATCGACCAGATCGAGGAACGTCTGTCGCGGGTTCAAGCCCGAGGCTACGAAGTGCCGGGCTTTGAAGATCGAACCATCGGTGGTTGCGACGCCGATCGCCCGCTCGTGCTCGACCAGGATGCGTCGCGGGCTGGTGTTGAGGAGGATCTCGCCGCCTGCATCTTCGACGGCCCTGACCAGTGCCTTGGCGAGCGCGGCCGAGCCGCCCCGGCACATCTGCGCCTTGCCGGAGCTGGCCAGCAAGGCGGCGATGTGGTGTCCGAAGCCGCGGCAGCGCAGGTCCACCTCGCGCAGGCCGTTGAAGAAGAGCAGCCCGGCGCGGATGACGGGGCTTTCGAATTCGCGCTCGACGAACTCCAGGGGCGAGAGCGCGCTGGCGGCAAGCAGCCGCCGGCCTTCGGGGCTGCGCTCCAGGAGCGCCCGACGGCGCTCGGCGGGGATCGGCGGCGAGCGGCTTTCGGGGATCAGGATCTTCTGCACGACCGGGAGGAAGTCGTCGCGCCAGCGGCGGAGGATGGCGGCGTCCTTCGGGCTGAAACGGGCGAACGACTCGGCGGTCTTCTCGAAGTCCGTCCACCATTGCAGCGATCGGCCGTCCTTGAGGATCATCGCGACGTTCAACTCAGGCTCGAT
>DATBFY010000663.1:0-3060 GCA_036558265.1 Tepidisphaeraceae bacterium | reverse complement strand
GTCTACCAGCAGCGCCAGCAGCATGCCCAGGAACAGCCCGCCAACCATGCCGGCGGCCTGCACCTTCACGCGCTTGTCCTGGTCGGGCAGCTCGGGGGGGACGGCGTACTCGGCGATCTTGATCCCGCTGTTGAGCTTGATCGAGGTCTCGACGTTCTTGAGCTGCTGCAGCGCCTGGTAGTTGGACTCGTAATCGCGGCTGACCAGGGTGATGCGGTCGTCGAGCGCCTGGATTTGGTTCTTGATCGAGACCAGCTTCTTGGTCCGCTCGTCGAGCTCGGCGAGCTGCTTGTTGTAGAGGTCGAGCATGGCCTGGGCCTGCTTGACGGCCTCCTTGGCCTCCTCGACGGTCTTGGCGTCGGTCAGGCGGAACTGGCGGTCGATCTTCTCGCGGATGATCGAGGCGATCTCGGTCTCGCGCTCGAGGACCTTGGCCTTCATCCGGGTGACCTGGTCCTGGGCGCGCTTGACGTCGGGATGGGCCTCGGTCTTGATCGCCATCTCCTGCTGGAGGTTGCCGATGGCGGCGACGAGCTGCGCGTTGTAGGTCTGAAGGACGTTGTCCTTGAGCTTCTCGTCCTCGACCATCTTGATGGCCTGCAGTTCCTGGTCGGGGCGGCGGATGCCGGAGTTCTGGATCTCCAGGAGCTTGGCCTCGGCGGCGGCGAGCTTGACCTTGGCCTGGATCTGGTCGTCCATGACCTTGGTGGCCATGGCCATCGCGTTGGTCTGCTTGAGGGCGTCCTGGTCGATCTTGTTGTCGACCATGAGGGTGGTCTTCTGGATGCTCAGGGCGCCCTTGAGGGCGATCGCGTTCTTGACGGCTTCGTCGGCCTGGGCGATCTGGGTCTGCAGGTCGCCGTTTAGCTGATTGATGCACCACTGGACGAACGCGCGGGCGAAGGCGTTGGCGAGGACCGCCGCCTCGTTGGGATCCTTGCGGGTGACCTGGAGATCGACGGTCTGGAAAGCCTTGGAGCTGTCGGCGATCGCGGTGTCCTTGAGCTTCTTGATCACGTCGGCCTGGACGGCCGGATCGTCCAGGTCGCGGCCCTGGGACAGCCACGCGCAGGAGCGCTGCACGTCGGGGTCTTTGGCGACCAGGACGGGGATCTGAAGGCTGGTCAGGACGTCGGTCGCCTGGGAGATCAGGCGCTGGGTGCCCTGGCCGTCGCCGCCGGTGCGGTCGATCCAGGAAACCTTCGCGTGGGCGATGTAGACGGGTTTGACGAAGTTGTTGCCGGCGTAGATCCCGGCGCCGCCGATCAACACGGTAACGATGAGGACCAGCCACCACCGGCGGAGGATCGCCCCGAGGATGTTGATGCCGCCCGGCTTTCGGGCGGGCGTGGCGGGGCCGGCATACCCAAGGCCGCCGCCGCCCGACGGGATGTCGATGACCTGGATGATGGCCGGGCCCTGGGGCGTCATGATCGCGCCCGCACGACGGCCCTGGTCCGCTCGTTGAAGACTCCGATTGTCACTCATCGATGCGCCTCGCAATGGGTTGCAATCGGACGCGAGTCACCAGCGAAACCGCCCCGACCGAAGGTTCATGGTTCTGTGCGAATCGTTCCCTGTGCAATAGTGTGCCGCGCTTCGTTAACGGTTTCCACCCGCAAATCACGCGCTGTGTAAGCTCGACCGCGCCGCGCGCGTCTCACTCGGCGTGGACAACGGCGCGGGGTTTGAAACCCTTCCACAGCCGCCGCCACCACCGTTCTCCACTGAGCTCGGCGGACGACAGGTCCGTGCTGCCCGAAAGGCTCGTGCGCTCCGCGGACGAGAGGGCGGTGTCCAGGACGATCGAGCCGCGCACCTCGACGTTGGACGCCACGGCGGCGCGGGCGGCGACCACCGCCTGCTCGACCATGGCGCCGCGACCGACCCGCGCGTCGTTCCACAGGATCGACTCGTGGACGACCGCGTCGGAGGCGATCTCGCAGTTCTCCCCGATCACCGCCGGGCCGATGATGACCGCGTCCGCCAATACTTTCGCGCCGGGCCCGACATACGCCGGCCCGATCACCCGCGCCTGCGGATGCACGTACGCCGAGGGGTGAATCCAGATCCCCGGGAGCTTGGCAGGCAGGTGCTCGACGAACTGCTTGCGATGGGTCGGGTCGTTCAGCAGGTCCACCATCGCGTTGAGGTACCACTCCTCGTTGCGGACGGTGAGCACCTTGCCGGTGAGCGGGACGGCCTGGACCTTCAGGCCCTTCTCCGTCAGCCGCGGGATGAGCTGCTCCTTCATGTCCTGGTAGCCCTTGGTCTTGATGAACGGGAAGACCGAGGGCTCGCACACGTAGAGGCCGGCCGGCTTGAGCTGCATCTGCCGGTCGAGGTCATCGTTGGCGTTGGACTGGACGGTCGCGGCGACGGTTACCGCGGCGCCGCTCTTCTTGTGCTCTTCGAGCAGGTGCGCGAAATCAACGCCCAGGTAGAGGCTCGTCCCCTGGCAGACCAGGAACCGCTCGTTGCCGAGCCAGTCCTCGCAGTCCTTGATGCAGCCGGCGGCGCCGCGCGGCATCGTGTCTTCGGAATAGTGGATCGTGACGTCCGGGGTGGGGTTGTAGCCCAGCTTGGCGGCGATCGTGTGGGTGCGCCCGTTGGCGCTGATCGCCATGTGGCCGATCCCCGCCTCACGCAGGGTGGCCAAGACGCTTTCGATGATGGGCCGGTCGATCATCGGCCAGAGCGCCCGCGGCAACTGCCGCGAAAGCGGGCACTGCCCGAACTCCTGACCACCGGCTAGTACGACTGCTTTCATGCTTCCATGTCCCTTCCCTCGGGATCTGCCGCACGCGAACGGCATTCGGCAAAACTCGGGTCGCCGGCCTCCTACCGGACGCCCGCGGGTGGGCGGTGTTACTCGCCCGACCCGGTTCCCGAACCTCGTCACGCACATCGTCTTTCGCGGATTCCGTCGAACGGCTCGGGTTTCCACAAGAGACGCCACGGACGAGAGCACTTTCCCGTTGGCCTCTCATCGCGACCGAAGTTTTCTCGACTTCCGGCCTCGATCGGCCGTCCGGGAATGACGATGGACGCTACGGGTGC
>DATBFY010000662.1:0-32693 GCA_036558265.1 Tepidisphaeraceae bacterium | reverse complement strand
ACTCGGCGATCTGTTTGTGACCGCCGACCGGCGCCCCCAGGATCTGCGGGAGCTGCTGGATCGCCCCGAACGCCAGCCCGTAGCTCGACGCGAAGACGACCGTCGTCACGATCGTCGTCCGCAACAGCGCCGGGCTGAAGATCGCCAGGATGCTCGGCCGCCGCAGCGTCCCGGCCGCCTTCTTCTGCTGCCACGCCGGCGACTCGGGCAAAAACGGACGGATCAGGATCAGCGGGATCGCCGGGATCAGGCCCGACATCAGCGTGTACCGCCACCCCTCGTGCAGCCCGTGGATCGCCGGCAGCTTTGTCGCCGTCGAGGCCACCAGGAAGTTCATCCCCGCGATCATCAACCCGCCGAACGACGAGAACGCCTGCGTGTACCCCAGCACCGTCTCGCGCTGCTTGGGATTGGGAAACAGCTCCGCCAGCCACGCCACCGCGGCCACGAACTCCACGCATACGCCAACGAACACGCCGCACCGCAGCGCCAGAAGCTGTGGAAGGCTCGTGGCATATCCCGACAGGAACGTGCAGACGGCGTAGAGCACGATCGACGCGGTCAGGATCCGCCGCCGTCCCAACAGATCCGTCAGGTATCCACCCAAAAGCCCGAAAATGCCGCCCACGATCGCCGGCAGGAAGAACAGCAGCCGCGCCCAGTGCGTGTACTCCGCCGTGCCCGGCACGTACCCGCCCAGCGCGAGCATCACCGGCTTGATGATCAGCGGGAGCATCAGGAGCACGTAGATGTCGAACGCGAACCCGATCGCCGCGATGATGCAGATCAGCCACTGGACGACGCTCATCGGTTGTGGTGGTGGATACGACGAGGCGTCGAGTGAGGCCGGTTCGGCGGACATGAATGCTCCTGTCAAGATTCGCGGTCAAGCCCGCCCTCGTTGGCCGGTGGACCCAACTGCAGTACATCGCGCGCGCGGCAATGTTGGAGCGCGCGCGGGCGGGCGAGAGTGTAGCCGTCATCACCCCGGATGCAATCGGGGCAACATCCTGCGACACGCGTTCAAAAAAGCATGGGAAGCCTTGACAAGTCGGGGCAGAGCGCTCACCGCGCTCCCACCTTCACGCCCCCCCCACGCGTCTTCCACCAGTTGTCCGACCCCGGCCGATCCTTCGCCGCGCTGACCAGCGCTTTGCGATCCGTCTCCCGGTTCGACTCCGCCACCACCCGCCGCGGATCCAGCGCCACCCCGCCCGCCACCAGCGACCCGTTCGTGTAGTTCACCAGCGTCTCCGCCGCCTTGGGCGTCGGCACCACCGCGCATTGGTAGTTCTGATCCGACAACAGCCACGCCAGGTCCAACCCCGCCTTCCGATCCAGCCCGTCGCGCCGGATCAGCGCCGCCAACACCGACACGTCCGCGACGTTCTGCAGATCCGCAAAGAGCGGCACGATCGTCGCGAGCTGCGGGATCTTCGCCGAAAAATCCTTCGCGAACCGCTTCGACGTCTCGGTCGCACCCTTCTGGTCGAACGAGAACGCGCCGCACTTGAGCGCCAGCCGCTGGCCGCGCAGCTCGTACGCATCCCCCGCGGGCGAGACCAGCAGCGGCGCGTAGTCAGCCTCGAACCAGAACCGGTTTCCCGCCGCACGGCTGTTGTCCACCGGCGAGCCCACCCCCGCCACCGGGATCGGCTCCAGACCCAGGCACATCCGCTTGAGCTTGTAGTCCGCCGCGATCGTGATGAACATCAACCGGCTGTTGTCGGGCGCGCCGAAGCTCCGCACCTGCTGCGGGCCGATCGCCTCCTTCATCGCCTTCATCCGCTCGGCGCGGCTGGCGCGCGCCAGGTCCTTCATCACCTGGTTGGCGCGGTTGAGCGAGTCCGGGTGCGGGTCGAGCGAGCACCCGAACGGCTGCGCCCGCCCGTTCGCCGACGCCGACATCCGCAGCGCCGTCACCAGGTCGTCCAGGTGCATGACCGGCCGGCCCGTCACCTTGCCGGTCGGCTCGGTCTTCCCCGCCGATTCGATCGGCTCCGACGCCCCGGCGATCACGATGTCGTGCTCCTCGGGGAACACGAACACGTACCGCACCTGCGTCAACCCGCCCAGGAACCGCACGTTTTCCGGCAATTCCCGCTTCGCCCCCGTTTGCGATTTCAATTCCGCAATGAGCTTTCCAAGCGAGACGTACGTCAGCGCCTGCGGCGACGCGGCGCTCGCCGCCTGGTTGAGCGTCTTCGCGCGAAGCCGCTGCGCCGCCAGCTCGTTCTTGTCATCAACCTGCCGCTCGTGCAGCGTGCCGTCGGCATCCACGTACACCCCGGCAGGCTGATTGACGATCGGCACGACCGGCACCACCTGCCCCGGCGCCCGTGCGCACAATCCGACGAGAAGAATGACGACGACGGCGCCGGTGGATGCAGACTTCATGGGTGGGTCTCCTTGATGACGCTGCTGCTGCTGCCGGACCCGGAGGATGAACCTGCATCCATCTTTCGCCCCGCGATGATGCAAGTCAACGCTTTTCTTGCTTCCCCGCCGGCGCGGTCGCCCCCACCTTGAACCGCATCACCGGCCGCGTCGTCGGCGGCTTGCCCACCCCGAAGAACCCCCGCTCCCAGTACGGCAGAAACCCCTCCCGCGTCCCCGACAACTGCCCCCTCACCGATTCGTAGCGCTTCGCGATGAACACCGTCGGGTCCAGCTCCGGCCCCGCCCGCGCCGGCAACGGCTTGTGTGGCACGTTCGCCTGCTTCTCCGCCCGCGCGATTACCGATCGCATCATCTCCACGCGTCCACCCATCGCCCTGGGCGTAAAGCTCGTTCGCGTCAGCCGATCGACCTCCGCCAGGTATGCCCGCTCGTACGCCGGCACCGCCAGCACACGCTCGATCAGGTGATTGGCCTTGATGTAGGGCTGCAACACGCTCAGGTTCGCCTGCTCCGCCAGCGTGCCCGGCCAGTCAAACGTCCCCAGCGACAGGTTCAGATCCCACGGGATGAAGTGGATCTTCAGCGTGTCCGGGTGCACGTACAGGTAAAAATTGTGCCCGGTCGTCAGGAACGAATCCATGTTCGCCAAGAGCCCGTTGCTCGCCACGAACCGCAGGAACGCGTCCACGTCCAGGTACTCGCCGATCCGCTTCGCGAACGTCCCATCGTCCGCGTCGTGAATCAGCTTCACGAATTCGATCAAGCGCCTTGCCGTCCGCGGCGTCGCCTCGGTCTTGGGTCGATAAATCTTCCGATATCTTTCGAAATCCTCACCCAAATACGGCAAATCAAAGCAATTCTCCGGCTTTAAGAGCAGCCCCTTCGCCGTGCCGAACCGGTCCCGCAGGAACGACTTGTCCACCTCCTCGACCACCACGTACAACCCTGCCAGCCGCCTTTCGTACTCCCCCGGCACGCTCAGGTAGACCAGCGCGTTCGACACCCGCGGCGCGGGCACGCCCGCGTCGGCGAAGAACCCGTACGACAGCGCCTCCCGCATCAGCGTCGGATCCATCGCGTTGTTGTGCAGGTTAAAACCCGCCAGGCCGTCGATCGACTGCGTTTGGTCATACCGGTTCAGATCCACCTTGAACGGCTTCTTGATCTCCCGCCCCACCATGTAGGACGAGTTCCCCTTGAACCGCAGCCCGACGTCCTTCCACGTCACCCCGTCGCAGTCAATGGCGGCGTGCACATACGTATACGTATACCCGAACGGGTTGTCCTGCTTCGGCTCGTCCGCCTTCACCGGCCGGCTCGCCGCAAACAACCCCGAGAACGGCCCCTTGCGCGTCGGCTGCATCTGCTCCCACGCAGCCTTGGAAAGCTTGAGATGCACCACGTGCAGCGCCGCCGGATCGAAGAGTTTCTCCCCCGCCCGGGTCGTCGCCACGGCCGCGCGAGTCGCCGGCGCCGTCGTGACCTTTCCCCAAAGCATCACGGGGACACAGACCAGCAACACGACGACCACACCCGTTATCCGCCCATGCGCCATCCATCACCTTCCATAAGGAGGACGGCATTGTACGCGACAAATTGCAGAATCGTTACTCGAATCGCGCGCGCTACCCCGACTTGCGCGCCGCCGGCCGCTTTACCGGCGCGGGCTTGGGTTTGGGCTTCGACACCGGCGCCAGCACCACCGGTGCCGATACCCCGCCCGAGGGCGTGGGCGCCTGCACCGGCGGCGTGAAGAACCCCAGGTCGTTACTCGTGTAATCACCAAACCTTGGCAGGTTCGGGAAAATCGCGCTCAGGCTCGTCGCCGGAACGCCGAACCACTTCGCCAGCGTCGCCGAGTACTCGTCCACCGACGTCTTGGGAATCCATCGCCCCAGTTGCGTGTCGTCCGGCCCGCCCACCAGATAAGTCGGAAACGTGCCGTAGAGGCGCCCGCCCTGCACGCCGTCGCCGAAGACGATGTGATGGTTGCCCCAACCGTGGTCCGACCCTTTCCCCCCGTTGACCGGAAACGTCCGGCTGAAGTCCGACGCGGTAAACCCCACCACCGAATCGCTCGCCCCCAGCGCGATGTTGGCATCCCCCGACGTGCGAAGCTGCGCGATCGCAGCCGTGAACGCCCCGATGCACTGGCTCAACTCCCGCAGCAGGTTCGCGTGCGCCCCGACGGTCGTGTCGTCCGGCGCCGCCGCCGTCCCGTACTGCGTCGTGTGCAGGTCGTAACCGCCCACCGACACGAAGAAGATCTGCCGCGCGTGCCCCAGGTTCTTCCGCCCGGCGATGATCCGCGCCGCCATCTTCAACTGCCGGCCCAGCGAGGTGTTCGGGAACGCCGTCGTCCAATAGCTCCCGCCGGTCGGGTCCACCGTCGGCGCGATCGCGCCGCTCATCGCCGCGAAATTGTCGATCGCCCGCTTGGTGACGGTCGCGTACCCGACTTCGTACAGGTTCTCCTGGGGCGTCGTCGGGCTCGCCGGCGTCAGCGCCGTATTATTCAAATCCTGCAGCTTCTGGTTGAGGTTGTAGGCTTCGGTCCCCGGGCTGTTGATGTTCGACAGCCCCACCGGCCCGCTCGAGCTCACGTTGTATTCGCTGACGATGTTCCCCACCTCCAGCGTGTTCACCCCCGACAGCGCGATCGACATCGACACCTTGCTCGAACCGTTCATCGAGTAGACCAGGTCCGCCACCCGCCCGCACCACCCCGTGCGCGAGTCGCGATCCGGGATCGACGTCTGCCACTGGATCACCTGGTCGTTGTGCGAGAAGAGCTGCGGCGGCACCGCCACGCTCCGCGCGACATACTGCGCGCGGGTGATCGGGAAGAGCAACGTCCCCACGTTGCACAGCAGCGCCAGGTTGCTGTTCTGCGCGTTGAAGAGGCTCGCCAGCTCCGTGCAACTGGGGTGCAGTCCGTACGTGTGCCCGTCCGCCATCGGCGCCCCGCCGATCAGCGGCAGCAGGCTTGCCAGCGGCAGCGACAGGTCCTTCCGCGCCGCCGCGTACGCGTTGTACCCGTAACTGGGCGTCGGGTTCGGATCCGTGTCCGTCTGCACCAGGAAGTTGTTCGCGTCGTTCCCCCCGAACAGGAAGATGCAGACCAGCGCCTTGTAATCCGTCGCAGGCCCGATCGCGTCCGCCACCGCCGCGTTGATCAGCCGCAGGTCCCGCACCTGCGACGCGATCGCCACCGAGCTCACCGCCGCACACGCCGCCCGGCGGAACAGGTCCCGGCGCGTCAATTCCTTCTCTCGATCGGTCGGACGTCTCATGGCATCTCCACTTCGAGATCACCCCGCGCAAATCCCCATGGCCGCAGGGCAATGCCCTGCGGACCGGTCATTTCTGCACCGCGAACTGCGGCGAAGACGCGATCAGGTAGATCAGCCCGCGGGCGCGCCGGACCTTGTCCGTCGTGCTCGCGTAATACGCCCGCAACGTCGTCTGCATCGTCGCCGGCATCTCGTTGGCCATCAGCATCCGGTTCAGATAATCGACCAGCGCGTCCGGCGTCGCCGGCGTCCCCAGGTTCTGCTCGTTGGTTAACGTCAGCCGCACGTCGCTCGAACTGCTGAAGCCCGAACCGTCGATCAGCCCCTTCTTCATGAAGTTCGCGATGTTGATCGCCGTGTTCTCGTTGATGATCTGCATCTCCGGCGTCCCCAGCGCCTCGATGTACGCCTGGTTGTTCCGCGGGTTGTTCAGGTTCAGCGAGATCACGTAATCCGGCTCGAAGAAGTTGAACACCGTCGGTGAGCGATACACCGTCTGCAGGAACTCCGTGTCCGTGCTCGCCAGCCTCCAGTACTGCGCCGTCGTGCCGTTCGAGACCGGGTGAAACGCCCGGATCACCTGCGCCGCCCGGATCAGCGGCTCCTTCAACCGCCCATACCCCTCGTTGCCCAGGAGATCAGTCGTCCGCGCCTCGTAATCCGTCAGGATCGCCCGCACCACCGCCTTCATGTCCCCGCGCACGCCCTGCCCGTTGTCCCGGAACACCTCCGACACGCGGTAGATGTAACCCGGCGTCGGGTTCGACGTCACCAGCCGCTGGATCAACCGCCGGCAGATGAACGGCCCGACGTTCGGATGGTTGAAGATGTTGTCCAGCGCCTGGTCCAGCTCCGCCGTCGCCGTGGCGGCCGTATAACTCGCCTTGCCGGTGATCACGAAACCGTTCAGCAGCGTCTTGGTGTTGTTCGAGTGGTTGTTCGCGCGCACCGTCATCGCCCTGACGTAGGATGACTTCCCGCCCGCGTTCAACCCCGGCGGCACCAGCGTCGTGTCCCAGAACGAGTACGTGTACACCGTCGGGTCCGTGTCCCAACCCGTGAACACGTGCGCGAAGTTCTGGATCGTGTTCTGGTCGTACGTCGGGATCGGCAGCCCCGTCGCGTCCAGCTTGAGCGTGCCGTCCGGGTGCATCTGGTTCAGCCCGATCGAGAAGAGCTGCAGCACCTCGCGCGCGTAGTTCTCGTTGGGCGCCGTAAACAGCGGCGACGTCGGCTTCTTGTTCCCCCGCATGTTCAGGTACTGCCCCATGATCGGGTGCAGCGTCACGTCCCGTAAAAGCTGGCGGAAGTTCCCGAACGCACCGTTCGCCAGCGTGTCGTGATAGCTCGCCAGTCCCAGCGGCTGCCCGCTGATCACGTCCTCCACCTTCGACACCACGAAGATCTCCGACAGCGCCGTCGCCACGCGCTGGCGCAACTGGTCCGGCGACCGCAACGCCAGGAACCACCAAACGTCCGTGATGTTGCTGGCGTCCAGCGGATACAGCGGTGTCGATTGCTGGATCCGCGCCTCGATGATCGACTTCATCGACGTGGTCGGCGTGTTGAACTGGTCGTTCAGCCACGCGTCGAAACCCATCTGCTTGACCGCGGCGATCGTGTGTTTCGCCTGGCTGGCGTCCGTCGTGTCGTCCGGCGCGGCGCCGAACGTCGCCTGGGTCAGGAACCGCGCCGCGTCCTGGTCCGTCGGCTGCCCGCCCGGCAACGGGGGCGGTGGGGGCGGCGGGCTGAAGTTCGTCGATCCCGACGCCACGTTGAAGTGCCCCCGGATCTCCCCGTCCGGATACTTCGCCGTGTGGATATTGATGTACAGCCGTCCCGCGTGCAGCGCATCCCGGATGTCCTGCACGCTCGTGTTCCCCGTCTGCTGGAACGTCCACAGGTAGGACCCATCATCCTGTGGCGTCGCCGCGTCGATGTCGAAAAGGATCCCCGCGATCTGACCCGGGTCCGCCGGACCGTGGATGTGCTCCGCCACCTTGTTCGTCGTCAGGTTGCTGTAATTGAACCGCAGCGTCGCCTGCGTCTCCGCCGGATCCACCATGAGCAGCGCCGACCCCGAACCGGCGGTGACCGTCCCGCTGTCCTCCGGCCGCAGCGTCGCCACGTAAACCTTCTGCGGCGCGCCCACCGTCAGCAGGAACGTGTCGTTGGTCACCATGATCCCGTCCGACACGCTCACCGCGATCGTCGCCGTCCCCGTCAGCGGCTGACTGTTCGAGTCCACACCCGGTGTCAGCGTGATCGTGCGGTTGGCGCCGCTGCCCCCCAGCGTGATGTTCTTCGCCGGCACCAGCGCCCCGTCGCTCGACGTCGCCGAGACGAACAGCGCCCCCGGATCCGACTCGCCGTCACCCACCGTGAACGCGATCGCCGTCGTCGGCGCCCCGGCCGCCGTGCTCTGATCTCCGATGTTGCTGATCGTCGGCGGCGTGTTGGGCGCCGGCCCGGCGCCCACCGCCGTGTTGATCCGCGCCTTCACCAGGTTCAGGTCCGCCGTCCCGATCGCGTTGTCGCGCGTCAGGTCCGCGTGAAAGCTCCCCCCGTCCACCGCGCCGCCGAAACGCAGCTTGACCAGGTTCACGTCGCTCACCGTCACCGACCCGCTTCCGTTCACATCCCCCTCCAGCACGCGGAACGCGATCCCCGCCGCCGGCAGCACGCCCCCCTGCGTGTCGGCGACGTTCGACAGGGCAAGCGAGATCCCCTGGGCGTTAGTCACCCCGGTCAGCGGGATCGTCATGTCCGTCGCATTGAACGTGACCGCCCCCACCGTCGCCGTGCCGCCCGAAACCGCCGCGCTGCCCGCGCTCACCGCGCGGTCGAACGAGACGACGATCGACAGCCCGCCCGCCACCGCACGGCACTCGATCCCGCCCGCGCCGCCCTGCGGCAGCGGGACGTCGAACGCCGCCCCACCGTGCAGCATCCGCGAGACCACACGTACGACCACCGGCTGCGCCGACGAGAACAGCGGGGCCAGTAGACCTACGAACAGGGCGCAAACCACCGGCGACGCCAGCCCCCTGGCGGTGCTGCGGCAAGACATGCGTGTTCCTCCCGGATGTGCGAAAGCCGCTCAAAAGCCCTCGGGCGGACGGCGGTGCGTAACCGCGCGCCGCACGCGCGCGCTGTGTGAAACGGACGACAAGGCGAACGGTGTCTTTCCGACGTTTCCCGCAGTCGAATGCCGGACGGTAACGAACGCTTCTCCGGCTTGTCAATCATTTTGTCCGGCAACGGAATGAAATCGAGCCCGATCCACCCGACCTTCTCACCGAAATCTCATCTTCACCAGCAGGCCTGCCGCCTCATGGGTGGCATGGGCAACGGTACTCCGTTGCCCGTGGCGTGGCGCGCCCGGTCCCCGTTCACACCCGCAGCACGCTCACCAGCAGCGTGTCATCCGCCGCCGGCGCTCGACGATGCGTCACCACCAGGTGCAACAGCGCCTGTGGCCACCGCTCCGGGGGCGTCACCCCCGCGAGCTGCGCCAGCAGACCCTGCAACCCTCCCATCGTCAGCATCTCACCCGACGGGTTCCGCGCCTCGGTCGCGCCGTCCGTGTACGCCAGCAGCGCATCCCCCGGACCGAACGCCAGCCGATGACAGTCCGGGCAATAGTCCTCGCCGTCGTGAACCCCCAGCAGGTACGTATCCGGATTGAGCCGCACCCATTCCCCCTCGCCCGCTCGCCGCAACAGCGCCGGTGGGTGTCCCCCGTTCGCGTACTCCAGCGTGCCCGCGACCGCGTCCACACGCAGCACCAGCGCCGTCGCGAACACGCTGTCCTTCGCCATCGTCAGCCGAACGTAACGGTTCAGCGCGCAAAGGATCTGGTCCGGCGAGGCGTCCGGGTTCTCCGCGAACAACCGCTGCGTCTCCCCGATCACCCGGTTGGCCATCAGCGCCGCCGCGATTCCGTGACCGTTCACGTCGATCAGCACCACCGACACCCGCGCCGCATCCGGCGGGTCCGTCGGGTGCACGTACAGGATGTCCCCCCCGATCTGACGCATCGGCTCGTACGCGTACGCCAGCCGCACCGGGCCGCTCGTGTGCAGGTTGGCCGGGGGCAGCGACGACTCGTGCAGCCGCCGCGCCCCCGCCAGCTCCGTCTGCAGCTTCCGATACCCCAGCGATTCGAACGTCAGCCGGAACCGCTTGCGAAACCGGCTGAACCGCCACCAGCAGATCAACAGCCCCGGCAGGATCGACAGCGGCGACGCCGCCAGGCACGCCACGCTGATCAGTCGCGCGCCCGGCTGCCTGATGCTGAAGATCAGGTCTCCCGTCACGATCAACGCGTTGGCCACCAGCAGCACCGCCGCCGGACGCAGCGCCTCCCGCATCGTCCACGGGATGAACAGGCACGCGATCGTGTAGTCCACGAAGATCGACCACGGCGCCGTCATCGCCCACAACGCCCCCGGCGAAAACCTCCCGCCCAGGTCGTCGTAACCGCCCCGGTTCAGCGTCATGTCCAACCGCGTGAACACGATCGACACGAGTGGCAAAATCGCGGTCAGCCACAGCCCCAGCCGCAACAGATCCGCCAGCGGGAATTGCCGCCGACGCCACACGTACGCCATCGCCCCGCCATACGCGCAAAGGAGGATCGTGAAATCTACAACGTTCAGCCACCGCGCCAACGGCGGCGAGGCCGCGATGTTCCGTGCCAGCACCCCCAGCAGCCCCAGCGTGATCAGGATGTTGATCCCGCAGAACCAGAGGAACCGTCGCCGGATCCACCGCGTCCGCTCCGACGCCAGCTCAAGGTCGAATTCACTCGGCGCCCCCGCCGGCGCCGAACGATAATCCAGCAGCGGAGGCGGCGCAGTCGCAGGCGTCGTCGTCGTCGTGCTCATCGCGGCCGGCATTGTAGCCGCACACACCCCTCTTATGTTTTACGTCTTTACGCGTTACGTCTTCCGCTTCCTATTTCCCGACCGCCTCATCGAAGTGTAAACGCCGCCCACCCGTCACGCGCAAACTCCTGGCCACCACCGCGCCAAACACATTCCCATCCCCCGAGATGTCACACGCGCTTTGCGGCGCGTACAGGTCCAGCACCAGCGTCCCCCGGTTCCCGATCGTCACCGGCCGGCTCCCCGTCACCCGGAAACGGCACTCGGCCGCACGGTTGTTCGCCGTCTCGATGCTCCCCTGCAGCGTGAGCGTCCCCGAAACCAATAGCGTCACCGGCCCATCCGCCCGCAACGTGGACGTTGGGTCCAGACTGACGTCATTCAGATAATAAACCCCCGACGCCAGCGCCAGCGTCCGACCCCCGGTCAGGTGCAGGTTCCCGTTGCGATAATACCGCTCGGGCAGATCCTCGTTCGCCGAGTCATGTGCAAACGGATCCAGCCGGACAGGTGGCGCCACCACCCGGGCCGCCAGCGGCTGTGCCGGTTGCGGCAGCGCCAGGGAATGCGACATTTCGACGCGATGCCCCGGCCCAGGGTGCACCACGCACCGGAACCGCGACCCCTCCCCGCCCAGCCGGATCGAGCCGTTACTTACCAGCGGCGCCCGATCCCCCGCCGTCTGCGCATCATACGGCCCGGCGGCCGAATCATAACTGTCGATCAGGATCTTCCCCTTACACTCCACCCCCTCCAACCCGACGAAACCGACCGGAGCGGTAGCTGGCGTATAGCTGCGGGGTGCCAGAGGGGCCGGGAGATCCACCAGCGACACCACCCCCCCCGCCGGCAAATTCTCAACACGCCCATCCGTAGGTACAGGCGCGGCACTGGTGGTAGGTCGTGAAGACGGCTGGGTCGCACTCTGCGCTATCGCTGTGACCCCCTTCGCATCGCGCTTCGGGATCATCAGCACCACCGCGACGCCGGCACCGCAGACCAACGCGAGGAAGAGCCCATACGTCCGCCATCGGGACTTGGACCCCGCCGGGCGGATCGGGCGACGCCGGGCAGCGCGCGGAACCGTCTGCTGCTGCTGTTGCTGCTGCGCGGCGCAGACCGGAGAGGCCGCCGCGGGCAATGTCGACGCAAGATTCGCAAACAGCGGCGAGGACTCGACGATGCGAGGGGGCACATGGGCGGGCTTGGGCGCCGGCACCGGCACCCGGAAGTGACGCCCGCACGCCAGGCATCCCACCGCAAGACCCGCGTCGTTGTCGGCGAAGTGCGTGACGTCGCCACAGGCGGGGCATTGGACTCGAATGGGCATCGCGCGGACTCCGGATGACGCTCTAGGTTACTCTACGCACCAGCCGGGGGCGAGTTGACCCCCCCCCTTGACGCCTCCCAACGCCTTTCCTACAGTCCATCACAACTTGCGAAAGTCCGCCAAGGGCTCCGCTGCGTTCGCATACAGGCCATGCCAGCTTCGGCATGGTTCTTTTTCTTTTTGTGGCATGGGCCGCGCCGACCGTCTCGAGAGGTAGACTAATGACCGCCATTGCTTCGAAAGCCCCCGTCTCCCAGCTCAATTCCGAGCAGATCAACCGCTATAAGCGGCACCTCATTTTGCCGGAGGTGGGGATGGAGGGGCAGAAGAAGCTGCTCAATGCCCGGGTGCTGTGCGTCGGGGCAGGGGGGCTGGGGTGCCCGATCAGCCTGTACCTGGCGGCGGCGGGAATCGGGACGATCGGGCTGGCGGACGTGGACGTGGTCTCGCCGTCGAACCTTCAGCGGCAGGTGCTGTTCGGGGTGTCGAGCGTGGGGGAGGACAAGGTCGCGGCGTCGGCGAAGCGGCTGAAGGATCTGAATCCGGACTGCAACGTCATTCAGCACAAGACGGTGGTGAATTCGAAGAACGTCATGGACCTGATCCGGGACTATGACATCGTGATTGACGGAACGGATAACTTTCCGACGCGGTACTGCGTCGGCGACGCGTGCGTGCTGCAGAAGAAGCCGAACGTTTACGGCTCGATCTTCCGGTTCGAGGGGATGGTGACGGTCTTCGCGCCGCACCTGAAGAACCCGGATACGGGGGAGAACGGGCCCTGCTATCGGTGTCTGTATCCCGAGCCGCCCGATCCGGGTTCGGTGCCGAGCTGCGCCGAGGGGGGTGTGCTGGGGGTGCTGCCGGGCATCATCGGGACGTTGCAGGCGAATGAAGTGCTCAAGCTGGTGCTGGGGATCGGCAAGCCCGCGATCGGGCGGTTGATCACGTTCAACGCGCTGGACATGGAGTTCCGCACCTTCAAGATCCGCCGCGACCCGACCTGCCCCGTCTGCGGCGCCAATCCGACGATCACCGAGCCGATCGACTACGAGCAGTTCTGCGGCGTCCCCATCCTGGATCCCAAGTCCCTGGAAGAAACCCGCCAGGAGGTTCAGAAGGCGAAGCAGCCGGCCGCGACCGCTGCCGCGGATCCGTCGCTGGATGCGCGGGGGTTGCCGCCGGGTTATCAGTTCAAGCCGGATTGGGAGGTCACGCCGCGGGAGGTGAAGGCGAAGCTGGATAAGGGGGAGCCGTTCGTCTTCGTCGATTGCCGCAATCCCAACGAGTATGAGATCACGCGGATCGAGGGGGCGAAGCTCATGCCGCTGCCGCAGATCGCCCAGTACTTCCCCCAGCTCAAGCCTCACGCGAATGAGGAGGTCATCGTCCACTGCCGAACCGGGGGCCGCAGCCTCCAGTTCGCCCAGATCCTCCGCCAGCAGGGCTTCAAGAACGTCAGGAGCATGGCGGGAGGCATCCTGCTCTGGAACAAGGACATCAACCCGGGCGGGCCGCAATACTGAGCGCAGGAGAAGGGAGAAGTCAGAAGCGAAAAGCGAGAAGAAGCCGAACCCGGTGCCTTCTCGCTGCTCAATTCTCGCTTCTCGCTTGCGTTTCTCGTATCCTCCAAGCACGCACTAACCTGCGGTGTGCGCGCATGTCGGATGCGAAATACACCATATCGGCCGAGAAGATGCGCCAGGTCCTGGAGGTCTCGCGCTTGCTCGCCGTCACCGCAGACCTGGACCACCTGCTGATGGAGATCGCCAAGGCCGCCCAGATGCTCCTGGGCGCCGAGCGCGCGAGCATCTTCCTCCACGACGCCGGCACGGACGAGCTGTGGACCAAGGTTGCGCTGGGCGCCGATCAGATCCGCGTGCCCGCCTTCGCCGGCATCGTCGGGCACGTCTTCAAGACCAATCGCCTCCTCAGCATTCCCGATGCCTACGCCGACGCCCGCTTCAACCGCGAGGTCGATCGCCGCACCGGTTTCGTCACCCGCAACCTCCTCACCGCCCCCATGGTCGATCTCACGGGTAAGCCGATCGGCGTGATCCAGGCGGTCAACAAGACCGGGGGCAGCTTCCTCCGCGAGGACGAGGAGACGATCGAGCTGCTCGCCGCCCAGGGCGGCGTGGCCATCCAGCGCTACCACCTTCAGGTGGACGCCATCCAGGTCGTCGAACTCCGCCGCGAGATGGACCTGGCCAAGCGGGTGCAGGAATCGCTTCTGCCCCGGGTGGCCCCGCAGCTCGACCGTCTGCAGTGCGTCGGCTGGACCCGCCCCGCGTCGGTGACCGGCGGCGACGCGTTCGACCTCTGGAAGATCGACGACCGCAAGCTGGGCATCTTCCTGGGGGACGCCTCGGGCCACGGCCTGGCGCCGGCGCTGGTCGTCTCGCAGGCGCGCACGCTCGCCCGGGCGCTGTCCGAGATCGACTGCGACCCTCGGTGGGTTTTGACCCGCATGAACAACCGCCTGGTCCACGACCTGGAGCTGGGGCGGTTCGTCACCGTCTTCATGGCCTGCCTGGAGAGCGACGGACGCCTGACCTGGTCCAGCGCCGGTCACGGGCCGATCCTGTACCGCCCCGCCCCCGGCAAGCCCATCCGGATCCTCGAGCCCACCGCACCGCCCATCGGCGTGCTGGACGAGTTCGCCGCCGACGCCACCGACCCGATCCAGATCGAGCCCGGCGGGCTGCTGATCGTGATGTCCGACGGCATCTTCGAAGCCCAGCGCGACGACGGCGAGATGTTCGGGGTGGAACGGGTCGTCCAGGTACTCGATGACAACGCCGCCGCCTCCCCCGACGCGCTGCTCAACATCTTCCGCGAGGCCATCAAGATTTGGCAGGGCAAGGACGATCCGCACGACGACCAGTCGATCGTCCTCGTACAATGTCGCTGACCTGACCGCCGGCGCCGAGAATCGGATGATCCCGACCTTTCCCGGATCGACCGCCCACTTTAACACCCGCACGACCAACCTCAACCGCGTTTGAGTGTTACCAGCCGAACAGACGGAAAATCCCCACCCGAACACTTCCCGCTTCGCTTTCGTTTTATTCCTGATCGGATACATTCCGATCGGGCAACTGACCGATAATCCTCACGAGCAGTTGTGGACGACAAGGGGCTTGGGAGAACCGTCTATGTACGTGCCGTTTGCTTCCGTCTGCGACGACTTCTACATCAACATGCGCCTGGCGACGCAGCTCAGTCTCCCCCACAACCGGGAGACCGTCCTGCACTTCTTCGAACGCGTCCAGCGACAGTTCCCCGACATGTCCCGCTTCCGCAAGTACGACAATGGCGACCTCTCCATCGAGGAGAACCGCGACAACGACTCCTACCGCTGGGTCACGCTCGAGTCGCGCCGCCTGTGTGCCGGCCACGTCAACCCGGACTGCCTCGACTCCTCGCTCAAACTGCACTCGCTCCTGCTCCAGCAGGCCCCCTACGAGCTGGGCCTCTCGCCCGTCGAGGTCGATTACCTCGACATCCTCTTCGGCTTCGACCTCTCCTTCCGCGGGAACCACGACGAGATCATCTCCGAGAGCCTCCTGGGCGATTCGCCCCTCAATTGCCTTATGGAAGAATCCGGCGCCAAGGCCGTGGACATCCAGCCCTCGATAACCGTCGCCCTCTCCGAGGACTGCCGCCTCCAGGGCCGCATCGACGTCGTCACCCGCACCAACAGCTACCAGGTCCGCACCGGCGACTACTCCAACGACGTGATCAGCGTCTACCTGATCCTCCGCCGCTACTGGGGCGATCGACCCAGAGAGCCGATGGAAAAGCTCCTGGCGGACATGGCCCAGCGCGGCGAAGAGCTCTGCATCAGCCACCTGATCCCCAGGGTGCTCAAGCCCATCTCCAGCGTCATCGCCTCGCGCTCGTAACCTTATTCTTCAGAATCCCAACGCACACCGGGCGATTCATCATAAGTGATGATTCGCCCAAACTTTTAGCGGCTCCGCTTGCGGAGCGCTGCCTCCCCCCTTTTTGCCCTTTACCCCTTTCCCCTTACAATCTCCCGCCGTGACACCGTCCGAAGACGACCAACTCCTCCGCGACGCCCGCGCCAAGGCGCAGAAGCTCCTGGCCGGCCTCATCGCCCAGTGCCACGATCTCGACCGCTTCGCTGGACAACTCGCGCCCGACAGGCTCGCCCAGGGCCAGCAGGCGTTCGCCAACGCCATCGACTCCGCGCGCCGAACCCTCGACGGCATCGACCAGGCCCTTTCCGCCGGCGCGCAGTCGTCCGGCCGATGACGCACGACCCGACACCAAGGACTCCCGCGATGGACCCCAAATCCCCCGTCCTCCCCCATGCCCGCCACGGCGCCGCCGCCGCTCAGAGCCCGGCCATCGTCGCACGGCCGTCCAACGAGTACCGCCTGAAACGCTACGTGATCGTCGCCATGCTCATCGGCATGGGCGCGTGGTTCGCCTGGGACGGCTTCGTCGCCTGGCCCAGGGAGAACGCGAAGATCGAGCAGCTTCGCAAGGACGGCGACGCCGCCCGCAAGGCCAACGACGAGGAGAAGGTCCGCCGCATCGACGCCGAGATCGGTACGCTCAAGTTGCACACGCAGATGGACCTGAACATGCAGAAGGTCCTCGCGTTCCTCCTGCCGCCACTGGGCCTGGTCGTGCTGGCGTGGTCCCTCCGTAACTCCCGCGGAGTCTACCGGCTGAACGACAATATCCTGAACGTCCCCGGCCATCCTCCCGTCCCGCTCGACGCCATCCGCTCGATCGACAAGACCGACTGGGACCGCAAGGGAATCGCCTATGTCAACTACGAATTGATCAACGGCGCAAAAGGCAGCCTGCGCCTCGATGACTTCATCTACCAGCGCACCCCGACCGACGAGATCTTCAAGTACATCGAGGCGTACACCGGCACCGGCGATGCGCCCGCCGCGGACACCCGCGGTGGCTGAGCTCGCGGCAGCAGGAGAGGGTCCCGTGCCCGAGGCGCCATCAAGTGCGGGCTTGCGGCAGGCCGACGCTTCGCGTCGCCGACTCGGTCGGTACGCGCTCGTGGGCGGTTCTGTCGCGCTGATCGTCGTCGCCGTCACGCTGATGGTCCTTTCGAACCGCGCGCAAGAGACTGTAGATCGAGTCAAATGCAGGAAGATCATGCGTGCGCTCGGACAAGCCTGCCTGCTCTACGCCAACGAAAACAAGGGCCAGATGCCACGCCGAATCGAAGACCTGATGCTGACTCAGGACATCAGCCCGCAGATCTTCATCTGCCCCTCCTCCGGCGACTCGCCCGCGGCAGGGAATACGCTCGAGGAACGCGCCGCCAACCTCTCCCGGGGCGGTCATCTGTCATACGTGATGGCCCCGGCGGTCCCGCGCGAATTGCTCACGAATGGCAAGACCGTTTACATTTTCATCTACGAGCCCCTGGCCAACCACGGCGATGGATTCCACGCCGTCTACAGCGATGGCCAGGTAGAGTTCATTACCGGCCCGAGCGCAAACCAGATTCAGGCGGATCTTCGGAGCGGTATCAACCCGCCTTCGACTTTTCGGTAATGAATCGGGCGACCACGGTCGCGCTGTCGGAAGATCGACCGTAACGCCGGCGTGTCTTCCTCGGGCCTTGCACATATTCCAAAATCCCGCATTCTCGTTAACGCAATGAACAACCCAGATATCAGTGAATCCCCCAAGCTCCGCTTCGGCATCGTCGGCTGCGGCGGTGTCGGTCCGACCCACGCCGGCGCGCTGCTGCGTATTGACGACGCCCAACTCGTCGCCGTCGCCGACCTGATCCCCCAGCGCGCCCAGGCCCTGGCCGACAAGGTCGGCGGCGACATCAAGGTCTACGCCAGCGACCAAGAACTGGTCGCCGACCCCGACATCGACGTGGTCTGCTTCGCAACCCCTTCGGGTCTCCACGCCGAGCACTCGATCCGCGCCCTGCGCGCCGGCAAGCACGTCGTCGTCGAAAAACCCATGGAGGTCACCCTCGACGCCTGCGACCGCATGATCGCCGCACAGCGCGAGACCGGACGCAAGCTCACGATCATCAGCCAGCACCGTTTCGACCCCGCCACCCGCCTGGTGAAGGAGGCGATCGACTCCGGCAAACTCGGCCGCATCATCTGCGCCACCGCCGAGGTCAAGTGGTGGCGGAAGCAGGACTACTACGACGTCGCCAATTGGCGCGGCACCTGGGCGCTCGACGGCGGGGGCTCGCTCATGAACCAGGGCGTCCACACCGTGGACGTGCTCCAGTGGCTGGTGGGCGGGGTCGAGTCGGTCTTCGGCCACACCGCGACCGCCGCCCACCAGATCGAAACCGAGGACATCGCCTGCGCCGCGCTGCGGTTCAACTGCGGCGCGATCGGCACGCTCACCGCCGCGACCGCCGCCTTCCCCGGCCACCCGGCGCGCATCGACATCTACGGCACCGAGGGCTCGGCCATCATCGAGGGCGATCGCCTCAAGCAGATGGTGCTCAAGAACGGCCAGACCTTCACCGCCGAGGACGCCGCCAGGGACGCGATCTCCGTCGCCCAGGGCGGGACGGCCAGCGTCAAGGACGAGGCCCACCGCCGCGCCGCCTTCGGCGACAAGAAGGCGGGCTGGGGCGATGCGCACCGCGCCCAGATCCTCGACCTGATCCGCGCCATCCGCGAGGACGGCCAACCCCTCCTCGACGGCCCCGCCGCCCGCAAGCCCGTCGAGGTCGTCCTGGCCATCTACCAGTCCGCCCGAACGCAGCAACTTGTGCAGGTCGCCGACGTCGCGGCGGCCACAACCCATCGAGCAGCGCCGGCCGTCTCGGTCGTCGTGAAGCCCAATGTGGTCGTGGCGCGACGGACCGCCGCGGCCGCCGCAGGCAGCGCCGCGGCCGTTTCTCGCGAATAGCCCCCCTTGCGGTGGCCCGCGTGGTATAATCGCCGGCTCGTCCGTGGGCCGCCGGACCAGGAGCAACCGCCGATGAAGACCCGGACCGCCATCGAGTTGTCGCTCGCGGTGATCGTCGTTACCACCGGGGTGCTGGTCATGCGGCGCCAGACCTCATCCCGGTCGGACGCCCCGCAGGCGCTGGCCAAGGCGTCGCCGACCGCCGCCGCCGGTGTTGGGACGCGCACCCCGCCCAGGCAGGCGCCCACCCCCGCGGCGCTGGCCAACAAGCTCACCACGCGCCGCTCCACCCCGGGAAGCCACACGATCGGTGGTGCGACTTCCGCCGCCAAGGCGGCCGGCGCCGGCTCGGCTTTCGATCCCCGCCACGCCGGCATGACGCCCAACCGCGCCGCGCCGGATGACGACTGGGATGACGAGGACGACGACGAGCCGATCGTGCCGCTGGACGTCGCCCGCGCGGCGCTGGCATTGGTCGGCCTCGACTCCGACGCCGAGGAGCTCTGGGTCGAGGCCATCAACGACCCCGCCCTCGAGGCCGCTGACCGTCGCGGCCTGATCGTCGATCTCAACCGCGAGGGCTTTGCCGACCCGGGCCACGTCACGATCGACGAGCTCCCGCTGCTGGCCGGGCGGCTGGAAGTCGTCGAAGAGTTCGGCAGCGACCCGATGGACGAGGTCAACGCCGCCGCCTTCGCCCAGGCGTACGAAGACCTCTTGAGCATGCTGGCCGGCCTGGAGGAGGAGCAATTCGAGGCCCAGGCCCTTGAGGACGCCGCTGCCGCGGCACGTGACCCACAGGGAACCGCCGCCGCCGCATCCGACCCCCGCCAGTCCTACCGCAACCGCATGCGCCTGACCCGCCGCGCGCGGTGACGCGAAACATTCAATCACCCCCGCCGCCGCCGCGCGCCGGCGCAAAAACGAGGCCATCCGCCACCTTTTGTGTTGCTCATCCGATCAGTAAAATCCGTGCGTACTCATCTACAAGGGAACCGGCCTCGGACGTCGTGCGCGAAGGAGACTGGCATGAAGCGTTGCATACTCTGGTTGTTGGGCGTCGGCATTGGCTTGTCCCTCGGCATGACCGTCCGAGGCGAGGAACTGCTCCGCGTCACCGACGGCAAGACCCCGCCACCCGATTCGCGCCTGGCCGCCCCGCGCGATTACAACACGACCACGATCTGGGCCCCGGACTTTGCCGACAAGACGGCGTGGGAGGCGCGGGCGAAGGAGATCCGCGAGCAGATCCTGGTTTCCCAAGGCCTGTACCCGCTGCCCGAGAAGACCCCGCTCAACCCCGTCATCCACGGGAAGATCGACCGCGACGACTACACGATCGAAAAAGTCTACTTCGCCTCCATGCCCGGTCATTATGTCACCGGCAACCTCTACCGCCCCAAGAAGGTGCCGACCGACGGCAAGTACCCGGTCGTCCTCTGCCCTCACGGGCACTGGGCCAACGGCCGCCTCTACGAAGCCAACGACGCCGAAGTGAAGCGCAACCTCGCCAGCGGCGCCGAAAAGACCCCCGAGGGCGCCAAATTCCCCCTCCAGGCCCGCTCCGCCATGCTGGCGCGCATGGGCTGCATCGTCTTCCACTACGACATGGTGGGTTACGCGGACAGTAAGCCGATCGACCACCGCAAGGGCTTCACCGATGTCGATGCCGAGCTGCACCTGCAGAACTTCATGGGCCTGCAGACCTGGAACAGCATCCGGTGCCTGGATTTCATTCTCTCGCTGCCGGGCGCCGACCCGTCCCGCGTTGCCGTGACCGGCGCATCGGGCGGCGGGACGCAGACGATGATCCTCTCGGCCATCGACCCGCGCGTGACGGTCGCGTTCCCGGCCGTCATGGTCTCGCAGAACATGCAGGGGGGGTGCATCTGCGAGAACGCGTCGTTGCTGCGCGTCGGATTGAACAACATCGCCTTCGCCGGTTGCGTCGCCCCCCGGCCCCAGGGCATGACCAGTGCCAATGATTGGACCGCCGACATCGAGACCCAGGGTCAGCCCGAGCTGAAGAAGATCTATGGCTTGTACGGCGCGGCCGACGACGTCGCCGCCTGGCACCGATCCTTTCCGCACAACTACAACCAGGTCAGCCGCGAGCTGATGTACAACTGGCTCAACAAATACTTGAAGCTCGGCCAGCCCGACCCGGTCGTCGAGAAACCCTTCCAGCCCGTGCCGCCCAAGGAGCTGTCGGTGTGGGATGCCCAGCACCCGCTGCCCGCGGATGCCGCCGATGCCGAAACGCTGCGGAAGACGATGCACGACCGCTCGGAGAAGCAACTCGATCACCTGATCGCATCCGACCCGCAGGAGTACCGCCGCATCCTGACCACGGCGCTGCGCGTCATGATCGACGACAAGTGGCCCGCCACCGCCCAGGTCATCGAGGGGAGCAAAAAGCAGACCCAGGCCAACGGCTACACGATCGAGACGGGCCTCCTGACCCGCGAGAACGAAAGCCCGCTCAAGACGATCCGCAAGCCCGGCGACAAGTCCACGGGCAATCCGCCCGCCAACGTCACGCCCGACGACATCTTCGCCGTCCACACCGCCATGCCCTACGCGTTCCTGGTTCCCAACAACTGGAACGGCGAGACGGTGATCTGGGAACACCCGGCCGGCAAGCTCACCCTGGTTGACGAGAACGGCAAGCCGCTCGCGCCGGTTCAGCGGATCCTCGACGGCAAGTTCGCGGTGCTCTGCGGCGATGTCTTCCTGACCGGCGAATACGTCCCGCAGGGCCACGGCAAGGAGGGCACGCGTCCGGTGAACAAGGAATTCCCCGGCTACACGTTCGCCTACAACCGCACGATCCTCGCCGAGCGCGTGCACGACGTGCTGACGCTGGTCGCATTTGCCAAGAGCCGCCAGAGCAAGTTCGTCCACCAGGTCGCGCTCGAAGGGGCCGGGCTGTGGGCGCTCTTAGCCAAGGGCCTGGCGGGCGAGGCGATCCTGCGCTCGGCCATCGACCTGAACGGCTTCGACTTTGATCAGGTCAAAGACGCCGGCGACGAGAACTTCCTTCCCGGCGCGCTCAAGTACGGCGGGGTGATGAGCTTCGTCAGCCTCTGCCGCGTCGGCGAGACCGCGCTCTACCGCCAGCCGCAGGGCAAGGAAATGCCCCTGCCCAGCCGCGGCGTGCGCGACGGCAAGGGCCGGATGGTCGATTGGGTGACCCGCACCGGCGGCCTGGATTACGAGGAAGTGCCGCGGCGGTAAGGTTCCGCGGTGCGGAACGCCCTTTGACATTCCGCGATTCTCGGCGCCGAAACACAACCGCCCGGCGCGCTTGCGCACGCCGGGCGGTCGCCCGTCTCGCGTTTTGCGCGCGCCCTCCGGCCGCGCGCCAAACGCATTCTCTCACTCGCAATCCGACCGCGATCGATCAATCAGGCGGGCAAAATGGCTAGGCGGCGATCCGCAGCGACTCGTTCCGCTGGGCTTCGGGCGCGACCAGGTAGCGGTTGAGCTCCGCGAACGCCTCGATCGTCTCCACGTCGGGCAACTGCGCACGCAGCGCCTCGATCTCCCGGCGGGCGTCGGCCAGCAACTGCTCGTTGAACGTCACCAGGTCCATCTGGCGCTTGATCTCCAGGCCCAGCTCCATGATCTTGGTCGTCTGCTCGCGCACCTGGGCGGCCAGGTTCTGGCGATCCTGGTCGGCGGCGGCGAGGGCCTCGCGGGCGTGGGTCAGCGTCTGTGCATTGAAGGATGACATGTGCGGCACCTCCGGGTTATGGGGTCTTGATTACGTCGGGTTCGTTTAACTCGCGGGAACCTCGATTCCCGCATGCTTAATCTTGTCTTCGGACGGCCGGCAGGGGGGCTTAAATGGAATATCCGGTCTTTGTGCGATGGGCGGGCGGCGCGTACCATCCCGGCCATGAACCCTTGCTCTCGGATTGTGGCGGCGGGCTTGTTGCTGGTCGGCCTGGCGGGTTGTTCGAGCTTCAACAGCGAGTACAAGAGCGCCGTCACCGGCGGTGTGGCGCCCGACAGCGTCGAGGGGCCGTGGCTGGGCCGCTGGCAGAGCAACGCCGGCCATGGCGGTGGAGAACTCCGGGCCCTCTTGACCAGGACCAGCCCCAACACCTATACCGCGCGGTTCCGCGCGACCTACTGGGGCATCTTTCAGGCGGACGAGGATACGCTGCTGCGCGTCACCTCCACCTCCCCGATCAAGGCCGCCGGCGAGTCGGACCTGGGGGCTCTCAAGGGCGGGATGTACAAGTACGACGTGACGCTCACGCCGACGAACTTCGACGCCACGTACCAATCCGAGGACGACCGCGGCGACTTCCACCTCACCCGGCCGGTGAGCAAATAGTCTCGTAGCACGGGCGCCTCGCCCGTGTATTTTCTTGAATCACGGGCGGGGCGCCCGTGCTACGGGTCATTCTGCAAGCCTCCAACCCGCTTCGGATGCCTCCAGAGTGGTCGCACCGGCGTACTGGTCGTATGTCTTTTCCATGTCTTCGATGGAATCGAAATAACCGACGACGAACGCGGCCGCGAACGACTCGCCCGGCTTGACCCGCTCGTGCCCCGGCGGGGGGCCGAATTCTTCGATGAAGCAGACGTAGTCGCGCTGGTGGCACCAGGCCTCGGTCACCACCTCGGGCCGCAGCGTCATGCCCGCGAGCCACGGGCCGGCCTTGCCGGTCTTCGGGTCGCGCAGGTGATAGGCGCGGATGAACCGCTTGGGGATTTCGTTCCGATCGCGGCGGTAATTGAGCTTCTCGTCCGGGGCGAAGTTCTGATCGAACTGATTCGCCGGGATCGGCTCTTTGCCCAGGTAGCTCAGGTAGACTTCGCTGAACGTGTCGCCGCCCTTGTGCTTGATATGCCCGGGCATGTCCAGGCGGAGGAAGGGGGCGTTCAGGTCGTTGACGCTGGTGACCTTGTCGCTCGAGACGAAGTACCGTTTGCCCTCGGGGAAGACGATCGTCTGCTCCCAGGTCGAGCCGGTCTTGTAGCCCGGGGCTGCCGTGCGGTAGTTCCACGCGGTGTGGATCGCGATGAAATCCTTGCCCTTGATCGCGCGGGGCGAAAGTTCCTTCGCCTGCGTGCAGATCTGCGGGCCCTCGATGGATCGCTTGGGAGTCTTGCCGTGATACGCGTTGTCGAACTGATAGACCATCTCCCTGGGGAGCTGATCGCGGTAGGCCTTGTCGCTGCCGCCTTCCATGATCCAGTCCACGATGTCCAGGCCAAAGCCGGCATCGCGAAAGCCGGATTGCCGGTCGAGCAGCGATCCGGCGGCGATGCCGGTGACGTAGCCTTTCTTGTTGACGGCGGCGTCGAGGGCGGAGGTGGAGATCGAGATCCGATCGTTCGTCTCTTCGACGCGGAGTTGGGCGAGGACAGGGAGGGACGAGAGGATTGCCACCAGACAGGTAAACAGTTTCATCTGGGTTCTCCTGCCCGTTGTACCCTCGCCGGCCGCCGGCGCGGCATCATGGGCGGGCCGCCCATGCCACGTCAGGCGAGGGGCACGCACTTGAGTTGTTCGAGGGCGACGGGGCCGTGGTCGCTCTGGAACAAGAGTGAGCGCGTGTGCCCCTGCTGCTGGGAGACGCCCGAAAGTTGGACGTCGGCGGTGTCGAACGCGTCGATGCGCGCGCCCTGCTGGACGAGCAGTCGGTTCTGGTTCGGGAAGTAGGCGTAGCGTACACCGTTCTGCTCGCCCGACGCCGCGGGCTGGCCGAACGGCGCGGGCCACCAGCTTTCACCGGCGGGCAGGTCCACATGGGCGGCGGCGGGCGGCGTGCCGGGTGGCCGGCGGAATGCGGCCGGCGACGCCGTGTCCGATCCGCAGATGATCGCCGTCAGCTCCGAGCACAGGCCGTCCACCCGCGCCTTGAGCTGGTGATCGTTCCAGCGGCTGACCATCACCATGCCGGGCATCCACTGCCCCGGGCCGCCCAGCTCCGGCGAGTCGAACTGCACCATCCGGCAGCCGCTGTCGGCGAGCTGCCGGTAGAGGCTGCGGACCAGCGGCACGGGCAACTGGTAACGGTTGGCGATCTCGGGGATGACGTCCTTGGCCATGGGAAGACTCCTTGGTGGATCACGGGCGCGCGCGCCATCCAATGTGCCACAGACGGGGCGTGCTGTCAGTGGGGAAAGGCCTGGGAAATCGATCCCCGAAAGCCCACGGAGCTTGCCTCCGTGGGTCTGCCGGGCGCGCGCAACCGTCACAACCCAAGATGCATGGGCGTTCACCTGTCGTCATCATCCTCCATGTGGAAACCGCGCCTAATGCTGGCTTACGCCTGCGCCAGGTCCGTCACACGACCGCACTCCGGGCACCGTTCCGGCGTCGCGCGCAAGTCATACCCGCACGCGACGCAAAAGCCGACGCGGCGCGCGCGAGCCCGCCGCCTGGCCGAAGCCACCCTGGCCGCCGGCAGTAACCCGCTCATGACGAGTAACCCCCACATCGGGACGCGCACCATCCATGCCCCATATGCATCCCAGAGCCAGACGAATCCGGTAAACCGCCGCCGGATCGGCCAGTCCCGATCTTCGAATTGCCATCGTCCGCTGCGCTGGTCGAGCGCGTATCCCCGTTCCAGCTCGGTCTCGCTCGCGGACGATCCGTCCGCGAATCGCCCCGCGACGCACTCGCGGCCGACGAAGACGCCGCCCTCCGACGACCACACCCACCAGTTCGACGTCTGAAAGTGTTTGTCAAAGATGTCCTGCGCCCCGACGATATAGTCGGTCCGTTCGCAGTACAACTCGTCTGTGTGGCGGTAACTCCGCACCCACAACGACGCGAATCCGATCAGTGCAACGATCGAAAACACCGTCGCGGCGTTTCGAAGGATTTGAAGCACGCGCCTCATCGCACGGCGGAAACCGTACCACATTCCGGGCATGGCCGCGGCGAAATCCTGGACGTCTCGTCTGCCTCCAGACTCGCGGCCCCGCGGCTACTTCGCCGCCTGCTGCGCCTTCTTCAACGTCCCCAGGTACTCCACCAGGTCCACCAGATCCTGCGTCGTCATCTGCTGCTGCAGGTTCTCCGGCATGATCGACAGCTTCATTTGCCGGCGCTCCTTGATCTCCGACTTCTTCACCGGCGTGTTCACGCCGCCCGCCCGCCGCAGCACGATCTGGTCCGCGCTCTCGTTGGCAATCATCCCGTCCAGGTCGTCGCCCTCCTTCGTGCTCAGGATCCACCCCTCGTACCCGAACGAGATCCCGGCGCTCGGGTACAGGATCGACGTGTACAGCGCCTCCTTCGGCAGCTTGGCGCCGATCTCCGACAGCTCCGGCCCGAAGCTGGTTCCCTGGCCGTTGATGATGTGGCACGTTGAGCACGTCGCCGACACGAACACCGCCTTGCCGTGCTCGGCGTTCCCCTTCATCGCCACCAGGCGCTCGATCGGCGGCAGCTTCTCCGAACCCTTGGCCTGCGGCAGCGGCAGCAGCCTGGCGGCTTCGTCACGCACGTCACGCTGGGCGGAGTTGTGCAGCAGGCTCGCCGCCAGCGGCGTCAGGTCCGCGCCGAGCTGTTGTTTCTTCGCCAGGTCCAACAGCGCCCGCGAGCCCTGCCGCGTGTGCGTCAGCGCCGTCACCGCCGCCTGTCGCACCGCAAGGTCGCGCTTGGCGTCCGCGGCGGCCCCCTCCAGCAGCTTGATCACGCTTCGATCGGTCGAGGCTCCCAGCGCCGCGGTCAGCTTGGCGCTGTCGGCGCCCTTGAGCGCGTCCTCCAGCGCCTTGGGCTGGTTCTTGATCACCAGGCGGATCGCCGTCCCCGCCCACACGTCCGTCGGGTGCGCCGCCGCATACGCCAGTAGCTCCGGCCCGCGATCATGCACGTCCATCTGCTCGCAGAGCTGCACGAACTCGCCCGTCCCCTTCACGCCATCCAGCAGCTTGCCCGCCATCTCGCGCACCTGCGCCTGCTTCGCGGGATCCAGGTCCTTCGTCCGCGTCAGCGATTCGACGATGATCGTCCGGTTGCCGTTTGCACCCGTCAGCGCCGCCATGATCGCGTCGCTCTTCGCGGGGCCCTTGATGAAATCGAGCGCCCGGAAGTAATGCCAGAGCTGCTCGGGTGGCGTCGCGGGATCGAGGATGATCTTCGCCAGGAGCGGCGCGCACCGCTCGCTGCGGATGCGCCAGACGATGTCGTGGCCCGCCGGCGTGTTCCACCCGTCTGCGCCGACGCGCTTCAGATACGCTTCAAAGCACGCCTCGTCCTTCCCCGACGCCCCGATCCCCAGCGCCTCGGTTTCCCACCGGTCCCCCGCCGTGTGCTGCGCCGCCAATTCCGCCCACAGTTCGACCGCCTCCGGCGATTTGCCCCCCCGCAGCGCGATCGCACAATCGCGGCGAACCTGCGGCGAGGGGTCCTTCACGAGCTGCTTCACGATCGCAGGCAGGTCCATCTTCAGCTCGCGCGCGATCCGCAATCCGGTGATCCTGATGTCGGCGTCCTGGTCCGAGATCGCTTCCTTGACGTATTTCTCTTCCGACCCCTTGATCCGCGCCAAGAGGTGCAGCGCCCGAGCCCGCAACCGCGGCTCGCCGTGATCCTGCCACATCTTCAAGAGTTCCGGCTCGGCGGCCTGCTGCATCTCGTGGAGTTTGGTCCACGCCAGATACCGCGTGGCGTTGTTCGGGTTCGCCAGGGCTGCGCATGCTCCCGCCGCGCTCGACAGGTCCAACGCCGGCACCTTGTACGGCGTGTTCGGCGGCGCCACGCGATACACCCGGCCCTTGACTCCCTTCTTCAAATCCTTGTCCCCGGTTGCGTGTCCGCCCACGCCGGGGTCGTACCAGTCGGCGACCATCAGCGACCCGTCGGGCGCCACGCACACGTCGCTGGGTCGGAACCACTTGTCGCTGCCCCCCTGGAGAATGTTCACCATGTCGGCCTTGTACCCCGCGCCGTCCGGCTGAACCGGGTAGGAGCGCACCACGTTGGGCCCCGCATCGGCATGGATCATCTGGCCCCAGAAGACCTTAGGAAGCAGCTTGCCCTCGTAGATGCACATTCCCGTCGGCGAGCCTTGACCGGTGTGCAGCAGGTTGGGGACCACGCCCGGGTCGTACTGGTGCCATTCCCAGAAGACCTTGTCGGTTTCCGACGCACCCCGGGCCCGCGCCCGCTCCCACCCGGGCTGCCAGTATTCACCCGTGTTCTCGTCGGTGTAGCCGTGGTTGCCGAACTCCATCACGTAATTGATGCGCACGCCCCGGTTGCCGTCGTCGTCGTTGTCGGACTGCCACAAGGTCCCGAAGGAATCGACCGCCACCTCGTAGTTGTTGCGGAAATTCCACGCCAGCGTCTCGATCTCGCTGCCGTCGGGGTTCATGCGAAAGACCATCCCCTGGCGGTAAGGCCGGCCGTGGTTGTCGATCTTGTTCCCCGCCATGTCCACGACGGGCTTGCCGTCCTTGTCCATCAACTGCTCGCCGGCGTTGCCCATGTTGAAGTAAAGCTTGCCGTCGGGACCGAAGTTGAAGGCATGTACCGCGTGGTCGTGCTGCACGCCCTTGATGCCGCTGAAGAGCACCTGCTTTTTGTCCGCCTTGCCGTCGCCGTCCTCATCGGTAAAGAGGAACACGTTGGGCGCACAGGAGACGATCACCTTGTTCCCCAGCACGCAGATGCCCAGGGCCGAGTTGACGTCGGTGCCCTGGTAGAACGTTGTCGCCTTATCAGCCTTGCCGTCGCCGTCGGTGTCCTCAATGAAGAGGATGCGGTCGCCCTCCTTGGGGCGGAGCATGCTCGAGCGGTAGTTCCACCCTTCGGTCACCCAGACCCGCCCCTTGCTGTCCACGTCCATGTCGCACGGGTTGGCGAACATCGGCTCGGACGCGAAGACGCTGACGTCCAACCCTTCCCCCACCTGCATCGCCTGGCGGGTCTCTTCGGGCGACTTCTGAGCCCGTGCGGGCCCGGTGACCCCGATTACGGCTGCCACGGCAAGACCGAGCGTCCACCACCGTGCGTTGCAAGATTCCATCACGTATCACTCCGGTTCAATCGATTTCCGCCGGCGCGCGCACGCCGGCTGTGCAATGATTTACCGGCCCACTTTTCTATTGTTGTGGATTGTTCCGCCCCGCTCCCACCCACCCCCTCCCACGGGCGACCCGAAAGACTCTCACCTCGCCTGTCGCTTGAGGTCACACGTGGGAGAGGGCCCGCGATACTTCTTCCCAACTTGCCCGAACAGCCACTCCATTTGAAGGATCGTAACTTACAGCGTGTACCGTCGCGGCCGGTCGATCTCGGGTTCGGCGATGTCCGGCGGGGGGTCACGGCGGGGCGGAAGGGTGGTAGAGGGAGCCGGCACCCCCGTCGCCGCCGCCGAAAGTTGTCCGTGCAACCGTTCGCTCCGCGCGTCGCCCTGCTGGAGGCGGAGCATGTGACGCTTGAACTCCGGGATGGTGGCCATGTGCTTGTCGATCATCATCTGCAGCACGGCCTCGATCTCCTGCTGCTGCTGATGGATCTGCGCCGAGAGCTGCTGATTGATCTGAACCACGGCCCGAAAAGCGCGCCGAACATCCGGATCGGATATCAGCGAGACTTCGATGGTAGGCAGTGTGCCCACGTCCGACATATCGAACCTCCGTCCGAAAAAGAGATGTGAAACTTCCAGGTCCGCGCGCCTCCCGGGGTTTTGAGACGTGACTGCAAACCCCGCGACGGACCGAACGGGGCGAATCATACCCCAACAGGGATGTGGCCTGCACAAAAATCCATCGAAAATATCTGGCAGCGTTCCGTCAATAAGGTGATAGAGTGGCAGGCCTTTCAAGGAATTGCTGCGCAAGCGAAGGGGTCGCTCGCCATGCCTCAGAGCCCTTCACCGCCTATTGAGCCGTTTGAACCCTTTGTCGGGTCGGACGCGCCGCCGGGTCGATTTGGCCATCGGTGGCTTTGCCACCTGTTGCGCCGGGGGGCGGTGGCGGTCAGTCCGCAGCGACTTAAAACGTTTGCGGGGCAGTCTGCTTCGCAAGTCGTCGCTGCGCTCACGGGTTATGACCCGGCGGATGATCGGCCCTATTCGGACCTGCTGAGCGGCCTGAGCGGGACGATGTCGCCCGTTTACAATGCGGAGGATGCGCAGAAGTGGTGGCTGATGCGGCTGTTAGACAGCCCGCGGCCGTTGCAGGAGCGGATCGCGCTCTTATGGCATAACCATTTTGCGACATCCACGGGCAAGGTGCGGCAGTCGGCGTTGGTTAGTCGGCAAATCGACCTGTTTCGGCGCCTGGGGCTCGGCAATTTTCGGGACTTGCTGCTGGCGGTGACCAAAGATCCGGCAATGCTCCTGTGGCTGGACGGGAGCAAGAACAAGCGCGGACGACCCAACGAGAACTACGCCCGCGAGGTGATGGAGCTCTTTACGCTGGGGATCGGACATTACGGCGAGAAGGATGTCCAGGAGCTGGCACGGGCCTTGACGGGCTGGCAGGTGCTGGATGAAGCGGTGGAATTCATCCCGGTGTCGTTCGATGACGGGCAGAAGACGATCCTGGGGCGGACGGGGACGTTCAACGTGGAGTCGGCGGTGGACCTGCTGCTGGAACAGGCGGCGGCGCCCAAGTTCATCGCGTGGAAGCTGCTGAAGGAATTCGTGCACCCGCAGCCGATGGCGGCACACGTGGATCACTACGCCGCGCGGCTGCTGCATCACCGGTGGGAGATCAAGCCGGTCCTGAGCGAGATCCTGACCAGCCGGTTGTTCTTCAGCGATTACGCGTGGCGGTCGAAGATCAAGAGCCCGTGCGAGCTGGTGGTGGGGTCGATGCTGGGGTTGGAGACGAGGAAGGACTCGACGTTCGCGCGGATGTCGATGAACAACATGGGGCAGGCGCTACTCGCGCCGCCGAGCGTGAAGGGGTGGGACGGGCAGGAGGTGTGGATCAACGCGCACACGATCCTGCAGCGGTACAATTTCGCGCTGGACCTGGTAACGCGCGAGGACGCGGAGCGGATGACGGCGATTTATGATCGGCGCGGCGTGCGCACGGCGGAGCAGGTGGTGGATCACCTGCTGGCGGTGCTGCTGGATGGAGAACTGGCGCCGTATTCGCGGGCGAGGTTGATCGATTATCTGAAGCAGGATGAGAACGGGAAGCCGTCGCCGTTCAAGTTGACGGCGGAGCATTTTGCGAATCGGGTTCGGGGGGTGGCGCATTTGACGATGTGTACGCCGGAGTATCAGTTGGCGTAAGGCGTATGCTGGGCGCCAGCGGGGCGTTGCCCTGCGGTTATGAGGAGCACTTATGAATCGCACGACGTCGCGCCGGGAATTGCTGAGGGTGGGTTTGGGCGCTCTGCCGGTGATCAGCCTCGCTTCGACGATGCCGGCGTTCGTGCCGCGGATGGCGTTCGCGGAGGCGGCGCGGCGGCCGGGGCTGTCGAATGACAACATCCTGGTCGTGCTGCAACTGACCGGGGGGAACGATGGGCTGAACACGGTCGTGCCGTATGGGGATGATGCGTATCACCGCGCGCGACCGAAGATCGGTTTGCGCGAACCGGCGTACAAGCTGAACGATCACTTCGCGCTGAACTCGGCGCTGGGGGCGCTGAAGAACGTGTTCGACCAGGGACACCTGGCGATCGTGAACGGGTGCGGGTATCCGAAGCCCAACCGCTCGCACTTCCGGTCGATGGAGATCTGGCACACCGCCAATCCGACGGAGGCGCAGCACACGGGCTGGCTGGGGCATTACCTGGACCATGCGGCACGGGGTGGGCAACCGCCGGTATTTCCGTTGAACATCGGGACGGAATTGCCGCAGGCGCTGGTGAACGAGGGGACGCCGGTGCCGTCGATCGAGCGGCTGGAGGATTTCCGATTGAAGTCGGGATCGAAGTCGAAGCGGGCGGTGCTCGAGCGCGAGATCGTGATGGAGATGAACAAGTCGGCGGCGGCGGCGGATGCGCAGTCGCCGGTGACCGAGTTCCTGTCGCGGCAGGCGACCAACGCAATCATCGCGACGGCGAAGGTGCACAACGTGTCGCAGCAGAACAACGGGTTTTATTACGGGTTTGGCGAGCTGGGGCGGCAGCTTCAGCTGATCACGAACCTGATCGCGGCCAATTCGGGGACGCGGCTATTTTACCTTCAATTCGCCAGCTTCGACACGCACGCGAACCAGGTGGAGATGCACCAGCAGCTCTTCGGGCAGCTCGGGCAGGCGCTGTTCGCGTTCCACCAGGACTTAACCCAGCGCGGGCTGGTGAACAAGGTGACGCTGATGTGCTTCAGCGAGTTCGGTCGGCGGGTGGCGGAGAACAGCTCGGGCGGGACGGATCACGGTGCGGCGGCGCCGATGTTCGTGATGGGCGGGAAGGTGAAGGGGGGCTTGCATGGGAAGATGCCCAGTTTGACGGACCTGGATGACGGGGACCTGAAGTACACGACGGATTTCCGGCGGGTGTATGCGACGCTGCTGGATCGGTGGTTGAATGCAGATAGTGAGAAGGTGCTGGGGGGGAAGTTTGAGGCGGTGAACTTCTTTTAGGTTCCGCTTCGCGGAACGTTTTTGCCGGCGTGCGGCGCGAATGATTCGCGAAACCGCGAATAAGATCCGGGCGAAGTGAGGAGTGCGCGCGAGTTCGTGGAGGGCGGAGTGAGTTCCAGGTAGGGGAGGCGCGGCATGGCGCGAGCGATGGAAATTGGGGGTTGTGCTCGCGAGGGCAAAGGGGAGCGACGATCGTGGCGTCTTCGGTCGGCTTTGCGGAATTGCGGACGTGAGGAAGGGGGCGGGAGGGCAACCATCAAGCCTCAAGTTTTCCCTCCCGCCCCCTTCCTCACACTCCATCCCCCACCCACCCTTCCTTCTCACTCAGCCCCTCGCCTGGAAGAGGGCGGCGGG
>DATBFY010000661.1:0-1889 GCA_036558265.1 Tepidisphaeraceae bacterium | reverse complement strand
GGCCTCGGCGAAGCGTTCGGCAAAGGGCCCGAGGCCGTCCCGACGCGTCCCCGAGAGCCCATGCGCCATGACGACGATCGGCGCGATCGACGCGCCCCCACGTGCCGGATACAGCCAGGCCGCGCAGGAGTCGCCGTCGAGCTGGAAGATCAGGTCGCTTCGCTCCATCGGATGGATCAACGCCGCCGGGGCGCGAGACGTGAGGTCCGCAGACTGGTTTGGGCGTCCGTCGCGGCGGGTCAGCGTCGGGCTGGCTCGAGGCCGACCAGCTCGTAGTAGCCGATCACGAAGAGGCGACGGCCGTCGGAGACGATCGGCGTGTACCCCGCCTGGCGCAGGGAGAAGGTCTTGTGGTGGGTGCGGACGTCGATTCCGATCGCCTCGCGGGTCTTGAAGCTCGAGGTGTAGGCGGTGTGGCCGATCACGACCGCGGTTCCTGGGACCGGCCCGCCGACGTCGAAGCGCCAGCGCTGCCTGCCGCTCGCGGCGTCGAGGGCGTAGAGGTGCTCGTCGTAGCCGCCGATGTAGACGCTGGGCGGGGTGCCGGGCACGTGCGCCACGGCGGGTGAGCCGTAGATGAAGTCATTGGTTGGGAAGGACCACTCGACCTTGCCGGTCCTTTCGTCGAAGGCGTAGACGGTGCCGTCGTCGCGCGCCGCGTAGACGCGGCCGAAGGCGATGGCCGGCGAGGAGTAGAAGCCGCCGTCGCCGAAGGGCGGGACCCTGCTCGTGTTGGTTCGCCAGAGCACCCGCCCGCTGGCCGCGGCGACGCAATACATCGAGGCCTCGTAGTCGGCGACGCAGACCCGCCCCCGGTGGTAGCTGGGGCTGGCTTTGATCGCGCCCGGTGAGTTGAACTGCCAGCGGATGCGGCCGTCGGAGGCGCGAATCGAGACCAGGTTCGTCTTGTCATCGCCGAGGTAGAGGCTGTCGTTGACGGCGAGGGGGGATGATTCGAGGTGGGCGTGCAGGTCACGCTTCCAGGCGGTCTTGCCGGTGGCCGCATCGAGGGCGATGAGCTCGCCATCGAGGAAGGCGAGGAAGACCCGCCCCCGGTGGTAGACCGGCGCGGTGACGAACGACGGCGGGCCGGAGAGGCGGCGGCTGGTCACCCGTTCCCAGAGGATCCTGTGATCGCGAAGCCGGACGGCCCGCGCGTTGCCGTACTTGTTGGCGATGTAGGCGACGCCGCCCGCGACCGCCGGCGGGAACTCGATCAGCGCGTGGGTGTTGACCGACCAGGCTTCACGCAGCGGTGGATTGAGATCGCGCCTGTCGTCAGGCAGGTAGTGCGTGCGCTCGGGAACCCGCCCGAACAGCGGCCAGTCCACGAAGGGAGCCCCAGCAGCCCCAGCGCCAATGGGCCTGGCGCTCGACGTGCTTCCGCAGCCGGCGGCGGCGATGACGCCCAGCCCGGCAACGAGAAGAGCGATCGCGAGACGATATCTGCGTGTGGTCCCGATCAACGGGGCGGTATCGGCAGGGCTAAATCCGGCCTATAGCCCGGCTCGAAAAGCGGCGGACGAGAATCGAACTCGCATCATCAGCTTGGAAGGCTGAGGCTCTACCATTGAGCTACCGCCGCGTGCGCGAGTCGCCTCCCGGGTGCGACCCGCGGCGCCTCGACAGTTTGCCCGAATCCGTCAAGATACGGAGCAGCCACGGGGAGTGGCGCAGTCTGGTAGCGCACTCGGCTGGGGGCCGAGCGGTCGCAGGTTCAAATCCTGTCTCCCCGATGTAGACAATAAGCTCTGGCGCGTTTGTCATCATGCGTGCATGACCGATTCGGCAGCGGAGAAGACGGAACTGCAGGTCGTTTCGGCGCCCGCCATAGAGAAGCGGATCTTCGTGATTCGCGACCGGCAGGTGATGCTTGACGAAGATCTCGC
>DATBFY010000660.1:0-13352 GCA_036558265.1 Tepidisphaeraceae bacterium | reverse complement strand
TGGCCGTCTCACGCGCCCGGTTGAGCGACGGGAGCAGGATCGAGATCAGCAGTGCGATGATCCCGATGACCACGAGCAGCTCCACCAGGGTGAAACCCCGGCGAGCAGATGAAGATCGCTTCGACATGCGAAGCTCCTTTCTTGATGCGTCGTCACGCGAGACAGGGAGGGGAGCAAAAGAAGCGAGGGGCGATGCGCCTATCGAATGGATAGATGAGTGCAATCGCTGGGCCGTGACGGCGCGAGCCGCTCGTCAACAGGACAGCTCGTTCGCGCGTCACCATCGACCCCGATCAATCGTCCACCTGCCGCGATCCGACACGGTTTTGAACCCACCGGCGACCACCGCCGATGTCATTCATTTCTGGTGAAATGCGGCGCTACGCCTCGCCGCGCTAAGGGGTACTTCCAACGAACTTTCTGGGGGGGTGCAAACTCCTTCAACGTTTGACCGTCCCGACTGTACCACGGCCCCGCCGCCCATGTCAAAGCGCAATTACACAATTATCCCGCGCACCCGGATTCCTTTGCTTTGATTCACACCGCCCGGCGCGGGACACCTCACAAATTCCCATTGCGCGGCCAATAGTCTAGCCACTTTCGGGCAAGAATCAAACAATAATGTGGAGGCGGTTCGCGGGACCGTCCCAAGCGTCAAGGATGCGCTCGTTCCTCTCGATAAGAGCTAATACCGACTCCACATGACGCACGCCGCCACACCAACTGATCCGTCAGACGCCCGCTGGGATGCAAAAGCGATCGCGGCGACGCTGATCCTTGCCGTGGTGACCGCGGCGACGTACTGCCGGGTCGTCTCGCACCGTTTCACGTGGTGGGACGACCACATGACCCTCCACCACAACCCGCGATATAACCCCCCGTCAGGTCAGAAAATACGCGAGACCTGGCTAAAGCCCGTGGACGGCCTTTACGCGCCGCTGACGTACACCTACTGGGGCGCCTTGGCCTACCTGGCCGAGCTGCCCGAAGCCGACGACGCCGGAATCCACCTCGATGCCCGGATCTTCCACGCCGGCAGCCTGATCCTCCACCTGCTGGCGGTGCTGGTGGTCTTCGCGATCCTGAAGCTATTGAGCCAGAACGTCTGGGCGTCGCTGGGCGGCGCGCTGTTGTTCGCCCTCCATCCGGTGCAGGTGGAGGCGGTTGCCTGGGCGTCGGGGGCAAAGGATCTGCTTTGCGGCCTGCTTTCGCTCTGCGCGATCTATCAATACCTGCGTTTTGCAAAACTCGAGCGCGACAGGACGCGCGAGCGATGGACGTGCTACGCGAGTGGCGCGGTCTTGCTGCTCCTGGCGATGCTGGCCAAGCCCGCGGCGATGGTGGTCCCCGCGATCGTGGCGGTGCTGGACATCCTGGTCGTCGGCCGGCCGTGGCGCAAGGCGCTGCCGTGTGCCGGTGGGTGGGCCGTGGTCGTCCTGCCCCTGGCCGTGATTGCCCGGGTCGCCCAGACCGCCGACAACGTCAGCGACGTGGCGTTCTGGCAGCGCCCCCTCATCGCCTGCGACGCCATTGCCTTCTATCTTTGGAAGCTGGTCTGGCCGGCGAATCTGACCCCCGATTACGCCCGCCGGTCGGCCATCGTGCTGTCGATGTGGGGCGGGGCGGGGGTTTACATGATCGCGACGGTGCCCGCAGCGATCGCAATTTACGTATGGCGGAGGTGGAACCGGTGGCCCTGGGTGGCTGCCGGGTCGATCCTGTTCGTTGCGGCGATCGCTCCCGTCCTGGGCCTGACGCCGTTCATGTTCCAGTACACGTCGAACGTCGCGGATCATTATCTATACCTGGCCATGTTCGGTCCGGCGCTGCTTTTGACGTGGCTCATGGTGCGCTATCCCCAGCGCTTCGTGAGGGCGGGACTGGGGGTGGCGATCGTCGTCCTGGCGGTGCGGGCAAACGTGCAACTGTCGTTCTGGCGTGACGATGCGACCCTCTGGGCCCACACCATGCGGATCAGCCCCGACAGTTTCGTTGCGCCGTCGAACCTGGCGGCGGACCTGGGACGCCAGGGGTACGCCCTGGGGCTCCGCGCGGAGGATTTGCGCGAACAGGGAAAGAGCGCCGAAGCGGCGCGACTGATCGCTTTGCAGCGGCGCGACTGGGAGCGAGCGGTAGAGCTACTCGAGCGATCGATCGCGATCCGCCCGAACTACATCGTCGCCCGTCAAAATGCCTTCATCGATTACTTGCGGCTGGGGAACTATGCCAAGGCCGTGGAGCATCTGGAATTCATGCTCGCCGCCAACGAAGCGGCCCCGCCCGAGCGGCGGAGCAATTTCAACACCTATCACGACGCCGCCGGCAACCTCTGGATGAAGCTGGGGCGCTACGACAAGGCGATCGCGCATTACGAGAAGCTCCTGGCGGCGGTGCCGGACCACGCGGGCGCGAAGCAGGGACTGGCGGAGGCGCGGCGGAAACGGGCGGCCGAGGCGCGGATCGATCCCGCAGCGAGGGAATAGTTCCGAGTTCCGAGTGCGGGGCGGCGGCGGGCACGTCACCGAAGGTAGCGCAGACCGTCGTCGCGGGTGCGGGCGATCGTGAACAGGCGCTCCAGGCAGCAGGCCTTGAAGATGCCGTGCAGGCGGGGGGACATGTTGCACAGGGCGAGCCGGCCGCCCATCCCCTTCACGCGGTGTCGGATGTTGACCATCAGGCCCAGCACCGCGCTGCCCATGTAGTTGACCTTGGCGAGGTCGAGAAGCCAGCGGCCGCCCGGCTCGTCGCGGAAGACGTCGGCGATGCCGTCGTTGAGGCGATCGAACTCCGTCGTGTCGAGATCGTCCGCGAGGAACATCTCCACGACGTTGATGGATTGGAGGTTGGAGACCTTCAACAACTCACTGGGCATGGCCATTCACTGCTCCGCCTGCGCGCGAAGAATTAGAACATAAAAAATCGGAGTTGTCAGTTGTTCATCGCCAGTTGCCGGTTGTTCGTTGCGGGCGGTTATCGGACCTGGAGGGTGTCGGCGTCGTAGGTGATGCCCAGCGGGACGATCTCGACGGCCTTGCGATCGCCCTGCTTGTGCACGGTCCCGGCGATCCAGGCCTGGTGGCGGAGGGACCCGGCGATATCGACGACCTTCCTGGCGTGCTCCGGGGCGACGTAGACGGCGAAGCCCGCGCCCATGTTGAACGTGGCGTAGGCTTCTCGGACCTCGACCGGACCGTGCTTCAGGATGAAATCGAAGATGGGTGGTGCCTTGCCCACCTGGTCGATGCGGTAGACGAATGGCTCGTCCAGCCGCATCAGTTTCCGCCAGCCGTGACCGGTGATGTGGGCGGCGTAGTGCAGCGGGACGCCGGCGTCCTGGCATCCGGCGATGAACTTGACGTAGATCGCGCTGGGGTCGAGCAGCGCCTCGCCATAGGTGCGGCCATCGGCGATCGGGGTCAGATAACCTTTGGGCAGGCGGTCGGCCAGGGCGCGGCAGAGCGTCAGGCCGTTCGTATGGAGGCCGGTCGAGGCCAGCAGGACGATCGCATCGCCGTGGCGCACGTCGCCGGTAATGCGGTGGGACTTGGGCCTGATCTGCCCGATCGCCGAGCCCGCCAGGACGATCGAATCGGGGTTGACGATGCCCTTGAGCGCCGGCGTTTCCCCGCCGCCCCAGGCGGCTTGCGATTCGCGGCAACCCTGGGCGAATCCGACCGCAAGGTCGTCGGCGAGCTTCGCATTGGCGAACCAGTTGGAATCGCCGACGGCGGCGTGCATCGCGATCGAGATCGGCAAGGCGCCGCAGGTGACCAGGTCATTCACCATCGTCGCCACGGTGTCGATGCCGATGTTCCGATAGAAGCTCTGGCCGGTGAGCTTGAACATCGCGTCGGCGACGAGGTTCTTGGTTCCCAGACCTTCCTCGACGTGAGCCAGGTAACCGTCTGCGGTCTCGATCAGGTAGGCCGATTCGCCGCGCACCTTTGGCGGCTCGGCAAGGCCGTGGAGCGCGAGCGCCGGGGTGGTGCCGGCGGCGGCACGCTGGCAGGCGCGCTTGAAGGCGTCGAGCCGGTCGTAGTTGACGCCGGACTGCTCGTAGCTCAGGGACGACATCCGGCGTGTTGTAGCCCAAAGCAGGGTAACGTCCAATGCTTTCCGCCCAGGCGTATTCGTTCCGCCAGATGTCCAAGCTCGCGATCTCGCTGAGCTGGGTCGGCGGGTTCACCAACGTGGTGGCGCTGATGGCGTGCCACTCGATGGTTTCGCACATGACCGGGACCACCACGTGGTTCGGCCAGGCGATCGCGGTGGCGGACTGGAAGGCGGCGCTGTTCCTGGGGTTCGTGGTGGCGGCGTTCTTCGCCGGCGCGATGCTCTCGGCGCTGATGACCGAAGGGGCCAGGCGCCGCGGCATCCGCTCGAAATACATCCTGCCGCTCCTGGTCGAGGCGTTTCTGCTGATGGTCTTCGCGCTGGGAGTCGAGTTCGTCCACTTCCGCCCGCTTCTCGACCCGCGCGGCGTCATGTGGTGGATGGTCGGCGCCGCCAGCATGGCCATGGGACTGCAGAACGCGACGATCACCCGCATCAGCGGAAACGTGGTGCGCACGACCCACCTGACCGGCGTGATCACCGACCTGGGGCTCGAGGGCGTGCAATACCTCTTCTGGTGGCGCGACAAGGTGCGCAGCCGTCACTGGAGCCGTAACGGCCGGCTCTTCCGCGTGTCACGGCGGCACCCCTCGGTGCTAAGGCTCGCGCTGCTGGCGAGCATCTTCGGCTCGTTCCTGCTCGGGGCCGCGATCGGCACGGCCCTGTACATGCGCTGGCCAAATTTCGCGATGATCCTGCCGGTCCTCTTTCTGCTGTTCATCGTCTGGATGGACTACCGCAAGCCGATCGCCGATGCGCGGGAGCTGGACCTCCTGGGCGACCCGGAGCTCAAGGCGTACGGGATCGTCCACTCGCTGCTGCCTCAGGATCTGGGCATCTTCCGCATCGGCCCGCACCTCCAGCGCCACGGGGCGCGCCCGCCGGACTTCCAGGCCTGGGTCGAGCGCCTGCCCCCGCGCTGGCGCGTGATCATTCTGGCCCTCACGCCCCTGGTGAAGCTGACGTCGAACTCGCTCCTGGACCTGGACGCGGCCCACGAACGACTCGCGCGCGGGGGCAAGCGCCTGATCATCTGCGGCATCACGCCGGTGCAGTACAAGCTGCTCGACGGCGCCGGGATCGTGGACAAGCTGGGGGTCGAGAACGTCTGCCCGGACCTGGAGTTCGCCGTCGCGCAGGGGATCGAGATGCTCCGGCCGGTGGAGAGCCGCGAAGCTCCAAGGTCCAAGCTCCAAAATTCAAACGAATTCCAATGTCCAAAGACTCAATGACCCAAACGCGACCGCACAAACGCGGCCCGTTTGGGTCATTGGTATTTCGAATTTGGCCGGCTGCTTGAGATTTGATGCTTCTGCTTTGGTGCTTCGTTCACAGTCCTACGCCTGCGGCGGCGTCACACCCAGCACCACGTCGAACTTCGCCGCCAGCTCGCCGATCTTCGAGCCCTTGATCGGCGCGAAGTCGATCGTCACGCTCTCGCGCGCCTTGGCGTCGCGGATGTCGCGGTAGATGCCGTCCCGCTCGTTCTGCGGGTGGCCCTTGATGTAGCACTGCGTCGTCAGCGCTTCCCGCTCGTGCATCTTGATCTTGTAGTGAATGTGCGGGCAGCGGCCGGGATACGGCACGGGCTTGATCGTGCGGAAGTAATATCCGCCATCCATACCGGTCATGAACCGCCCGAAGCCCTGGAAGTTCGCGTCCCGCTTCTTATGTCCTGAATCGCCCGTGTGCAGGTAGACGCCGGTCGCGTCGCACTGCCAGATCTCGACCAGCGCGTTGCGCACCGGGTTGCCGCCCGCGTCTAGGATCCGCCCCGTCAGGTGCGTCACCTCGCCGATGGCCGGCGTGATGTGCTCGTTCACGATCAACAGGTCGTTATCCGTGTCGAGGGGCAGCTTGTCGGGATAGAACGGCCCCTCGGTCTGCGGCGGGGTGCGGATCAATTCCTCGGCGAAGGACCAGGGCGAAATCGTCAGCGCGGCGGACGTCGCGACAGCAAAGCGGGCGAGAAACTGACGGCGGGAATGCGACCAGGCATTCATGGCGGCTCCGGGGTTGAGGGATGCGCGTGCGACGCGGCCGGCATTATAACGGCCGCCCGGAGCTTAGTTGTGACGGGACTGTATTATCTTCCCTCTTCTTCTCGCGATGGGCGAAACCACCTGAGACCGGCGTCCTCCGCCGCGCCCAGGGCCAGCCCCGACGCATCGAGCCACCCGCGATCATTGGCGACCGCCGCGAGATACCGGCGACGCACCAGGTCCAGCATCGGCATCGCCGTGGCGCTGGCCAGTGCGACCTCGCTCGCCAGCCGCATGTCCTTGAGCGCCAACTCGTTCGTGAAGCCGACCTTGTCGAAGTCCGCGGCGATCAGTCGCTGGCTGTAACCGTTGTAGATCTGGCAGTTGAACAGCGTATTCGTCAGAAACCCGAGCAGCGCGTCGCGGGGGATGCCGTTCTTCTCACCCAGCGCCGCGGCCTCGGCCATCCCCTCGATGGCGGCGGCGAGCAGGAAGTTCCCGGACAGCTTGACGACGTTCGCGGCACCGGGCGACGTGCCGAAGTCGAAGATCCCCTGACCCAGCGCGTCGAGGATCGGCCGGACCCGCGCCTTGGCGTCCTCGGGCCCGGAGGTGCAGATCCACGCCTTTCGCGCCGCCGCCGCTTCGGGCCGGCCGAAGACGGGAGCGGCGACGTAGGTGACACCGTGCGCCGCGTGCGTCTGGGCCAGGCGCTGCGACGTCGCCGGCAGGATCGTGCTCATCGACACGTGAACGCCGCCCGGGCCCAGCGCGGCGAGCACCGCGTCGTCCGCCACGCTCGTCACCGCCTGATCGTCGCTGAGCACCGTCAGGAGGATCCCGCCGGGCATCGCCACGCCCACCGGCGACTGGGCGACCACGACGCGATCCGCTGCGCCCGCCGCCACCGCGTGGGCCTTCTCCGCGGTCCGGTTGTACACCCGCAGATCGAAGCCCGCGTTCAGCAGGTTGATCGCCATGGGCCGGCCCAGGTTTCCCAGGCCGATGAATCCGACGGTCATGGACACGATCTCTCCTCCTTCGCGCGTGCGCCGCGCGTGAACGCCACTGGCAAGCCCGAGAGCTTGCCAGTGCCACACTGACTGATCGCCCGTTGGGCGAGTCGATCAGAGCTTCTTATTCCAATAATCGAAATCCAAACCACCCTTCAACTCGCTCCGCTTCTTCTCGCGATCCGCTTTTTTCTTCTTCTGCGCCTCGATCGCCGCCAGTTGCTCGGGCGAGGGCGGCGGGGCCTCGATGGCCCGGCGGATCGACAGGCTCACGCGCCTGGCGTCCTTGTCCACCTCCAGGATCCGCACCCGCACCTCCTGCCCCGCCTTCACCGCGTCGCCCGCCGTCCGCACCCGCTGGTTCGACAATTCGCTGATGTGAACCAGCCCCTCGAGCCCCGGCTCCAGCTCCACGAACGCGCCGAAATCCACCACCCGCGTCACTTTCCCCGCCACGATCATGTCCGGCGCGAACTTCTCAGCCGCTTCCTTCCACGGATCCGGGCCCGCCTGCTTCAGGCTCAGCGTCAGCTTCCGCTGCGCCGGATCGACCGCGATCACGACCAGCCGCAGCGTGTCGCCCGGCTTCACCACGTCTTTCGGGCTGCGGATCCGCTGCCAGGACATCTCGCTGACCGGCAAGAGGCCCTCGACGCCCTCCTCGATCTCGACGAACGCGCCGAAGTTCTCCACCCGCGCCACCTTGCCGTTCACGGCCGTGGCGACCGGATATTTCTCACCCAGTTCCGCCCAGGGGTCGGGCATCGCCTGCCGCATCGACAGGCTCAGCTTCCCCGACTGCTTGTCGGCCTTGAGGATCTTCACGTCCACCTGGTCGCCGACCTTCACCACCTCGCTGGGATGGCGGATCCGCTTGTAGCTCATCTCCGACACGTGGACCAACCCATCCGCCCCGCCCAGGTCCACGAACGCGCCGAAGTCCGTCACGCTCCGCACCGTGCCCCGGCGGTTATCTCCCTCCTGGATCTCTTCCAGCAGCTTCTTCTTGGCTTCTTCCTTCTCGCGCTCCAGCACGTTGCGGCGGCTAACCACCAGGTTGTGCGTCAGCGCATCCGCCTGCGTGACCTCGACGACCAGCTTCTGCCCCAGGTAGACGCTGATGTCCTTCTCGAAAAAGAGGTTCACCTGCCCCGCGGGCATGAAGGCGCGCATCCCCTTGATCTGAAGCTCCAGGCCGCCCTTGTTCATGCCCGTGACCACGCCTTCGACCAGCGTGCCCGGCTCGATCGTCTCCCAGCTCACCTGCTGCTGCACGGCGCCGGCGGTGCGCCGCGACAGGACCACCAACCCCTCCGCAGCGTCGTACCGCTCCACTGTAAAGTCGTATTCCTTCCCCACGACCGGCGGCTCATCGTCGAACTGCAACTCGGAGATGATCCCCTGACTCTTGCCCCCCAGGTCCACCAGCACATCCCCCTTGCGGATGTTGACCACGCGACCCCGACGCACGCCATGACGCGCCAGGTCCGCCACGCCGGAATCCGGGGACTGCGCGGCGGCAGCGGCGGCGGCGGCAGCAGACGCCGCGGCGTGTTGTGCCTCGATCTGCTCGATCGACATCCCGCCCAATGCCTCGTTGAGCTCGCGATCCAGGTCGCTGTCCACGTTGGGGCGGAACTTTTCCTTCAGGGGGTCGTTGGGTAGGTTCGACATCGGTCTCTCGTCGCGTGCTGCGCCGCGCGTCTGCGGGTGTGTGTGTCGGTGCGTCTGCGGGTGTTGTTTCCGGCGCGCCGGGGGGCTCCAAATCGTAAAGCGGAGAATGGTACCCGCGGAATCGGCAAAGAAAAGCCCCCGCCGCCGTCTCACAGCCGTCCCCGCCGCAAGCCGCGGGCTATCTGTGGGGCACCGCTGGACGGGGCCGCCCAAGGGAGTTTCAATGTTCCGATGGCTAATGCGGAATCTGCTTATCGCGATTTGATTACGCTTCTGAAGGAAGTCGCCCTTTTCGGGTCCATCGGCTCCCTCCTCGGATGGGACGAGCGCGTGCAATTGCCGCCTAAGGGGGCCGACCACCGCGCCAACCAGTCCTCCCTGCTGGCACGCAAGGTGCACGAGCAGTTCACCTCCCCCCGCATCGACGAATTGCTGCGCGAGGTCGAGCGCAGCGGTCTGATCAACGATGGCGACATCGCCGCCAATGTCCGGGAAACCCGCCGTCAATACGACCGCGCCACCAAGCTCCCCTCCTCCCTGGTCGAAGAAATGGCCCGCACTGAGGTGCTCGCCCAGAACGCCTGGGCCGACGCCCGCAAGCGAAACGACTTTCCCGCCTTCCGTCCCTGGCTCGACAGGTGGCTCGACCTCAAGAAGCAACAGGCCAACTGCTACGGTTATCAAGGTCACATTTACAACGCCCTGCTGGAAGATTTCGAGCCCGGCGAAACCGCCGAGAACCTCTCGCGCGTCTTCGACGCCCTCCGCGGGCCATTGGTAGACCTGATCGGCCGCATCGTCTCCAGCGGCCGCCAGGCCCCTCTCGAGATCCTCGAGCGCCACTACCCCGCCGCCGCCCAGGCCGCCCTCGCCCGCGAGGCCGCCGTCGCCGTCGGCTTCGACTTCGACGCCGGCCGCCTCGACGTCTCGGTCCACCCCTTCTGCTCCGGCATCGGCCCCGGCGATACCCGCATGACCACCCGCTACGACGAAAAATACTTCGGCGACGCGTTCTTCGGCGTCCTTCACGAGACCGGTCACGGCCTCTACGACCAGGGCCTGCCCGCCGACCACTTCGGCACCCCGCTGGGCGAGGCCGTTTCCCTGGGCATCCACGAAAGCCAGTCCCGCATGTGGGAGAACCTGGTCGGCCGAAGCCGCTCATTCTGGCGGTTCTTCATGCCCAGGGCCCGCGCCGCCTTTCCCGAGACCCTCAAGGACGTGAAAGAGGACGACTGGTACCGCGCCGTCAATGATGTCCGCCCCAGCCTCATCCGCACCGAGTCCGATGAGACCACCTACAACCTCCACATCCTCCTCCGTTTCGAGCTCGAAAAGGCCCTGCTCACCGGCGACCTGAAGCCCGCCGACCTCCCCGCCGTCTGGAACCAGCGAATGAAAGAGTACCTGGGCGTGGACGTCCCCGACGACGCCCGCGGCTGCCTCCAGGACATCCATTGGTCCGGCGGCGCGATCGGCTACTTCCCCACCTACACCCTGGGCAACCTCTACGCCGCCCAGTTCTTCGAACAGGCCCGCAAGGACCTGGGCGACCTCGACGCCCAGTTCTCCCGCGGCCAGTTCACCCCCCTGCTCGACTGGCTCCGCAAGAACATCCACTCCCAGGGCAAACGCTACCGCGCCCCGGAGCTCGTCGGGCGCATCACCGGCAAAGCTCTCAGCGCCGAACCATTGCTGGCACACCTGCGCCGCAGGGCGTCCGAGGTCTATGGCGTCGCGTGACCAGTGGCGGCGTTCACATGCGTGGGAACATTTCTCCGCCTCGCCCCGTCAAAACCCTCGTAGCGCGCGCCCCGCCCTTCCAGGGAGAACCCGATGAAACCGCTCCTCGCCATCCCGCTCTTGCTGATGCTCGCCGCCCCCGTTCACGCCCTGATCATGGTCCATAAGGGCAACGACCCCACCCAGGACCAGAACTGGCCCGACGGGTCGGTGAACGTCGCAAACCTCAAGACCCGCGCAGGCTTCTGGGAAGGTCCCCCCTTCGGCGGCGGACGCTACGTCTTTGAATACCAGGGCGACAATGCCGCCCTCCAGGACGCCATCGACCTCTTCGCCAAAGTCAAATCGCCGGAACTGCGCGTCATCATCCACGACGGCCGAAATAAGGGCTTCTTCTGCGGCGGCAACGACAAGGACAAGGACGCCCCGGGCATGGACTGGTCCTTCACTGTCTGGACCCCCGAGAACTTCCACCGCCTCTACAGCGGCGGCAACCGCGAGATCATTTCCGCCGCCGACCCCTCCGGAAACCTCGGCAAGGCCATCGAGCCGCCGACGATCGACGTCTACCTCGGCGCCGGCCGCATCGACTGGAAGCAGATCAAGCTCCCGCCCAACCTCAAGGTGACGGACGAGCGCGCCACCGCCGCCGGCTATGCCCCCGCCGACGGCTCGGTCTGCCGCGGCCAGGTCTTCGAGATGGTCGGCTCCAAGCCCCTCGCGGGCGCGACCGTCCGCATCGACTCCGCCACCGCCAAAACCGACGCCGACGGAAAGTTCGAGTCGAAAAACGTCCCCCCCGGCAGCCATCCCATCATCGTCACCGCGCCCGGTCATGCCTCCCGCGTGATCGGCTACGCGTCGTTCGCCACGGACACGCTTAAGCAATACACCGTCCAACTCGCCCCCGCCGCCCGGGTCGCCGGCATCGTCAAGGACCAGTCCGGCCAGCCCGTCCCCAACGCCACCGTCCGCGCCGACGGCATCGTCGCCCTCGACGGCTCGGGTTACATCCTCCCCGAGCGCATGGAGGTCTCCGCCGACGCCGAGGGCAAATTCGAAATGACCGGCCTCCCCGCCGGCACGCTCCACTTCTACACCTACACTCGGGGCTTCGCCCCCCTCGACGTCCTCACAAAGTACAAGGCCCCCGCCGACCAGCTCGAGCTCCGCGTCACCGCCACCGGCACGATCAAGGGCAGGGTCGTCGATGCCACGGGCAAGCCCGACCCCACTGCCCAGATCGCCATCTATCCCGAGGGCGGCTCCAAGGCCGGAAAGTGGAGCGCCAGCGGCAACCTCGACGCCAATGCAGCCTTCTCCTTCGACTCCGTCCCCCCAGGCCGCTACGTCGTCTCCCCCTTCCCCGGCCGACAGTTCACCAATCAACCCGACCCCGCCGCCAAAACCGTCGAGGTCAAGGCCGGCCAGACGACACAAGTCGAAGTGACCAAGTAACCCCGCCGCGGCTTTCCCAAAGCGCGTGCGCCCTTAACGTGTATAGAGGAAGCAACCCCTCAGGTGGTCATTCACCATCCCCACCGCCTGCATCATCGCATAACAGATCGTCGAGCCCACGAAGTTAAACCCGCGCCGCTTCAAATCTTTACTCAGCGCATCCGACCGCTCCGTCCGCGCCGGCACCTCCGCCATCCGTGCAAACCGGTTCACGATCGGCCGCCCGCCCACGAACCCCCACAAATACGCATCAAAACTCCCGAACTCCTTTTGCACCGCCAGGAACGCCTTCGCATTGCCCACCGCAGAGTCGATCTTCATCCGGTTCCGCACGATCCCCTCATCCGCCATCAGCTTCGCGATCTTCCGCCCATCGTATTGCGCGACCTTCTGCGGATCGAACCGATCGAACGCCCGCCGGTACGCCTCGCGCTTGCGCAGGATCATCTCCCACGACAACCCCGCCTGCGCCCCTTCCAGCACCAGGAACTCGAACAACGTGCGATCATCATGCACCGGCCGCCCCCACTCAGCATCGTGATACGCGATCGACAGCTCGCTCGTCGCCCAGGCACATCGCGTGCGATCGATTGCGCGTTCGGCAGGAGGCATCGCCCAAGTGCTAACCGAACACCAACGCCGCGACAATCGTTCGCTCCAGGCGCCCCTCACCCCTCTTCCATCGCCCTCCCGCGCGTTACAATCCCGCGATCTCCGGGAGCTCGCCATGCCCGATGACGAACGCCAACCCGAACCCGCCGCGCAATCCTACCAGCGCTGCCTCCACTGCCGCGGCTTCTACGAGGCCGGGCGCGACAAGTGCAAGTGGTGCGACTACGCCACCCCCCTGCTCGACTCGTCCGGCCAGCCCCGCGTCTTCCCCGATCGCGCCACCTGCCGCAGCATCCAGATCGCCGAATACGACCAGCTCCCCCCCGAGGCCCACGCCGACCCCATGGGCCCGCCACGCGACGAGCTGTCCCTCCCGTGCAACTGCCTCCACTGCGGCCCCGACGGCCACGTCTTCGAGGCCGTCGAGATGCGCTGGATGGTCACCGAACGCATGTGGGCCTGCCCCTGCACGACCTGCGGCGGGCGCGGCTTCGGCATCGACGTCCACTCCGCCGAGAACAAGTGGCAGTGCGCCGACTGCGGCCACTTCTACGTCCCCCAGAACCGCGACTATCACGCCGACAACGCCAAGTGCCCCAGGTGCGGCTGCACCGAAGCGAGCGGCTGGTTCGACGACGACTACGAAGAGGACGACGACGAAGAGTTTCCCGACCAGCTCGCTGACCTTTCTCCGATCGATCCGCACCTCCATCGGCCCGACGAAGAACCGCCCTGGGATGACGATGAGGACGAGGAC
>DATBFY010000659.1:0-16119 GCA_036558265.1 Tepidisphaeraceae bacterium | reverse complement strand
GCCCTCCCCCTTCAACGCCCAGGGCAAGCGGCAGACCTCCTTTGCTTCGGTCACGGTCGTCCCCGAGTTCGACGAGGACGATTCCGACGGCGAGATCCCCGAAACCGACCTCGACATCGTTGCGTTCGTCCGCGCCAGCGGGCCGGGCGGGCAGAACGTCAACAAGGTCGCCACCGCCATCCGCATCACCCACAAACCCACCGGCCTCACCGTCACCTGCTCGGTCGAACGCTCGCAACAACAGAACAAACGCCTGGCCATGAGCATCCTCCAGTCCAAGCTCGAAGCCATGGAGCAAGCCAAGCGCGATGAGGAACTCAAAGCCGTCATTGGCGATCCCAAGGCCGTCAGCTTCGGCAGCCAAATCCGCTCCTACGTCCTGGACGACCGCCGGGTGAAGGATCACCGCACCAATGTCGAGACCAGCCAGGTCGAATCCGTGCTGGACCGCGGCGAGCTGGATCCCTTTATCGACGCTGAACTTAGGCGCAAGAAGAAGGTCGCCAAGGCGGGGTAATTGCCCGTTCCACTCCATGTATTGAAGTTTCGCCCGCCCCACGTCCGATAACTTCCCTTGAACGGTGTCTGCGATTCAGAGTCAGGAAGCTCACCGACACGTCCGGTAATCTTCCCGATCTTTGACCTTCGCGATGAAATCCCTACATTGGGAGGTGGGCGTTCCGGGAATTGAACACCCCCACGTCGTGAGTGGAGCGGCTTGAGATCGACCGGCGGCCGGCGATCCTGCGTGCATCGCACATGGAATCACCACGGATGGTCTGCCAGGTTCAACTATGATCGTCGATTGTCATACCCATGTTTGGCAGTCTCCTGACCAACTCGGGCAACTGGATTTGGGGGAAATGCAACGGTCCCTCCGCACCCGCACCGCGCGGCTTGCGGCCAACGCCAGGCCCGTCTGGCGCGCCATTCCCTCCGCCGATGCCGACCATCACTACGCCCAGGCTGCCCTGGTCGATAAGTCGATCGTCCTGGGCTTCAAGAGCCGCTACCTCCGGGCTGAGGTTCCAAATAAATATGTAGCCGAGTACGTCAATCGATATCCACAGAAGCTGATCGGCTTCGCCGGGATCGACCCCACCGAGAAGAGCGCGGTGGAAGAAGTGCGTTCGGCAAAATTCGACCTGCACCTGCGCGGTCTGACGATCTCCCCGGCAAATCAGGATTTCCACCCCTCCGACTCCCGCGCCATGCGGGTTTACGAGGAGGCCGAGAAGCTGGGCATGCCGGTCCTGATCCACCCCCACGGACCGATGACGGAGCAGTCCAAACTCGAATTCGGCCGGCCTTACCTCTTCGACGATGTGGCCCGGTCGTTTCCTAATTTGCGAATTGTAATCGCGCAACTTGGGCAGCCGTGGGTCGATGAGACCATTGTCATGCTCGGTAAGCACCCGAATGTCTTTGCCGACGTGTCGGGTCTGCTCAAGCGGCCGTGGCAGGCCTACAATGCCCTGGTCAGCGCCCACCAGTACCAGGTGATCGATAAACTCTTGTTCGGCAGTGACTTCCCATACACCAGCGCAACCGAGTGCATCGAGATCCTTTACAGCATCAACCAGCTTGCGCAGGGCACCAACCTCCCGGTCGTCCCTCGCGAAGCCCTGCGCGGCATCGTCGAACGTGACACGCTCAACCTGCTCGGCCTTTCGTAACCATCGAGCGTCGCGACCTTGGAGACCTTGGACATGGGATCGAGGAACCGGATCGGCGGGGGTTGCCTTGTCGCTTGTGTTTTGGTCGCCCTGCTGTCGGGCTGCGCCGGCAACCGCGCTGATCTGACCATTCGCAGCGATGCCGGGCAGGCGGCCTACGCCCAAGGCTTCAGCAAGGCCTATATCACCGGCAACCACAATGGCGAGTACGACCTGGTTTTGATCCAGGACCCCCCTGCCGCCGCCTCGAACGCCAGCGCCCATAAGGCCTGGCCACTTCAGTGGCCAGGCTCCGGCTCCGACTCGAATAAACCCCTCCAGCCGCTTGATACGGCGGACCTTCGCCAGATCGTGCATGTCCACGTCTTCTGGCAGGCGCAGGGTGGGTCGGTGGCGCGGGACGGGGTGGTGACCAATGCCGCGATCGACTGGTACGTGATCGCCCACGACCAGTCGGACCGTCCGGACATGCTGCACTACGAAGGGGCCGGCTACGTCCTCCTGGATGAGGGGAACAAGACCACCTCGGTCGAGATCCGCGACGGGACGATGAAGCAGACCCAGGTCACGTCCGGCTTGAAAGATCCCCTGGGCCCGGCCAAGCTCCACGGCACGATCAAGGCCCAGCGGAACAGCCAGATCGTCCGCGACACGCTGGCCGACCTGAAGGCCCAGACGGCCGGCGCCCGGACCACGGTGAGCCAGATCCGCTGAGCGGCATTTGTAACCATGCCCACCCTGATCTGCGATCCCCCCGCGTCCGGTGCGAAGTCCCATCCCTTTCTCCAGACCCTCAAGCTCACCGAAGCCGGGCAGGTCATTGCCCAAGCCCGCTGGATGTGCGCCACCGACCCTGCTCAGGGCGTCGCGCAGATCCTGGACCTGAGCGTCTCACCCCCTCACCAGCGCGTCGGCCACGGTCACACGTTGATGGAAGCGATCACCCGGGAGGCGACGGCTTACTTCAAGAGCCGCAAGGTTCGCCTCCGCCGGATCTGGATGCCGATCGAGCAGAAGCGGCAGGTGATCGCGCGCTCGTTCCTGATGCAGTTCGGGTTCAGCCACGTGGGGACGATTTCCGAGCTGCTGCGGGATGAGGACCTGCTGATTTACATGCGGACGTTTGACTGACGCTTTCCTTATAGCACCTCCCTCTCCCGCGGATCGGGCGGCGGCGCGGGCTCGGGGAACGTGACGCCAGCGTAGATGTCGGCCAGCCCGATCTCGATCTCCACGGTGCGCAGGCGGGCGCGCGCGTCCAAACCGGTGTAGGTCCCGGCAATGAGCCAGTTGCCGTCGCCCTGGCGGAAGAAGGTTTCGACGACCGCGGAAGTCTGGGAGATGAGGACGTATTCGGCGAGGGACGGGATCTCGCGATAGCGGCGGAATTTCTCGCCACGGTCGTAGCCCTCGGTCGTGGGGGAGAGGACCTCGATGATTGCGCGCGGGTTGGTGACGACGTGGCGCTTGGGGTCGGCGGGGTCGAACTCGAGGGCGCCGTAGACGATCGAACCGTCGGGATAGCAGACCCGCGCACCGGGCTTGACGCCGATCTTCAGGTCGGACGAGTAGACGCGGCAGGGTTTGCCGGCGAGCGCCCGATGGAGCGCTGCGATCGCGTTGGCGGTAATCAACGCGTGCTCGGGTGACGTACCGGACATGGCGAGGATCTCGCCTTCGTGGAACTCGTGCTTCCATTCGGCGGCCTCCTCGAACGCGAGGTATTCGGCAAAGGTGTACCGGCGACGCGCGGGAACGGGTGCTGCGGTCATGGTCGATGAATATACCATGGCTCGGGATGCGGTCTGGATGGCGGGGGCTGAGCGGCCGTCGATCCAGAGTCGGGCCGCGCGGAGTTGGTCGGGGGTGAGGGGGCGGGGTCGGCACGGAGACGACGATGGAGGATGGCGTGGAGTCTGGGTTCGCTTTTCGCGGGGATGTTGAGGGGTGCGGGTTGGAGCAGGTTGGAGCAACCTGGAGCGGGTTGGCGGGGGTAATCTCGGCGGCGGCTTTGAGGGCGTGGAACTCGTGGATGACTTGCTGCCAGATGTCTGGAGGCCGGTGAGCGCTGGCTTCGTTTTGCGCCGGCGCGGCGGGGGCGGGAGCAGGTTGGAGCACGTTGGAGCGGGAGGGAGCAGGTTGGTGCGCGGCGAAGCCGGCGAGTTGATGGTGGCAGGCGGTTGACGCGGCGGCGGCAAGGCGGGCGCGATTGCTGGACGGGACGAAACGCTCGGACGGCGTGTTGGCGGGCATGGGACCTCCCCTTGTTGGTTTGTCTCATGGGGGCGCACAGTCCCCCAAGTGTCATAAAGCAGGATATCTAACTTTTACCGAACAGTCAAGGTGGAATTGGTCGTTTTTGGTACCTTACGTTCGTGGTCGGCGCCGGGCTGACCATTGAATGTCTGGTGTTGTTTCTCCCTTGTCTCTCAGAGAGATGGAGCACATGGAACCACACCCGCTCGAATACGCCTCGGCGCGTTCAGATCAGGACGAACCCGATCGGGCGCCAGACAGCGAGACGAGGCACGTGGAAACGCTCGAATACGCCTCAGCAGGTTCGGATCGCGCCCTGTGGCTTGCGGTGATAAAGCGGTTGATTCCGGCGTTTGACGTGACGGCTTTGGTGTTCGTCGTGTCGCAGTATTCGTTCTTGTTCGCGATGGCGGTGATCAACATCCACGAGTGCGGCGTGCCGCCCTATGGCCATGGGTCGAGCTACAATGATCGAGCGCTGGGAAGCGCCGATGACGTTGCGGACTTTCCGCGGTTGGCAGCGTGGATCGCGTCGGTGGACAAATCCGCAGCGGAGACGCTTGGCGGACCGGCGTTTCTCGCGAACCTGTTGAGCTTCACCGTTTTTTCGTATGTGTTGAGCGCGTACCTTGTGGTGCGCGCGATCATGATGCGCGGGACGAGGAGGGTCGTCATGGCAGCGTTGGCGGTGCTGATGGTTTTGACGCTGCCGTTCATCTGGGCGGCGGTTGTCGTGGGGTTGGATTGACTGCGTGCCGTCAGACTCCCGTATCCGGCGCACGCGCGCGCCGCCGAGGAGCGCTTGCCTTCGGCAAGCCGCTAAACGGGGACGGGAAGGGTTATATGGGTTCGACTTGACTCGCGCGCCGCAGGGCACACGAAGACCACGGGCAAACAAGAAACGAGTTTGCCATGCCGCCCCAATCGGCGCGGGAATCTCTTACGATGCGTATTAACGGGCGCCGGGTTTATCGCGCATCGATTGCAACTGCTTTAAGCGCTCGCCAGTGGGCGGTTTCTTCGTCTTCATCATCTCGATAAACGCATCGAACAGATACGCCGCATCGTGCGGACCCGGCGACGCTTCGGGATGATACTGCACGCTGAACACAGGCAAATCCTTATGCCGGAAGCCTTCGACCGTGTCGTCGTTCAGGTTGAGGTGCGTGATGACGCCGCCGGATTTCTGCAGGCTTTCGGGATCGACGGCAAAGCCGTGGTTCTGGCTGGTGATCTCGACTCTGCCCGTGTCCAGGTTCTTCACCGGCTGGTTGCCGCCGCGGTGGCCGAACTTGAGCTTGTAGGTCTTGGCGCCGATGGCGCGGGAGAGGAGCTGGTGACCGAGGCAGATGCCGAAGGTGGGGAGTTTCTTCGACAGCACGCCCACGAGCGGTTTGACAGCGTAATCCAGCGCCGCCGGGTCGCCCGGGCCGTTGCTGACGAACAGGCCGTCGGGGTTGTGCTTGAGGATTTCGTCGGCCGTGGTGTCGGGCGGGAGGACGGTGATCTTCACGCCGCGCTGGGCGAGGTTTCTCAGGATGTTGGACTTGGCGCCGCAGTCCAACGCCACCACGTGCAGGCCGTCACCCTTCTCGACCGGTCCGGCGGACCAGGTCCCCAGGTCCTCGTCCCACGAGTAGTCGCTCGTGGGCTTGACGGCCTGGACCCAGTCGGCGCCTTCCATTTGGGCCCCGTGCTTGGCGCGGTCGACGAGCTGCTGGTCGTCGAGGATCTCCGAAGACAGGATGCCGCGCATAGCGCCGGAGATGCGGAGCTTGCGCGTCAGCGCGCGGGTGTCGATCCCCTCGATGCCGACGATGTTGTTCTCCTTCAGGTATTGGTCGAGGGTGGTGTCGGCGCGGTAGTTGGAGTGGAGCGGGGCGAGCTCCTTGATGACGAAGCCTGCGACGTGCGGCTGGCGGCTCTCGACGTCCTGGCGGTTGATGCCGTAGTTGCCGATCAGCGGGTACGTCATCGTGACGATCTGGCCCTTGTAGGAGGGGTCGGTCAGGATCTCCTGGTAGCCGGTCATCGAGGTGTTGAAAACGACCTCGCCCTCGGACGTGCCGGGCGCCCCGAAGTGGCGGCCGGTGAAGACGGTGCCGTCCTCGAGGGCGAGCTTGGCGATCGCGGGTTGGGGCATGGGTGGGGGATTATAGGGATTGCGGCCTGCGGGGCGAGTGGCGGGGTTCGGATGAGTGAAACATGAAGTCGTGAAACATGAAGATCACGGTTAGGCGAAAGCTTTTCTCCCTCTTGCGCGGGCGCCCGCTTTCTCCCTCTCCCGCGGGCGATCGTGGGGATATATCGCCCCGACAGGCGTAACGCCCGTGGGAGAGGGGACCGGATCACGGCGCGCCGCGATCTTCATGTTTCATGTCTTCATGTTTCAGCCCTTCCGGCCGTCCGATAACGTCCCGTCAGCCCGCCTTTTCGTCGAATACGCGGGATTGGATGAAGGTTCCTCGGCGCATGGCCGATATTGGAGGAGAGGCTGTGGGTCTCCGGCCATTTGGCCGGGCAGCCTGTTCAGGGACCGGAGTAACGGCGAGCTCCGGTTCCTTTTATTTTGCGCTCACATGGGGGGGTGAACCACGAAGGCGCGAAGAGCACGAGGAAGACCAGGAGCTATTGATTGTCGGGCTTGGGGGAGTCGGCTGGTTTCTCAGAATCATTCCTTTGCGTCGGGGCGGCGGCGGGGGGTGTCTTGGCGGTGGTGGTCGCCGCGGGCTGAGTTTTGGGGGCCTCGGGCTTCGGCATTTCCTTCAGCAGCGCGGGTTCGATCCAGTTCAGTCTCGCCTGGGTGTCGATGTGCCACTTCGTGCGGTCGTCGGTGCTGGTGTCGCCGCCGGGGTGGGCCTCGAGCGACAGCGTCCTGGCGTGCGAGACGTCGAGCAGGATGACCGGCGAGAGCTTGCCGGGTCCGAAATCCCTGGCTTCGTGGACGACCTTGTCGTCCAGCAGGATGCGCACGGTGACCTTGCCCTTGTAGGCGTCGTCGCTGAGCGCGTACTGGGTGCGGAAGGCCTTGAAGCTGCCATCGAGCGCGTAGGTGAGCTTGCAGTAGGCATGGACGCCGATGCCGCGGGCGAACTCGCGCCCCTGGAACTTGATCCGCTCGCCGCGGTAGTTGTGATCCATCTGCGGCGGATAGTTCACGTCGAACATCGGCTGGTAGACCACGTCTTTGGGCGTGCGCGCGCTGAGCCACGATACCGGGCCGTTGAGCTGTTCGATCAGGACGACCTGGCCGACCTCGATCGGGCGCTGGGAGTTATCGCGAAGGGTGAGGGTGAGCTTGTCCGCGCCGGCGGGGAGCGAGACCCTGGGCGCGGTGACCACCGAGCCGTCCGAAAGCTGCACGCGGAAGGCGCGGCCGGTCGGCTGCTCGGTTTTGGCGGCGGCGAAGTGGATGGCCCTGGCGGCCGACAGGTCGATCGGCAGGACGTCGCCGGTGGACTGCTTGACGCTGACCTTGCCGGCCTCGATGCCGGTGACGATGCCCTTGACGTTGTCGCCGTTGGCCAGGAAGACCGCGTCCTCGGTGCGGTTGGGGTCGAAGGTCGGCGCGTCCTGTCCCTTGACGATGGCGCGGAGGCCGGCCACGGGGATCGTCAGGTCGCCGGCGGCGGGGGACTTCCAGGTGAGGTTGTCGTTGGTGATCGCGGCCGGCTCGCCACCGATGCGGTCGCCGGAGGTGAGGTAGAGCGTCCACGCGCCGCGGACCTGCTGGACGGTCGACCCGCCGCGGTCTAGCTGGAGGAGCTTGTCGAGCGGGATGACGGCTTCGGCGGTCTCGCCGTAGGGGACGACGTGCGCGCCGGCGTCATCGAACGACTTGAGGTTGACGATCTGGCGCTTGAAGTCGGCGGTGGTGAGGGACCAGCCGTCGTCGGCGAAACAATTCACCGCGGAGGCGCAGAGGACGCAGAGGAAAACGAGGATGGAGGATGGAGGATGGACGATGGAGTTGAACATTTTGACTCTACGGTGATGAGATTCCCCGGATGTCATCCTGAGGTACCCCGAAGGATCTGCCCGAAGCGGCAAACCGCGCCGATTCGGCAATCGGGCCAGATCCTTCGCTGCGCTCAGGATAACGGCCTTGGCCCCCGGCGTGATCCGACGCCATCTTCCATCCTCCATCTTCCATCTTCGTATTTTTCATTCCCCTACGCCCCCGGCCCTTTGCCATGGAACACCGGCAGGTAGCGGTGCGGCATCTGGAGGACGATCAGCGCGAGCGCCGTGGCGTATTCATCGGTGACGTCGCCCGACCATCCGCCCGTCTGGCGGCTCTGGCGCGCCAGGAGCTGGTCGCGGATCGCCGGGTACCACTTGGCCCAGTAATCGCCGCCGGCGAGGAACATCGCCTGGACGGCGTAGTAGTGCCCGTAGAAGTAGTGCCCCTCGGAATCGGTCATGCCGCGGTTGGGGACGAACTGCATGAGGTAGTTGAGGCCGCGCTTGAGGTCGTCTCCCTCGAACACGCCGCCGTAATAGAGGCTGGCGACGCCCGCGGCGGAGCGCGCGAAGCCCGATCCGCTCCCCTGCCCGGCCACGTAGGAGAAGCCGCCGTCCCCGCACTGGCAACGCTTGACGTAGCCGATGGCCTTGTCCACGACTTCTTTCTCAACCTTGATGCCCGCGTCGCGGGCGGCGCGCAGGGCCATGATCTCGGTGATCGTGACGGAGATGTCGGCGTCGTAGGGGACGGGCTGGTAGCGCCAGCCGCCCTCGCGGTTCTGCGTCTTCTGGATCAGGCGCACGGCCTTCTGGAGTTTTTCCTTCACGTCGTCGTCGCCGGTCATGCCGTACACCTCGCCCAGGAACAGCGTGGCGAAGCCGTGGCCGTACATCGGGCCGTGGGAGTTGTCGGCGGCGATCAGGCCCGACTCCTGGCAGGCCGACAGCACGTACTCGACGGCGCGCTGGACGTTCTCGCCGTACTTGCCGCGGCCGGGGAGATTGCCGCCGGCCATGAGCGCGAGACCGGCGAGCCCGGTGATCCCGGCGCCGCTGGAACCTTCGGACCACGAGCCGTTGCGCGCCTGACGCGAGGCGAGGAACGCCAGGCCCTTCTCGATGCCGGCCTGGGCCTGCGGGGTGATCTCGTCGCCGCGCACCTGGTTTGGCGTGGCGGCAATGCCGATCTTCCTGGCCGGCGGTTCCTTCTTGTCATCCTGGGCAAAGGCGACCGGGATGACGGTGTTGGAAGCAGCGGCCAAGGCGGCGAGGAGGAGTTTGCGACGGGTCATAACCATCTCATTGTAGGGTGGGCTGCGCCCACCGACCATCGATCAACCGCCATCGTCATCCTGAAGGAATCAGGTGGCACGGGCGTCCCGCCCGTGTTTCGCCGCGCAAGCGGCGACCAACAAACGCTACGGCTGCTTCCCGCCCGTCGCGACACCGCGGTAATAGTCATCGATCAGCTTCTCGTACTTCTTGGGGATCTGCTCGGTGGCGCCTTCGATCACCGCGTCGCGGAGGCGCGGGCTGATCGCGCCCCACTCGCGGCTGGTCTCGTTGATCTTCTGCGACAGGTCCGCGTTGGGTTTTCCGGCCTGGCTCACGGTCGAGTTCTGCGCCGGGTTCGAGGCGTTGTTCGGCTGGGACTGGTTGCCCGCCTGCTGCTGGCCGGGCTGCTGGCCCGGCTGGGGCTGCTGACCGGGCTGTTGTCCGGGCTTGGGTTGCGACTGGGCCAGCGTCTGCTGGGCCTGTTTGATCATGTCGTCGATGTCCACGATGATCCGCTTCTGGATCTCCTGGGTCACCTTGCCCGGATCGCTGTCGAGCGCCAGGCGCTGCTGTGAGCGGGCCATGCGGTCGCCCACGCGGTTGAGCTGCTTGGTTTCCTTCTCGGCCTTGGGGTCGCCGCCGAGCAGTTCCTGGTCGGTCTCCTGGTTCTCGATCTGTTCCTTGCCGGCCTCCTCAGGCAGCTTGTCCTTGGGATCGGGCGGCGGCTTGAGGCCTTCCTTGCCCTGCGTCGCGTTCTTGAGCATCTGGTCGAGCAGCGTGCGGAGCTTGCCCTGGCGGTTGCCCAGGTTCACCAGCGCCACCTTGTCCTGCTGCGGCTTGGGGAGCTTGTCGGCATCGATCGTATTTTTGTTGACGGCCTGCTGCATTCGCTTGAGCAGGCGCAGCTCGGCCTCGGTGGGCAGCTTCGAGCCGCCGCCCCCGCCGCCGCCCCCGCCCTTCTGATCGAACTTCGAGACGTTCTTCTCCTGCTTGAGCGACTCGATCATCGCGTCGAGCTGCTCGATGACGCGCGCCTCGACCAGTTGCGTGGGCTTGCCCGTCTGCTGCTTGCCCAGGCCGTCCTTGATCTCGTTCATGCCCTCGGAGACTTCCTTGGCCGCCTCGCCGTAGATGATCCCGCCGAGCTGCCGGAGGTTGTCGGCGATCTCGACCATGCGCTTCGAGAGATCCCCTTCCTTGCCGGGAAGCTGGTTGAGGCGCACCGCGTGCTCGCGCGCCAGCGTCCCATCCGGCTTGCGGAGCTTGTCGATCTCCGTCGTCGGTTTGTTCACCTGCTCGGTCTGATCCACGCGGATCTTTTCGAGCATGGCGCGAATGGTGTCGGCCTGGCGCTTGTCGAGTTCCTCCTGGGCCTTCTTGCGCGCCTCTTCCGCCTTCTTAAGCGCCTGTTCGAGGGCGTTGAGGGCCTCGACCTGGTGGGGGTTGTAGGCGGTCGCCAGCTTCTTGTCGCGCAGGTCGACGATGGCGTAGCCCATCTTGCCGGCGGCGCGGACCAGGTCCTGGGCGATCAGGCCGCCCGAACCCTGGATCTTCTCCTCCACGTCCTTGGCGACGTTGCGCGTGTTGCGCTCGGTGGCTTCCTGGCCGGAGGTCAGCACCGACAGCTCGGGCTTGCGCGGCGGGTTCTTCTGGTCGCGCCTCGCCTTGGCGTAGAGGACGTCCAGCTCCTCCTTGGTCATCGCCTTGGCCTTGGCGTCGCCGCCCTGGTTGTCGAGGTTGTCGATGTTATGCCCGGCCTGGCGGACGACCAGGTCGGTGATCTGCTTGATCGCGTCATCGAGGAGCTTCGCGAGATGCTCGAGCTTGCGGCGCTCGGCGTCTTTCAGCGTGTTCAGGACGACCTCGATGCCGATCTGCGCCTGCTGCTGGGCGCCCTGCGCCTGCGCCTGCTGGTTCTGCTGCGCCTGCTGGCTGGCCTGGCGCTGCGTCGGGGAGATCTGCTGCGACTGGGCCTTGGCGGCGGCGTCCTTCATCGCCTGGGCAGACTCCGGATCCGACTTGGACATCTGATCCCCCATCTTGTTCATCTGCTCGGTCGCCTTGTCCATCTGGTCGGCGAGCTTCTTCTGCTCGGCCGCCAGGTCGTCCAGTTTCTTCTTCTGCTCGGGCGTCAGGTCTTCCGGGCGCTTGCCCAGGGTTTCCTTGCCGATCTCCTTGAGCTGGTTGCGCAGCTCGATCTGCTTGTCGAGGATCTTCTGCACTTCCTTGATGGCGGTCGAGAGGTTCCCGACCTTGTCCATCTTGTCCATCGCTTCCTGCAGCTTCTGGGCGGCGGCATCCTGGTTCTGGTCGGCCTGGCCGAGCTGCTGGTTGCGCGCCTGCTGCGCCTTCTGCTGCTGCTGCGGATTGTTGGGATTGCCGCGCGCCTGCTGCGCCTGGTTCAGGTTATTGGCGGCGTCGGTCATGGGTTTCTCGGCCGCCTGATCCAGGTCCTGCTTGGCTTCCTGGGTGATCGTGTTCAGCTCCGGGTCCTTGACCTTGTTTTCCTTCAGCTCCTTCTGGACCTCCTCAAGCTGGTTCGACAGGCCCTTGGTCTGCGAGACCATGGCCGATTCGCGGCTGGTCAGGCCCTCAAGCGCCGCGCGATCACCCTTCGAGAGGTCGGGCTTGTCCTTGGTGTCCTGCTGGAGGTTTTTCGTCTCGTTCTGGTTGGAGACCTGGCTGTCGTGGACGCTCTTGACCTTCTGCGCCAGGCCGCGGATCTCATCCGTCACCCGGATGGCCATCTCCTCCTGGCTGATGATGTTCACGCGGAGCTTGGAGGAGAACTGCGGCGCGTGATAGAGAGTCGTGGACTTGCCGTCCTGGCCGGTGCTGGGGATCTGGTAGTTGTCCCGCGCCTCGATGAAGTATTCGAGGACGTCGCCGGGCTTCAAGTCGCCCAGGCTCTGTTTGAGCTCCCAGTCCCAGTTCAGGCGGTAGCGCTGGCGCTCGCCGGTGCCGTCGATGCGGCTCCAGTCCTTGAGCCCGAGCTCCCAGTGCTTCTTCGTGTTGGGCTGGACGTTGGGGTTCTTCGGGTCAGGCGCGCTGGAGATCCGATCGACCATCAGCCGAAGCGACGAGATCCCAAAATCATCCTCGGCCAACACTTGCAGCGGCAGGTAGGCATCCGGCGTGCGATCGACGGTCTTGCGCGGGCTCTCGATCATCACCGTCGGAAGCTGGTCGGGCTTGACGACGACCTCGTACTCTTCGAGCCCCGTGTTGTCGAAGCCGTCGGTGTCGGTCGCCCTGATGCGGAAGCGGAACGAGTCCTTCGCGACCCAATGGCCCAGCGGTGCGTTGGCGTTCGCGCGATCGAAGGTGACGGCCGGATCGACCGGCTTGACATCCTTGGCGTCCAGGTTCGGGATCACCTGGACCTGGACCGGCTTCTGCGGGTCCAGCGGCTTGTTGAACTGGACCTTCAATGCCACCTGAGACCCGACCACCATGAAAGCCGGTGCCTTGGCGAGGTCGATGGTCGTGGGCGGCACCTGGGCGTAGGCGGGCGGGGTGATGGTCGCCTGGACCGCCTGGATCGCCAGCCTTGGCACGACGTCCACCACCTGCGGCGCGGTCTCGTCGTCGCCCGCCGTCATCCAGACCTTGAGCTTGTCGGCCCCTGCGCGGGCATCGATCGACGCCGTATACCGGCCGCTATCCCCCCGGATCATGTACTCCTTGATCACCGGCCCGTCGTCGTACTGGTAGTAAACCATCGCCTTCTGCGACGGTTTGTCACCCTTCTTGAGCACGAGGCTGAGATCCAGGTGTTGGCCCGCCGGCACGCGCTTGGGCACCGGCGCCGCATCGATCTCCACCCGCTTGGGCCACGGCGTGTTCCCCAGGAAGAGCCGGTCCCGGGCGATCCGGGCAAGCTGGGGCAGCGCCAACGCGATCGCAACCAGCACCGCCAGCGCCCCCACCGCCCCCGAAACCGAGTACCAGACCGGCTTTGTAACCAGCGCCCGCCGCAGATCCACCGCCTGCGCCAATTGAGCAGCCTCGGCCACTACCCGCTCTTTCATAACTTCCGAGCCGGGAATGGCTTCGGCCGGTTGCTGGACGAAATCGACGGTCGAGCGGAGGCGGTCGTCGAATTGCGGGAAGACCGACTCGATGTGGCCGGCGACGTCACTGAGGGTCAGCCGGGAGGTGGCCGGCTTGAAGATCCACCGGAACGCCAGATACCCGATCGCCGCCAGCGCGAGGATCAGGAGCAGCACCCGCGGCGCAACGGGCAGTTTGAGCAGGTAGTCCACCAGGACTGCACCCAGCAGGATCCCAATGGTCGAGGCGAGGACGACACCGGTGCCGAAGAGGAGCGAGAGGGTCTTGGCACGTCGCCGGATGGCTTGGAGGGAGTCGATCAGGAAGGTGGGGGGCATATGACTTCCTTCGTCGCATCACGGGCGGGCCGCCCGTGCCACGTTATAGCATTCCGTAGGCTTTACGTAGGACCCATTCGACGGTGATGAGTAGCACGAAAATCCAGAGAGCGTTGGCCTTGTTCCACAAAGGTTCGGAAATTTCGACCGGGATCTGCTTGGCGGCGCTGGGAATGTCTCCCGCCAAACGTGTCTTTGCCTGCTCGAAATCGTAGGTGCGGCCGTTGGTTTCGGCAGCAAGCCTGGTGAGCAACTGCCGGTCCACCTGGGGCTGGTTGAGCTCCAGTTTTGGGACGTTGACCTCGAAGGGAAGTTCCATGGATTCGACGCCACCGGCGATGGGGGGAAGCTTGGCCTGGAACTTACCGATCTTATCGGCCGTGTAAGAGGCCATGTACAGGTCAACCTGACCCTCCTGCTTGACCATGTTCTCACGATAGGCGGGCTTGCCGTCGGCGGCGTTGTTGATCTCGACGGGGATGACCTCGGGCAACTGGGTGAGGAGCTGGGGGTCGAGGACCTTGAGCGACAGGCGCACCTGGTCGCCCAGCTCGTAGGCGGGACGGAAGGACTGGAAGGTGATCTTGCGCTGGCCGAGCTTTTTCGAGCGGGCGAGGTAGCGGAACTGCTGGACCCAGTAGGTGTCGAAGACGGCCTCGCCGGTGTAGAAGCGCCAGCGCCAGGAGTCGTCGATGGCGGAGAAGAGGGTTCGCCCGGCTCCGTAGCGGCCCAGGACCAGAATGGGTGACTTTCGGCCATCGGGCGCGGTCGCAGTCGGGTGCTGGGCATAGACCTCGCCGACGCCCGGCTTGACCTGCACGCCTTGGCAGAACCAGAAGACGGGCTGGATCTCGTTCTTGATGAACTCCTCGTTTCGCTGGCGGTCCTCGAAGAAGCGGAAGATGGAGGACTCCTGGCCGTCCTTGGTCAGCTCGGGTCGGAAGCCGTCCTTGATCGGATTGGGCTTGCCCTCCTGGACGCGGGAGATGAAGACGGGGAGGAGCTCTTCGAGGGCGGTGTTCTTGAAGGAGACGGGGGCGTTGCGCGGGCCGGCGACCATGCCGAAGCCACCGCCTCGCTTGGAGACGAAGTCCTTGACGAGCTGAAGCTGGGCGTCGGTGAACTGTCGCGGATCGACATCGCCGAAGAGGATCACGTCGTATTTGAGGATCTCCTCGATGGATTCGGGGAAGCGCTTGATCGGGCCGGGGAAGCCAGCCTTCTCGTCAACCGGGTCGCCCTCCTGGGCGAAGGTGGGGTCGGCGCTGGTGAGCAGGCAAGAGATGTTGACCGTCGGGTCGCGGACCATCTCGTTCTTGAGGTAGCGATAGTCCCAGCGCGGGTAGCCGTCCACGTAGAGGACGTTGAGCTTGGCGTCGAGAACGGCGACCTGGGTGGAGCGGACGTTGTCCTGGTCGTCGAGTTCGCCGGGCTCCTTGGCGACGACGACGTCGATGTCCACGGTCTCGACGCGGTCGGGCTTCCACTGGAGCTCGACCTCGGTGGGCTTGTCGATCTCGACGGCGAGCTCCTTCTCGACCGGCCGGCCGTCGGCGCGGCGCAAGGGGGCACCGGTGCGCTTGTCAATCGCCTGTAGGCGCACGCGGTGACCGGCCTCGTAACCGACGGCGCGGACGGTCGCCTTGATGTTGACGATGTCGCCCTCGAAGGCGGCGTCCTGGACGTTGATGGCTTCCAGGGTGAGGTTCTTGGGGGCCTTTTCGGAGCCGACGACCACGGGGTAGATCTTGACGCCGTAGTTCTTGAGGGCGGCGATGCCTTCGGGGACCATTTCCTTGGGCGAATCGCGGCCATCGGTGAGGACGACGACGCCGGCGAGGCGCTGGCCTTGCAGGTCTTCGATGGCGGATCGGAGGGATGCCAGGACCTGCGTGGTTTGTCCTTCGGGTTTGACCTGGTCGAAGGCTTTGAGGACGTTCGCGGGGTCGGACAGGGTCACTGAAGTGACGCCGGCGGTGGACGACTCATCCTTCTTTTCACCGGTCTTATCGCGCGCGAAGGAGATGACGGGAGTGGCCTGGCGGTCGAAGCGGTAGAAGCGGAGGATGTGGGTTTTCGCCAGGTCCTTGATGAAGGTCTGGTCGTCAGCCTTGAGGAGTTGGAGGATGGCATCGAGGCGGCCGACAGGTTCGCCGCCGGTGGCCTGCACGTCCTTGACGCGCATCGAGATCGTGTCGTCGACCAGGAGCGCGAGAACGGAAGGCTCGGTGCGGCTTTGGCCGATCGTGAAGACCGGCATGTTCAGGAGCGCGATGACGAAGCCGAGGATCGCCAGGCGGATGGCGGCGAGGGAGATGCGCGCGCCCCTGGAGCGGCCCTCGCGACGATAGACGTAGACGACCAGCGCGATCGCCAGGGCGATGAGCGCGACGTTCCAGACGGCGGCGCCGATGGGGCCGAAGCCGATCTTGGTGAAGAAGTAGTCGAGGGCGTCCTGCCCCGGCCAGCGGGGGTGGAACTGGATGTAGAGGTCGCCTTCCTGGTTCAGGAAACCTCTGTTGAGTCCGAAGATCCATTCGAGAAGGCGTTTCATG
>DATBFY010000658.1:0-3703 GCA_036558265.1 Tepidisphaeraceae bacterium | reverse complement strand
ATGAGCGCTTCCGGTTTCACTGACTTCCCAGACGCGCAATTTGCCGGGATTCGATTTGAAGGCGTAATGTCCGACGTTCCACGTGTCGGTGGCGAAACGACTGCGGAACGACATCGCCTCACTGACGATGGCGAGGGCAAGTGACAGCACGACGACGCACATGAGGAGCACGCGCATTTCCGCCTATCTTACTCGTCAGTCCTTTTTCGGACAGGATTCTCGGGTTGCTTGCGCTTGAAGAGCTAGCCGCTGAATCCGCTATAGCCCGCCGCGACCAGAATTCTGTGCGGCGTCGTTTGGGTCATTGACTCATTGATCATTCGAATTCGTTTGAGCTTTGGAGCTTGGGTCTTGGTGCTTTTCCGACCCGCGCCTTCCGGCAACGCCCACCACGCGTTAGAGTAGGTTCGAGTATGAGGACGTTCATCGCCAGCCTGGTCGTGCTCGTGGCTTCGAGCGGGGCGTTTGCCTGCCCGATGTGCAAGGACAGCGTCGCCAATCGGGAGGGGTCGTTTAACGAGCTGCACGATTCGTACAACTCGAACGGGCAGAACATCTCCAGCGGATTGAACGTGAGCGTCTACGTGATGCTGGGGACGCTGCTGGGGGTAATGGGGATGGTGTCGATGGTTGTGGTGAAGGGCGTGCGGGGGTCGGATCGGCCGGGGCGGGGGTTTCCGATGGAATCGGGTGACGAACTGCGGCAGTAGTCGATTTTGAGTTGACGTGGTGACGGCGGGCGGGGGAGAGTAGCGGGCATGACCAGCCCTGCACTTCGCGGTTGTTGGTGGGTTTTTTGGATGATCGTCGTGTCGTCGGGGGTGGCGTTTGGCGAAGACGCACCGACGCTCAGGGGCCAGGCGGCGTATGGGGATTGGACGACGGATGCGCCGGGGGTTCGGCGATTTATCACCGTGGACGATCTGCCGCCGCCGGGGGCGACCAAGTCGGTGGATAATGGGCCGAAGCAGATCAAGCGGCCGGACGGGGCGTGGCCCAAGGCGCCGGCGGGGTTCGTGGTGGAGCTGGTGGCTGAGGGATTGCAGAACCCGCGAAAGATCGTCACCGCGCCCAATGGCGACCTGTTCGTCGCGGAGAGCCAGGCCAATCGCGTGCGCGTGCTGCGGATCGGGCAGGATGGAAAGGTGGCGTCGAACGAGGTGTTTGCGGAAGGGTTAAGCCAGCCGTTCGGGATCGCGTTTTATCCGCCCGGCGGCAGGCCGACGCACGTGTACGTGGGGAACACGGATTCGGTCGTGCGGTTCGCGTACCAGGACGGGGACCTCAAGGCGCGCGGGAAGGCGGAGATGATCGTGCCGGACATCCCGGGCGGCGGGCGGCTTCGCGGGGGCGGGCATTGGACGCGGGACGTGGTCTTCACGCCGGATGGCAAGCGGATGCTGGTCTCGGTCGGCTCGCACTCGAACAACGACGATGACGCGCAGGAGAAGAATCGGGCGGACGTGCTCGGGTACAACCCGGACGGGAGCGGCTTCGCCGTATACGCCTCGGGCATCCGCAACGCGGTGGGGCTGGCGATCGAGCCCAGGACCGGCGTGCTGTGGGGGTCGGTGAACGAGCGGGATACGCTGGGGGATGACCTGGTGCCCGATTACATCACCCACGTGCAGGAGGGCGGATTCTACGGGTGGCCCTGGTATTACATCGGCAACCATCCCGATCCCAAGCACGCGGGGAAGCACCCGGAGCTGGCGGCGAAGGTGATCGTGCCGGACGTGCTGATCCAGTCGCACTCGGCGTCATTGTGCATGGCGTTTTACACCGGGACGCAGTTCCCGCAGGCGTACCGGGGCGACGCGTTCGCGGCCGAGCACGGGTCGTGGAACCGGGCCAAGCGCACGGGGTACAAGCTGATCCGGGTGCCGATGAAGGACGGCAAGGCGAGTGGGGAGTATGAGGATTTCATAACGGGGTTTGTTGCAAATGATGGGAATGTGTGGGGACGACCGGTCGGGGTGACGGTGGGGGCGGATGGGGCGCTGTATGTGACGGATGATGGCGGGAATGTGTTGTGGCGGGTGAGGTTTGGGGGATAGGGGATTGTCGATTGCAGATCGTCGATTGCGGATTGTGGATTAAAGCGCGGCGAAGTTGGAGAGGATTTTCAGGCCGACCTTTTGACTCTTCTCGGGGTGGAACTGGGTGGCCATGATGTTGTCGCGCCAGATGCTGCTGACGAAGGGGCGGCCGTAGTCGGTGGTGGTGGCGATGACGCGGTCATCCTCGGGGACGACGTAATAGCCGTGGACGAAATAGACCGCGGACCCGTCGGGAAGGTCCTTGAAGAGGGGCGAGGGGCTGCGGAAGTCGAGCTGGTTCCAGCCCATGTGCGGGACTTTGAGGCCCATTGTCTGGTCCACGTCGAAGCGGACGCACTTGCCGGGGATCACGCCCAGCCCCTGGTGCGTGCCGTCCTCGTAGCCGACGTCAACGAGCATCTGGAGGCCCAGGCAGATGCCCAGGAACGGCTTGCCCTTGTTGATGTGGGCGAGGATGGGCGGGGCGAGCTCCTGGTCGCGCAAGGTGCGGACGGCGTCGGCGAAGGCGCCCACGCCGGGCAGGACGATCTTGTCGGCGCGGTCGATCTCTTCGGGCGTCGAGATGACGCCGGCGCGGACGCCGACGGTCTCGAAGGCCTTCTGGACCGACCGGAGGTTGGCCATGCCGTAATCGATGATGCCGATGGACATTGGTCGATTATAGGGCGCAAAAAGTAATGCGGTCGGCCTCCACGCGAAAGCCGACCGCATGCCATTCTAGCGTCATGGGTGCGCGAACGGCACACCCTGCGCCTGCGTCAATTGACCTGAACGACGATCTCGACGCGGCGGCTGGCGTCCTTGTTGGCCTTGGGGTGGTTGGGACCGAAGGAGCGAAGATCGACCTTGTGCGGGTCCACGCCGTGGGCGGTCAGGTAGCGGCGGACGGCGTTGGCGCGGGCGGCGGCCAGGTCCCAGTTGTCCTCCCACTGCTCCTTGGTGCGGGTGATCGGGTCGGTGTCGGTATAGCCGTCCACGAAGATCGTCTTGGCCGCGTAATCCTTCTTGATCGCGGTAACGATCTTGTCGAGCGTCTTGCCGGCGGTGGGCTTGAGGGTGGCCTTGCCCTTGTCGAAGAGGACGGCGCCCGGCAGGTTGACGGTGAGCGTGCCGCGGGACTTGTCGTAGGTGGCCTCGATGCCGGCAAGGGCCGGATCGTTGGCGGGGGCGGCCTGCCCGGGGGCGGCGGCAGCGGCGGCCTGGGACTGCTTGAGCTGGTTCTCCAGGTCGTTCACGCGGGACTGGAGTTGGTTGACGGTAGCCGGATCGGGCGCTTGGGCGAGGCGGCCCTCGGTGTCGCCGAGGCGCGTGCGGGTGTCGTTCAGGTCGGCCTGAAGCTTGTTGTTCTGGTCGTGCAGGGCCATGTTGTCGTCGTGCAGCTTATTCTGGCAGCCGACGGTCAACATCAGCGAAGCGGCAGAGAGGCCCAGGGCCCCCAGGCGGATACGGCGGATCATTCCCGACTCCTTTCGGTCAGATACGGATCACGACAGGTCTACCGTGTCTCCACACGGATCAGGTAGTGAATTTAGGGGAGCCAGAAATGACGTCAAGGGTGGGGGCGCAAATTTCGCGCGTTGGCGGAAGAGGATTCACCACGGAGAACACGGAGGACAGGGAGGAAGATTAGATGGCGGTGTCGT
>DATBFY010000657.1:0-6408 GCA_036558265.1 Tepidisphaeraceae bacterium | reverse complement strand
GTCCTCAAGCCCGAGAAGCTGCTGGCGTACAGGCTGGCGATCCGGGACATCATGATGTCCGTGCAGCGGTCGAACAACGACGTGGGCGGGTCGGTCGTGGAGATGAGCGAGAGCGAGTACATGGTCCGCAGCCGCGGATATCTGCACGGCTTGAAAGACCTGGCCAAGGTGCCGGTCGGCGTGGGCAAGGAGGGCACGCCGATCCTGCTGTCCGATGTGGCGACGCTCCAGATCGCTGGGGAAGAGCGCCGCGGGGTGGGGGAGTGGAACGGCGAGGGCGAGGCTGTCGGCGGTGTGGTGGTGGCGCGCTTCGGGGCGAATGCGTATCAAGTCATTCGCGACGCCAAGGCGAAGCTGGCGGAGCTCGAATGGGGTCTGCCGCCGGGCGTCCACGTCGAGACAGCTTACGACCGATCAAACCTGATCGAGCGGTCGATCCACACGCTCCGCCGCACGTTGATCGAGGAGATGATCATCGTGGGGCTGGTCTGCATCCTGTTCCTGCTGCACGCGCGGAGCGAGCTGGTGGCGATCTTCGTCGTTCCGTCGAGCGTGCTGGTGAGCCTGCTGGTGATGCACCTGGTGGGCATCAACGCGAACTTAATGAGCCTGGGCGGGATCGCGATTGCGATCGGGGTGGTAGTGGACAGCTCGATCGTGATGGTCGAGAACGCCCACAAACACCTGGATCGCGAGGACGATCGCGTTCGCGCCGGCGGTGAAGCCCGCCCGCGCGGTGAAGTCATCATCGAGGCGGCCAAGGAAGTGGGGCCGAGCCTTTTCTTCAGCTTGCTGATCATCACGGTGAGCTTCGTGCCCGTGTTCGTGCTGGGCGGGGAGAGCGGGCGGCTGTTCAAGCCGCTGGCATTCACCAAGACGTTCGCCATGGCGGCTGCGTCGCTGCTGTCGATCACCATCATCCCGGTGCTGATGTACTACTTCATCACCGGGCGCGTGCTGCCCAAGCGCTGGGGGTGGCCGACGAACCTGCTGCTCACGCTGGCGGCGATGTTCGTGCCGGCGGCGATGCTTTGGTATCTGCCTCGGCTCGAGCCCGCGCTTGAGCCTTACCGCCGGTGGATGAGCATCGGCTGGGCGGTGTTCGCGGGCATGCTGCTGGTGCCGCAACGAATCATCCACGAAGATCGCAGTCCGATCAGTTACGTGCTTCAGAAGGTCTACCAGCCGTTCTTCGCCGGGGCGATCCGCTTTCGCTGGCCGCTGATGACTCTGGCGACGCTTTTCGTCGCGTCGGCGATCTGGCCGTTCCGGCAATTGGGGAGCGAGTTCATGCCGCCGCTGGACGAGGGCGACCTGCTCTATATGCCGACGACCGATCCGGGCATCAGCATCACCACCGCGCGCCAGGTCCTCCAGCAGACCGACAAGCTGATCAAGACGTTCCCGGAAGTGGTCAGCGTCTACGGCAAGATCGGGCGGGCGGATTCGGCGACCGACCCGGCGCCGCTCGACATGATCGAGAGCGTCGTGCGGCTTCAGCAGGCCGATCCTGCGAAGTGGCGCAAGCGGGTGATGAGCTATTTCTTCGATCGCTGGCCGGCCGCGCTTCGCTGGCCCTTTGAGCACACCTTCTGGCCGCGGCAGCGGAAGATCACGATGGAGGAGTTGATTTATGGCTGGCGCGATCCGGATGGTACCGATCATGCCGGGCTTAATGCCGTCGTGACACTGCCGGGCGTTGCCAATGCCTGGCCGATGCCGATCGAGAACCGCACGAACATGCTGGCAACGGGCGTGAAGACGCCCGTGGGCATCAAGCTCATGGGGCCGGATTTGCAGGTGTTGTCGGACCTGGCGGAGCGGGCGTCCGCGATCATGTTGAATGTCCCCGGGACGACCAGCGCGTATGCCGAGCGAGCGGTGGGCGGTCGTTATCTCGACATTGACGTCGATCGGACGCAGGCGGCGCGGTATGGCCTGACGGTGGGTGACGTGCAGGACGTGATCAGCACGGCGCTGGGAGGGATGAAGGTGACTACGGCCGTCGAGGGGCTGGAGCGATATCCGGTCAACATCCGTTACGCCCGCGACCTGCGCGGCGACCCGGAGTCGATCCGCCAGGTGCTGGTCCCCACGCCCGGCGGCGCGCAGATCCCGATCGGGCAGCTCGCCACGGTCAAGATCAATCCCGGGCCGCCGATGATCAAGAGCGAGAACGCCCGGCGATCCGCGTGGGTGTACGTCGATGTCGCCGGTCGCGACCTGGGGGGCTATATCGCCGACGCGCAGCGGGCGATCGGGGCGAATCTTCCGCTTCCGTCAGGATACACGCTCGTGTGGTCCGGACAGTTCGAGCAGATTCGTGAGGCCAACGCCCGACTGAAGTGGGCTGTTCCCCTCACGCTCCTGATCATCGTGATCCTACTCTACGCCAGCACGCGGAGCTGGTTTCGGGTCTGCGTGGTGCTGCTGGCGGTGCCGTTCAGCCTCGTGGGCGCGGTCTGGCTGCTGTGGTTTTTGGGCTATCACCTGTCGCTGGCGGTGTGGGTGGGCATGATCGCGCTCGCCGGGCTCGACGCGGAGACCGGCCTGGTCATGCTCCTCTACCTGGACAACAGCTACGAGCGGTTGAAGGCCCAGGGCCGAATGCGGACGCGCGAGGACCTGTGGCACGCGGTTCACGACGGCGCGGTCAAGCGCATCCGCCCCAAGACGATGACGGTGGCGGCGGCGTTCATCGGCCTGGTGCCGCTGCTCTGGGCGAGCGGCACGGGCGCGGACGTGATGCGGCGATTGGCAGCGCCGATGCTGGGTGGGCTCTCTACCAGCTTCCTGATGGAACTGCTGATTTACCCCGTGATCTTCTACATCGCGAAGGGCATGTTGCTACCACGAGCGGTTCCGGCGGCCTTGCCGCGCGGTGCGTTTCCGGTGCTTGAGGGTGCTGCAGTCTCCGGAACACTCGATCAAGGCAACGGGGAGTCCGACCATGCGTAGGACGCTCCTCATGCTCCTCGCGCCGCCGCTGATCATCGCCGGCTGCACAGTGCATCCACCCGGTGAAGCGCAGGAGCGCCGGGCTGCCTTCGATGCCGGCAAAGCGTTCGAGAAGCCGGTTGAGGAGCGCGACATCTTGCCGCTCCCGGACGACCCCACACTTGATGACCTTGTGAACCATGCGCTCCTGGTCAATCCCGACCTCGAGCAGAAATACTGGGAGTGGCGATCGGCCATCGAGCAGATCCCGCAGGACGGCACGCAGCCGACCAATCTGGTTCTGTCGGCCGGCGTGCCGATCGAGCGCGGCTCGACCTCGTTCAAGCGGACGACGCTCACGCTCGCTAACGATCCGATGGCGGACATTCTTTGGCCCGACAAGCCCACCGTCGCGGCGCGCCGGGCGCTGGAGATGGCCAAGGCCGCGGGCGAACGCTTCCGCAAGGCCCGCCACGATTTGCGCGCCAGGTTCCTCAACGCCTGGTACGACTACGCGCTCGCCGCCGAGCTGATCCGCCTCGAACAGGAGAACGCCCAACTCCTGCAGACCACGGCCACGATTACCGAAGCCCGCAACCGGGCCGGCGGCGCCGGTCAGCAGGACCTCTTGAAGGCCAACAACGAGCTCGACCTCTCCAGGAATCAGATCGCCAACATGCTGGCCCAGCTTCCCGCCCAGCGGGCGACGCTCAACGCGCTGCTGAACCGTCCGCCCGCCGCGTCGCTGCCCGTTGCGACAACGCCGCCAGCCGCACAGGCTCTGGCGCTCACGGACGACCAGCTCCTCGACCGCGCCGCCCGCCAGAACCCGCAATTGGCCGCGCTCGCGCAGGAGATCCGCGGCAAACAGGAAGGCCTTACGCTGGCCCGCCTGCAGTACTATCCCGACTTTTCCCTCAGCGCCGGTACGGATCTGGGCGGCATCACGCAACAACTGACCGGCATGATCACGATGCCGCTGCTCCGCCACCAGGCGATCGACGCCGCCATCCGCCAGGCCCATGCCAACCTCCGCGCTGCCGATGCCATGCGTCGCCAGGCCGCCAACGACCTGGCGGCGCTAGTGATCTTCGACCTGGTGACCCTCCGCGACGCCGACCGCCAACTCGACCTGTTCGAGCACACGATCCTGCCCCGCGCCCGACAGGTCGTCACGGTCACCCGCGCCGCTTACGAGGCCGGCCGCTCACCGCTGCTCGACCTGCTCGACAGCCAGCGCTCGCTCCTTTCCATCCGGCGCCTTGTGAACGAGCTGCGCATCACCCGCGCCAAGCGACTGGCGGATCTGGAATCCATCACCGCGACGGAATTGAGGTGACCGCGCGTCACGCCGGCTTCACCAGCCGTCCGTCCAGATCCAGCTCGGCCGCCACGCCCTGCATGGCCGCCAGCACGTTGCCGACGTGCTCCCAGAGTTCCAGCTTTCCGTCGAAGCACGCGTTTGAGAACGCCACCGTCGCCGCCTCGACTTCTTCGCGATGCACGCCCGCGGCGAAGTACTTCTCCTTCCACTTCTTCTTCACCGACTTGACCTCGACGTCGCGAATGTCCTTGGTCGGCCGCACCAGCGCCACCGCGATGATCAGCCCCGTCACCTCGTCGCAGGCGGTAAGCGCAAATTCCATCGGCTTGGACGGCGTCACGCCCGTGGACACCGGATTGTGCGACAGGATGCACGTCACCACCTCGTCGCTCACGCCCCGCTCGCCCAGGATCGCCGCTCCCTTGGCCGGGTGATCCTCCAACGTCGGGTGGATCTCCCAGTCGAAGTCGTGAAGCAGGCCGGCCAGGCCCCAGGTTTCGACGTCGCCGCCAAGTCGGCCGGCGTACCACCGCATGGCCGCCTCGACCGCCAGCATGTGGCGGCGCAGCCCGGGATCCTTCACGAATTCGCACACGGTCTTCCACGCAGCGTCACGATCCATGATCCCGCGCGCTCCTTTCACTCGTTTTCCGCCCACAGCCCTGAGATCTTCCCGTCGCTGTTCACCGTGACGGTCACGAGGTGAATCGCTCCGCTGAAGGTCATCCGGTATTGATAGGTCCGCTCCGAGCCCGATCGGCTGCGATCCAGCAATTCGATCGACTTCAGGTCCCCATCCGCCTCAATCTGTTGCTGTAGATCCTTCAACTGCGGCGCGAGCAGCAGCCAGAGGGTGGGCGTGAAGTGCTCGGGCCCGAGCTTCCCTTCGCGAATCCGTTGGCCAATCTCTCGAACCACCTCCGTCACGCGCGGGTCCTTATCCTCGATCGCCTTGGCCGGCTGTGGTGTCAGACCGGGCACGTAGATCCCCGCCACGTGTTGCGCGATCCGTCCGGGGTTGGCGTGCCCGGCGTTGGTGAGCACGATGACGGTCAGATGATCATCTCCGTACCTCGTGAAGCTGCTGGTGAACCCGGTCATGTGCGCCCCGCTGTGACTGACATACTTATGACCGTTCACGCTCCCCACGCCCCATCCCAGGCCGTAAGACGAAGCCTTGCCGTCGTTCAACTTCATCGCCGTCCATGCCTGCTCGAAGGTCGCGCGCTTCAACAGTTTCTCGCCATCCAGCGCGATCGCCCATTTCGCCATGTCTGACGCCGTCGAGACGATCCCGCCTCCGCCATACCCCAGGATCGACTCCGCCACATACTGCCCGTTCCGCAACGTCCCGCCCGCCCACTGGTAGCCCGCCGCCCGGTTCGGGATGAGCGCGGATAGACTTACGATCCGCGTGGATGACATCCCCAGCGGCCGGAAGATCCGCTCGGCCAGGTAGTCCCCATAAGACAGCCCCGTCAGCTTGCGGATGATCATCGCCAGCAGGTGATAGTTCGTGTTGCTGTACGAGTAGCGGTCGCCGGGCGTGAAGTTCAGCGGCCGCGGCGCGGTCGCCTTAAGCACCTCTTCCTCTGTCACGTCCAGTCGCAGGCTCGCCGTCGGCTCGTTGATGAAATCCTTGATCCCCGATGTGTGGCTCAGGAGGTGCCGAATCTTGATCGGCTTCCACGAATCGGGCGTCCCCTCCAGATACTTGCCCACCGGATCGTCCAGGGCGATCTTCCCCTGCTCCACCAGCATCAGGATCGCCGTGGAGGTGAACGTCTTTGTGACCGACTGGATCTGGAAGACCGTGTCCGGCGTGACCGTCACGTTCAACTCGACGTTCGCCAGCCCATACCCGCCGAGCTTGGCCACCTTCCCGTCCCGCACGACCGCCAGTGAAAGCCCCGGAATATGGCGCCTGGCGATCTCCGCGTTGATGTAATCATCCACCGCGTCCGCACCGGCAGGGCGGGCTTGGACGACCAACATCGCGATCACCAGGAGCAAGCCGCCGATTCTGTTTCGGGCCATAGTGCCCGACATGTTAACCGATCGCCCTCCCCGCGTTAGCATCTTTGCCATAGGTCCAGAAGGATAAGGAGCCGACCATGTACGTCGTCGCCGTTACCGTCTTCGTCAAG
>DATBFY010000656.1:0-14225 GCA_036558265.1 Tepidisphaeraceae bacterium | reverse complement strand
GTCGAACTCGTAGCGGGCGCACCCGGCGAGCAGGGGGGTGATGGTGGCGAAGACCAGAAGACGGTTCATTCGTTTTGCGGGTGAAAATGCTAGCCGCTCAAGCCGCCAGCCCGCAAGTGAAATGACCTCGCTGATTGCTACCGATGGTCATCGGCGCGATCGTAGCGGTCGTCGGCGTTGCGTTCGCCGGCCGTGCGGGCGGTATCGCCGGCAGTGTCGCGTTCCTGGTTCATCGAGCGCATGGCGCGGATGACGCGGTCGCTGACGTTGCGGTCGCGGAGGTAGGTCTCCTGTTCGTCGCTGAGGGAGAAGACCTGGCCGGTGTCCTCGAGGCGGCGGATCATCTCGTCGTCGGAGAGGTTTGCGTCGCGCATGGCGACGACCTCGTTGAGGGTGACGTAGCCGTCGCCGTTGAGGTCGGCGGTGCGGGCGCTGCGTGCTTCGGAGGCCGTAGGCGGGTTGTCGCGGTCGCGGTCGGATGCCTTGATCGCCTCGTCGCGGTGTTTTTCGTCGTTCTTATGCATGGCAGCCCCGATCAGGTACCCGCCTCCCGCGCCCAGCGCCCCGCCGATGAGTCCACCGACCAGGCGGTTGTGCTTGCCGATGATGGCGCCCGCGGCGGCGCCGGCGGCCCCGCCGATCACCGCCCCTTGCGTCTGCTTGTTCCCCGGCAGGTTCTCACAGCCGACCAGGGCGGGGGTGAGTGCCAGGGCACTCATCAACATTCCACAGATGAAGTTGCGTGACATCATTGCATACGCTCACTTTCCGCGCGGCAGGCGCAGCCGGATGGGATGCGAAGGACGTGCCACGTTGGCCGATAATGGTCGTACGATGTCGTTCAGATTACATCCGACGTTGGGGGGCGATCGCAGCGGAGCCTCGGCCAGAGGTGACGTGGAGCTGGTCGTGGATGGCGAGCACTTCAGGCGGATCGTGCTGGAGGGGATCTGCGCGGCCCGGGTGAGCATCGACATCGCGACGGCGGACTTCAAGGCGATGCTGGTGCCGACTGGGGATGGCCGGCGACGGGCGGAGTCGATCGTCTCCGTGCTGCGGAAACTTGCGGTGCGGGGCGTTGAGATCCGGATCCTTCATGCCGGCGTGCCTAGCGCGGCGGCGCTGATCGAGTTGAAGAAGGGATTGCCGAAGAACCTGTCGATCCGCCGCTGCCCGCGCTTGCATGCCAAGACGGTGGTGATCGACGCGCGGGGGATGTACCTGGGGAGCGCGAACTTGACGGGGGCGGGGCTTGGCGCCAAGGCGGACGGGAGGCGGAACTTCGAGTGGGGCGTCTGGACGACCGGCGCTCAGCTCATCGAGTCGGTGCTCGATCAGTTCAACGCGTTGTGGGAGGGGGAGCACTGCGAGGGGTGTAAGCGCAAGGACGTGTGTCCCGTGCCGTTGGAGGAGCCGGGGGACGGGGAGAATTAAGCCGCAAGCGGCACGCGTTTTGGTCACACGATGCGGTCAAAGGGGGTCAGGTCGTGGATTTCACTCGTCTTGTCGGTGGAGTGGAAGGAGTCGCCGCCCTGGGCGCCGATCAGGACGTCGCGGCCGGAGGGCAGGCCCTGGTTGTTGTTGACGGGCGCGAAGTAGGGGGTGGGGCGGGCGGGCGTGAAGATGAGCGGGGTGGAGTTGCCGAAGACGACGACGTCGTCGCTCACCGACGTGAGGACCGCGACGTTGGCGGAGCCGCCGTCGCCTTCGAGTTCATCGCGTCCGTTGCCGCCGATGAGCGTGTCCGTGCCGTTGCCACCGACCAGGCTGTCATTGCCGTTCTGCCCGAGGAGTTGGTCGTTACCTCCCTCGCCCCAGAGCGTGTCGTTGCCGCTGCCGCCGTCGAGGTGGTCGTCGCCGGCGCCGCTGACGAGGGAGTCGTTGCCGCCGCCGCCGTAGAGGCTGACCGGAGTGGCGAACGGGGTGGCGACTGCGCCCGCCAGGAGGGGGGCGGACGTGAGCACCCATTGGTCGGCAACGATCCCCGTGTCGTTGACCGTATACCGCAGGCTTGTCGCGATCGTCTGCTGGATGGTCGTGCCGACGCGCACCACGTCGTCCCCCTCGCCACCCAGGACCCTGATCACGGCGACCTGGTTGGCGTGAAAAGAGCCGATCAGCCGGCCATTGCGGCTGACGTCGATCCACATCCGGTCATTCTTCCCGACGTGGCGGTCGAGGAGGATGATGTCGTTGTGGCGCGAGCCCTCGACGCTGAGCAGGCCGTGGTCAAGGGTTGCGAACGCCGCGGCGGCGGTGGCGGAGAGCAGGCGGCGGGATTCGAGCGGCTCGCAGATCGCTGATCGGTTCATGGGTCGGTTCCCTGTTTTGGCGGCGAAGCGTGCGCGGTGTGCACAGAATATCATGGCGCGCCGAACGCGGCGTGTGACCGCGGTGGGATGCCGTGCGGACGATCCGCGTGAAGCCGGGCGGTCGGTGCGGGATGTGACGCGCGGGAGAGGCCGACGGCGTCGAATCGGCACGCTGGACACGCCGAACAATCCCCGGTCGCGCCGCGGCAGGCGCCCCGCCCGGCGTGACACCGCTTACGGTCGGGCGCGGCACAGGCATGACCCTGCCATTGCGGAAATCGATCGCCCCTCGCCGATTATCAGACCTATGGTCAATCACTACGACATCGCGTACGGCCTGGGGGTTGGCGTCTCGGCCCCGTACTGGTTGATCCGGCCGTCGGCCCGGCGGAAGGTGCTGACGGCCTTCCGCCAGCGGATGGGACGCGTCGAGAGCGTCAACCGCGACCCCGCCAAGCCCGCGGTGATGATCCACGCGGTCAGCCTGGGCGAGATCAACGCAACCCAATCGCTGGTGACGGCGCTCAAGCGCGCACCGGTTGTGCCGCACGTGATCATCTCCACGACCACCGAGAGCGGCTACGCCCGCGCCCGCCAGCTTTACGGCGGTGTGGCGAATCTCACGGTCGTCCGTTATCCGCTCGACTTTTCCAAGGCGGTCACGCGGGCGCTGGAGGTGCTGCGGCCGGACGTGGTGGTGCTGATGGAGCTGGAAGTGTGGCCGAACTTTTTGCGGGCGTGCGCGAGGCGCGATATTCCGGTGGTGCTGGTGAACGGGCGGCTGACGCCGTCGAGCTATCGGCGATACCGGATCATCAAGCCGGTGGCGACGAGCATGTTCCGCCGGCTGACGGGGATCTGCGTGCAGGACCAGACGTACGCCGAGCGGTTCATCGAGCTGGGCGCCAGTCCTGGGCGGGTGCTGATCACGGGGACGATGAAGTTCGATACGGCGCAGGTTGCCGATCGGGTGGAGGGGGACGACGAGCTGGCGACCGACGTGGGATTGTTTCCCGGGGCCGAGCCGATCTGGGTCTGCGGCAGCACGGGCCCAGGGGAGGAGGAGATCCTCCTGCACACGTATCGCCAGCTCCTGGCGAAGCACTCGCGGCTTCGGCTGGTGATCGTGCCGCGCAAGCCCGAGCGGTTCGACGAGGTGGCGGCGCTGGTCGAGGGGATGAAGTTCCAGTGCGTGCGGCGGTCGCGGACCTTCGGACCGATGAAGGCGCCGGTGCCGACGCCGGGTTCGGCGATCGTCCCGCCGGTCATCCTGGGCGACACGATGGGGGAGCTGCGCAAGTTCTATTCGCTGGCGGACGTGGTCTTCGTCGGGCGGTCGCTGCTGGACCTGGGCTCGCGCCAGCACGGCAGCGACATGATCGAGCCGGCGGCGCTGGGCAAGCCGGTGATCGTGGGGCCGTACACGGGGAATTTCGCCGAGGCGATGAACAAGTTCCGCGCCGCCGACGCGGTGATGGAGGTCGCCCCGGACGAGCACGCGCTGGCGCAGACGGTCTCGGTGCTGCTCTACTCGCCCGACCAGGCAACGACGATGGCACGGCGGGCACAGGCGGTCTGCGTCAAGGAGCGCGGCGCGACGCTGCGGCACGCGGAGGTGATCTACGGGCTGTTGAATCGGCGGGGGAAGGTGATGCGGGATGCGGTGGTGGTAGAGCAGTAAGAAAACTCTACGACGGCGGCAGGGCGACGCCGGCCGGACCCTCGAGGCTTCGGATTCGCTTTTTCGGCCCCTCGTCACCGGCGGTCTTGTCCTTGGTGACCTGGGCGCCGCGCGGCATCGCGATCACGCCGGTGCGCGCCAGGCTCTCGATGCCATAGGGCTTCATCAGGTCGATGAAGGCCTCGAGCTTGTCCTCGGTGCCGGCCAGTTCCACCATCACCGATTCGGGCGAGACGTCAACGACCTTCCCGCGGAACAACTCGACGATCTCGACGACCTCGCGACGTTTCTCGGCGTTGCAGTTCACGTTCACCAGGGCGAGGTCTCGTTCGATGTAAGCGGTCCCCGCAAAGTCCCGCACCTCCACCGTGGCGACCAGCTTGGCCAGTTGCTTGCGCACCTGGTCGAGCGTGACGTCGTCGGCATTGACGACGATCGTCATGCGCGAGAGGTTGGGGTCGTCGGTGCGGCCGACGACCAGCGAATCGATGTTGAACCCCCTGGCCGAGAACATCCCGGCGACCCCCGCCAGCACGCCGGGCTCATTGATCACCAGGGCCGAAATCACGTGACGCATCGGGAAGCTCCTGCTCCAGCAGACAAGGCAAAGGGGGCGATTGTACGCGTGGGTCGGCGCCGGGCAAGACGTTGGCGTCGGTGATCCCGCAATGTGCGGTCGGCGTTGCGTGCGTCATTCCTGGCGGGCGCCGCGATCGTGCGCGTTCTCCACCGGTCGTTCCTCTCCCTCGCGAGCAACTTGCTTGCGGAAGGCCATCGGACTCACCCCCGTGTATTGCTTGAAGATGCGGATCAGCCGCATCGAGTTTCCGAAGCCGCACTCGGCGGCCACCACCCGTACTTTCTTGGCGGTCTCCCGCAGCAGCTCCTGCGCCCGCTCGACGCGCCGGCCGTTGATCTCCTGGAGGATCGTGTGCCCGAGTTGCGCCTTGAACCGGCCCTGCAATCGCCGCAGCGACAGGTCGGTCACCTGGGCCACGTCGCGCAGGCCGACGGGCCGCTGGGCGTTGTGCGCGATGAACCGCAGCGCCTTGGCGACCTCCTCGTCGCGCACCGCGAGCATGCGCGTGGACTCGCGCTCGACCACGCCCAGCGGCGGCACGCGCACCGGGTCGGGTTCCTCCGGCGCCGCCGCGTCCTGCGGAGCGTTCATGAGCCGGTTCAGGATCGCCGCCGCCTCGTAACCGGCCCGCTCGTAGTCCGGATCGACGCTCGACAGCGGCACCGATGCCGCCTCGCAGCGCCAGGTGAAGTTGTCGATCCCCAGCACGGCCACCCGCTCGGGCACGGGGACGGCGGCGTCCGCGCAGGCGCGCAGGGCGCGCACGGCGACCAGGTCGGATTCGGTCAGCAGTCCGATCGGGAACGCCTCCTGTGCCCGCAGTTGCGCGATGCGTTCGAACGGGACGTCCCAGAACCGCAGGCCGCGCGCCGCGGCCTCGCCCGCCAGCGCCGCCCGCCGCCGCCGGGCCAGCGGTGAATCGAACTCCCAGGCGAAGCCGATGTTGTCATATCCGCGCGTCGCGAAGTGCTCTGCCGCGAGCTGGGCGATCCGCTGGTCGTCGGTCATGACACGGGGGACGTCCCCGCCCAGGCCGCCGGCGTTGTCGGCGATCTCCACCACCGGGACGTTATGATCCTGGCGCGCCTTCCGCAGCCAATCGAGGGTCGCGTGACTGCTCCCCCGGCAGGAGATGACCCCGTTGCCGAGCCAGGCCTCCGGAAGCCCCTGGACGGGGGTGAACGCGTCCTCCAGCGCCCAGCCGGCCTGGGCGGCGAAGCGCGCCACCCCGGCATGGTGCCGGTAATCGTAATCGTGCTGTAAGAGCAGGACCCGCTTGGGTTGGCCCGTCCCGGGGGAGAGAATACGCATCACAACAACTCAGTCCTTCGTCCGGCCGGGCCATTTCCGCCGGAACGACGCCTACACCGCGATGCCTCTCCCGCGTAAGCCCTGAAATATACGTTATTTGTCCAACCGGACGCAACTGCCGAAGCGCCTCGTGACAGGGGGCCTGTCTTGAAACTCCGCGGCCGTTTTGAGACAATCCATCGCTGGGTCGATAAGACGATTAGTCAACAGCAGCAGGCCGCCGATGAAGACCAAAACGTGCCAGGCTCCGCGCGTGTGAAAGCCGCGCATTTTCCCTTGAGGAAGCGCGCTTCACACACCCGGAACGCCGCACGAATCCTGGTCCGCCCGGCGGCCTTCGTGTTTTTCTGGTCGTCGAGGTTTTTGCAGATCGCGGAGTAAACACCATGTCCGTCAACGTCGCCATCGTGGGCGCCACCGGCGCGGTCGGTCAGGAATTCCTGACCGTGCTGGCCGAGCGCAACTTCCCCATCCGATCGCTGCGCCTGCTCGCCAGCGCCAGGAGCGCCGGCAAAGAGGTTCAGTTTGGGGGCAAGTCGCACACGGTGGAAGAGCTCACGAAGGACTCGTTCAAGGACGTGCAGATCGCGTTCTTCTCGGCGGGCGGGTCGATCAGCAGGGAGTTCGCCGCCGCCGCCGTCGCCGCAAAGGCCATCGTGGTGGACAACACCAGCGCCTTCCGCATGAAGGAGGGCATCCCGCTGGTCGTGCCCGAGGTAAACCCGCAGGAGATCCATAAGCACGCCGGCCTGATCGCCAACCCCAACTGCTCGACGATCATCATGAACGTGCCGGTCTGGCCTCTTCACAAGGTCAACCGCGTCAAGCGGGTCATCGTCAGTACCTACCAGGCCGTCAGCGGCGCGGGGGCGTGGGGCTTGTACGAGCTGGACACCCAGCTCAAGGCCTACGCCAGCGGCCAGCCGATCGTGAAGGAGAAGTTCCCCCACCCGATCGCCAACAACCTCTTCAGCCACAACACGAAGGTCGCGGAGAACGGCTACAACGAGGAAGAGAACAAGATGGTGAACGAGACCCGCAAGATCTTCGCCGACCCGAAGATCATGGTGACGGCCACCTGCATTCGCGTGCCGGTGCCGCGGGCGCACAGCGAGAGCATCAACCTCGAGTTCGAGCGGCCGATCACCCCTCAGCAGGTGCGCGACATCCTCGCCAAGGCTCCGGGCGTGACGATCGTGGACAACCCCGAGGCCAACCACTTCCCCATGCCCGCCGAAGCCAGCGGCCAGGACAACGTCCTGGTCGGCCGCATCCGCCAGGACATCAGCCGGGATGATGGCCGGGGGATCGAGATGTTCGTCAGCGGCGACCAGATCCGCAAAGGCGCGGCGACCAACGCGGTGCAGATCGCGGAGAGGTTGATCTGACCCTTCTCCATCTCCCGGTACTCCGGGAGAGGGCCGGGGTGAGGGCTTCTTTTGTATCCATCCAGCCGCACCAAAGGAGGAATTCTGAATCCGACTCTCCTCCACGTCCTTCTCGTCATCTTCCTCGCCACCCTGATCCGCTCGGCCTTCGGCTTCGGCGAGGCGCTGGTGGCCGTGCCGCTCCTGGCGTTGCGGATCCCCGTCGGGGTCGCGGTGCCGCTGGCCGTGCTGGTCTCGGTCACCGTCGCCGCAGTGATCATCGCGCAGGACTGGCGCAAGGTCCACGTCCGAAGCGCCGGGTGGCTCGTGCTCGCGACGCTCGTGGGCCTCCCGCTGGGCCTGTTGCTCCTGACGACGGCGGACGAACGGGTCATCAAGGCGACGCTCGGCGTGATCATCATCGCGTTCTCGATCTGGTCCCTGATCGGCCGAACGCCGCTGGAACTGACGAGCGACCACCTCCCCGCGCTCCTCGGTTGCGGCTTCGTCGGCGGCGTGCTCGGCGGCGCGTACGGGATGAACGGCCCGCCCCTGGCCGTCTACGGCGCCCTCCGCCGCTGGTCCGCCCAGCACTTCCGCGCCACGCTGCAGGCCTACTTCCTCCCGGCGAGCCTCCTCGGGATGATCGGTTACTGGCTCACGGGGCTGTGGGTGCCGGCGGTTACGCGGTATTACCTCCTTTCGCTGCCGCTGGTGCTGATCGCGATCCTGATCGGCCGGGCGATCAACCACCGGATGACCGGCCACGGCTTCCTCCGCTGCGTCCACGCGGGGCTGGTGATCATCGGCGTCGTGCTGCTCGCCCAGGCGATGCGCGGATGACGTTCCCCTTCTCAGGGTGGCACGTGGCAAGCTCTCAGGCTTGCCCGTGGCGATCCGGCGAAGACATCCGCAAACAAAGAACCCGTCCGCCGCCATCGCCGGAATCCCCCCGCAAATGGATGCCGCCTGATTGATCCGATACCATTCGTAGAACGACCCGGATCATTCCCCCATGCCGCGCCTCCGCCGAACATTCGTCGTCCTCCTCCTGGTCACGGCCACGCTCACGCTCCTGGCCACCCCTGCCCTCCTCTTCGCCCGCGCCGGCGGTGGACAGTCTTACTCCGGCTCCCACTCCTCCGGTGGGGGTGGCGGTGGCGGCTCGGGTCACGGGGACGGCATCGGCTGGCTCATCTTCCAACTCGTCCGCCTCTGCTTCTACTACCCCAAGGTCGGCGTCCCGGTCGTCGTCATCGTGATCCTGCTCTTCGTCTACGGCTCGCGGCAGGGCCAGCAGAGCTACCGCACGTCCGTCATCCGCCGCGCCCGCGCCGCGCGGGATGTCAACCGCGAGCAATCGATCGTCCAGATGATCCAGGCCCGCGATCCCGCCTTCGCCGCCGCCCCGTTCTTCGACCGCGTCTCCACCGCCTTCGACAAGATCCAACAGGCCTGGGCCGGTCAGAACCTCACGGCCGTCCGGCCATTTATTTCCGACGCCGTCTACGAGCGCTTCAACCTCCAGTTCGACGAGCAGCGGTTCCTCGGCTATCGCAACCGGATGGAGCAGGTGCGGGTCGAATCGATCGACCTGGCGCACGCCCAGTCCGGCGAGCACTTCGACCATCTCGATGTCCGCATCTGCGCCACCGCGATCGACCAGAACGTGCGCCTCGCGGACGGCCAGATCCTTTCCGGCTCCTCCGAGCCCGAGCCGTTCATCGAGATCTGGTCCTTCCTCCGCCGCCGCGGCGCCGCAACGCATCCCGACAAGCCCGGTCTCATGGAGGGCAACTGTCCCAACTGCGGCGGCGCCATCGACATCAACCAGAACGCCAACTGCAAATACTGCGGCGCGCTCCTGCGCTCGGGCCAGTACGACTGGGTGCTGGCGGAGATCACCCAGGAGTGCGAGTGGGAGCCGCGCCGCACGACGGCCATCCCCGGCATGCAGGCCCTTCGCCAGCGTGACTCCGGGTTCAACCTCCAGGAGCTCGAGGACAAGGCCAGCGTCATCTTCTGGCGCAAGAACACCGCCGAGCGGCTCTTCGACGTCAAGTCCCTCCGCAAATCCGCGCTCCCCGACTTCTGCGACCGCTTCCAGGCCTACCTCAAACAGCACCTGGCCACCGACCGGACCTGGTACGGCGACTGCGCCGTCGGCTCGGTAGACGTCCGCGGCCTCCTCCCGGCTACTAGCAACCAGCCACTAACAACTAACAACTCCCCCGGTTTTGACCGCGCCCTCCTCGAAATCCGCTGGTCCGGCACCCGCTTCACCCTCGCCCCCAGTGGCGTCCCCCAGCGCCACGAGCAATCCGCCGTCGCCCGCACGCTCCTGGTCCTGGCGCGCAAATCCGGCGTCACCAGCAATCCCGACAAGTCCATCTCTTCCGCCCACTGTCCCGGCTGCGGCGCCCCCGACTCGGGCAGCACCGCCGGCGTCTGCGAATTCTGCGGAGCTACGCTCAACGACGGCTCGACGACGTGGGCTCTCGAAGACGCCATGGCGATCAACCACCCGCGCGCCCAGTCCCTGCTCGCCCGGCTCGAATCGTCACCCCAAACCGAAGAAGCACCCGAAATTGACGTTCCGCCTCCGCCTCCCTCTGTCCCCTCCGCCGCCGGTGTCCTCGCCTGGATGGTCAAGATGACCTTGGCCGACGGCCATCTCGACGCCCGCGAGCGCCAGCTTTTGGCGTCCACCGCCGCGCACTACAACGTCCCGCCCGACCGCCTCGACCAGATGATCGCCGCCGCCCAGACCAATTCCCTGGACGTCCCCGCCCCCGCCGACCGCGAGGAGGCCCAGGGCCAGCTCCACGCGATCGCCCGCGTCGCGCTCGCCGACGGCCGCATCACCCGCGAGGAAAACGCGCTCCTCCGCTCCGCCGCCGGCCGTCTGGGCCTGTCCGACTACGACCTCTCCCAGCTCCTCAAGCGCGTCCAGCGCGAGCTGTACACCGACGCCCGCCAAACCCTCCGCGCCGCTCGCAACGGCGGCAATGGCCGCACATGACGTCGTAAGGTGGACTCCGCCCACCATCTCTCGCATCACGCGTAGTTCGCATTAATATAACTACGATCGGCGCATCACCCCTGCACCGCCAACCTCCGCGACGGCCACACCAGCATCACCATCGCCCCCACCGCCCCCAGCGAACAGACGACCAGCGTCACCGCAACCGCTTTCTCCGGAATCGCCCAACTGCGGTCCACCAGCCTAAACACGATCGACCCACTCAGGCCCCCTCGCTTTAATGCCAGCACCCACCACGCGGTGATCGATACGCTCACCGCCAACCCGCCAACGGCAGCCATCCGCCAGAACCGTGCCCCGGTCGCCAGCCCCACCGCGCTAATCAACACGACCGGCGCGAACGTGGGCAGAACATGCCCCACGCACGTCGTCAGCACCGCCTGCGCGCTCCGGGGAAGCCCTGCGAGCAGCAGGATCAGCGCGATCCATGTCACCCGGCGACCCGCCCCGCGCGCCGTCGCCAGCCGCCGCGCGTCTCGCTGAAGCAACAGCGCCGTCAATCCCACCAGCGCGAGCAGCAGCCATGCGTGCGGCATTCCCAGCACGCCCAGCATCGTCTCGCGGCACTCCAGACCCACCTTCCGATACGCGTAAACCTCACTCCACGGGCCGAAGGCCGCCAGATGCCCGCCGTCCGGCGAAAACGTCCACTCACGAAGAGCTGGCCCATCCATCCGCGCAAGCGGACGCAATTTCAGGTCATAGATTGCCAGCGAAACGCCCCCATCGCCCCGGCCGATGATCCTCGACCCGTCCGGAAAGAACACCGCCCCAAAACTCGCGCCTCCGTGCACGCGATGCGTGGCCAGCCACCGTGGAAACACGCCGTCCAGTGCATAAAGCTCGACGGTGCGGTCTCGCATCCCCACAGCCACGTACGATCGGACAAGATACCCCCCGTCGCCCGAGGCCGCTTGCTCCGGCCAAGGCGCCCAAGCCGCGCCTGGCGACGGAAGCACTTTGCCCGTCCGCGTCGAATACATCCATGTGCCCAGTCCGGGCACGACTTCGACCTCCAGCCACTGCGAATCGGCGGAGAACATCGGCAATTGCCGGCCCGAGGGCATTGGTGGTTCCAGGGGGATCTCGCCGCCCGAGCGGATGTCAAACAGCGCGGCGTACGGATCCGCCGCCGTCCCGGCGGCCTTGTCATTGGTGACCAGCGCCGTCCGCCCATCCGGCGACAACGTCACGCCCCCCTTGAACGGAAACCGCCGCGACGGCAACAGCGGCTCGCGCGGCCGCCGCGCCGCGTCCAGGTCCCATAGGTAAAACTGCGGCTCGGGCCGCGGCAGACCGTACAGGTTGTACGCGTCCGGATCGAACCGCGCCGGCCCGTAGAACCGCCGGCCATCGGGCGCGGGCGTCACCGCGTCCGCCGCCGGCACCGGCCCACGCAACGGGAACGAGAATGCTCGCACCGTTCGCCCGGTTTCCGCGTCATAAACGATCAACCCGTCGTCCAGGATCTCCAACACCTCCCGCCCCCCCAGCAGCGGATAGACCCGCCGATCGCGATCGGCTCCGCTCGACATTTTGCCCATCACGCAGATCCGCTCCCCCGTGTCCGGGTCGAACACGCTCGCTACGTGCCCCAGAACCAGCAACTTGCCCGAAGGCGTGTACACAACCTGCTGGCTGTGCCACGGCACCCCCGGGATCGCCACCGGCCGCCACGGCTCGTGACGGCACGCCAGCCATACGACGTTCGCCCCCACGAGCAACGCCAGGAACAACGTCCACCTCGACGGCCGGACCAGGAACGGCCCCCAAGGTTCCTTCCGCCCCACCGGTGCATAGTCGAGGAGAGGTGTTGTCATTCCGCGCCGCACATTATGCCGCCGCGCACCCCGACGAAAAAGAAGATCGTTCCGTCTCTAACCCTTCCACCCCTATATCCCCTACAGCCCCCACCCCGCCCCCGCGCCGCCGCCCCCGCCCTGATTGCCCCAACCCCCGATTTATCCGATGTCTTAGTTAGCGAGAAGAGAGGAGCCGTACCCAAATGACGCTCGAACTCCAAACCCCGCCCACCAGCAGCCAGGCCTCGGCCTCCGCCAAGCTGGTCATGCCCCGTGACAAGGCCATCCAGCAGATCCGCGCTCAGCTCGAGAAGGGCCTGGAGATCAAGCGCAGCAAGATCCGCTACGTCAACGAGCTCGAACGCGCCCGCGAGGCCAAGGGCGAGTGGACCACCGCCGTCATGACCCTGCTCAAGGCCGCCTTCAGCAGCGGGGCCGTCGCCGACGAGTGCCAGAACTGGGTCGGCAAGGTCCTCCCCGAGTACGCCGACCTCAACCTCTTCATCGAGCACTTCTACGACGAGATGGACCAGCGCCTGCGTAAGCTTCACCTGGTCCTCAAACGCGTGCAGGAGCTGCCCGACGAGTCCCAACCCAAGTCCCCGGCCAGCACCGCCAAGGCCGCAGCGGCCACGGCCCAGGCCGCCGCCCCTGTGGCCAACCCCGCCGCCCAGGCGACCGATGCCAACCGCGACTTCTTCGACGCCCCCGCCCCCGCCAACGGCGCCGCCGCCCACCCCCGCGCCGCCAACGCCCCGGCCTCCGGCATGCGCCCCAGGGCCGGCGCCTTCATCGTCTACGAGCACGACCCCCGCGCACAGTCCGCCGTCCGCGACTTCTGCACCAAGCTCGGCTTCGAGATCGCCGAGATCACCAGCGGCGACCCCGGTGACGCCCGCAACGCACTGGTCGAACAGCTCGACCAGAAACCCCACCTCGACTTCGGCCTGATCCTCAGCCGCGCCGACGCCCCGCCCCGCCCCTTCGACCTCGGCTACGTCGTCGGACGCCTGGGCCTAAAGCGCGTCTACGTCCTGAGCGCCAGCGACGACAAGCTCACCTGCGACGAGCACGGCCTGCTGCATATTCCCCTCGACCCCGCCGACGGCTGGCAGCTCCACCTCGCCCGCCAGCTCAAGCGCGCGGGCCTCGAGATCGACCTCAACCGCGTCTTTTAACGAAACCTCCCCAACAGGGTGGCGCGGGTAAGACCACAAGGTCTTACCCGTGTTGCGTTTCTGCGCTCGCGGGTCAGTTCGCGATCGTCACCCCATGCTCCGCCCCCAGCCAATAGGCCCGCGCCGCCGCCGACTGGTCGATCAACCGCACCGGCCGTCCACCCGAAAGTCCCGCCTGCCAGTCCTGCGCGTACCACCCGTCCGCGTTCCGGCGGCGGTGCAGCGCGCCCAGGCACTTGCCCACCACCTGCCGCCAGTGCTCGTCACGATCCACCTCGTACAATTCCAGGAACCCCTCCACCAGCTTCACCCCGAGCTTGCCCGACCCCCGGATCACCCCATCCGACGACCTCACGAAGCGCCCCTCCGCCGCCCGCGCCACGCGCTGCGCCTCGTCCAGGTACGCCTTGTCCTTCGTCTGGCGATACAGCATGCACGCCGCTCGGATCAGCGTCGCGCTGTTGTACGTGTACTTCGCCCGTTCCAACTGGCCCGCGGGCACGCTGATCGAATCGAATACCAGCCCATCCTGCGGATCCTGCAAATGCGCGCGCGTCCAGTCGTACAGCCGCTTGGCCGACTCCAGGTACTTCGCCTCGCCGGTCACCTTGTGCAGCATCATCGCCGCCACCATCGCCGGCCCGCTCGAACACGCGTTCTTCGACTTGGTCTGATCCTCGTGCCAGTAGATCCCCCCGCCCAATGACTTGAGGTCCTCCCCGCTCATCGCGAACTCGTATGCCTCCTTGGCCAATTCCAGATCCTTCGGATCCTTCGTCAGCTCGTACGTCTCCACCAGCGCAATGCTGATCCAGCCGTTGTCGTCGTAATAGCGGTCCGGCGTCTTGGGCGGCGGGTTGACGTCCAGCCCCGGCCGATCGTGATACGTCGTCCGATACGACCGCAGCGCCACCGCATACTCGCGCACCTGCGGCAGGTACGTCTGCGGAT
>DATBFY010000655.1:0-7666 GCA_036558265.1 Tepidisphaeraceae bacterium | reverse complement strand
GCGTCCACGTCATTACCACGCTCAACGTCCAGCACCTCGAAAGCCTCTACAACACCGTGGAGGAGCTGATCGGCGTCAAGGTGCGCGAGCGCCTACCCGATGCCGTCCTCGCCGACGCAGACCAAGTGGTCAACATCGACCTCGCGGCCGAGGACCTTCAGGAACGCCTCCGCGACGGCCTGATCTACCCGAAGGAGCGGATCGCCACGTCCCTGGAGAACTTCTTCACCACGTCCAACCTCGAACACCTGCGCGAGCTCACGCTCCGCGAGGTCGCCGCCCAGCTCGACTTCCGCCGCCGCGAAGCGACCCCGGCCGACGACAGGCCCGCAACCGCGCCTGACCAAGTCATGGTCTGCCTCTCTTCCCGCGGTCCCAATAGCGCCCGCCTGCTCCGTTTCGCCTCCCGCCTGGCCGGCCGCCTCAACCGGAACTGGTACGCCGTCTACGTCCAGACGCCCTCCGAAGACCCGATCCGCATCGACGCCACCACCCAGCGGCTCCTCGGCGAAACGCTGACCGTCGCCAACCAGCTTGGCGCCACCGTCTTCACCTTCAAGGGGACCGACGTCGCCGACACCCTTCTCCGCTTCGCCACCGAGTACCGCGTCGGCACGATCGTCATCGGCCGACCGCGCCCGGTGCACTGGTGGAAGCGCCTGATCGGCCAGCGGAGCGTTGCCGAACAACTCGTCCGCCGCGCCGCAGGCCTTACCGTCGTCGTCGTCGATGCCGAGTCCGATGAGGCAATGTCCATTCCCATGACGGTCCACACCCCCGGCCTAGCGCTGAAGGACAGGCCGCCGGTGGTCGCGCCCGCCGCTCAATCACTGGCCGCGCCGCAACCCGCCTCCCGGGGCTCGCTCAGCGAACTCCTCTCCGAGACGCGCATCCTTATCTGGGATGAACCTTTGTCCAAGCAGGACGTAATCCGCCAACTGGCCGGGGCGATCGACGGTGCGTTGGCCCCCGCCAGCCCCACCCTGGCCGTCGAGCGAATCGAGGAGCGCGAACGCCAAGGCTCCACCTTCCTCAACGAGGGGGTCGCGCTCCCCCACGCACGCATCCAGGGACTGGCCGCACCTCAGGTCGCCCTGGGGATTACCCGTGCTGGCGTGCTCGACACACCCACGGACAACCCGATCGAGGTCGTGTTCATGCTCTTGACGCCTCAGGAGAACGCCGCCGCCCACCTGCGGCTCCTCGCAGTCGCCGGCCGGACACTCCAGGATCGCAGACTTCGCCAGGGCTTGGCGGCCGCATCAAGCCCGGCCGAGGTTCTGGCCACACTGCGAAACGTGTCCCCGGTTGATCGCCAAGGGGCTGGCTGATCAGTTGCTGACTGCCAGTTTCTGCCGGAGAACGTGCCTTCTCGCCCAGCGAACCGAGCACTCTTAAGCGCCAACTGCTACTTTCGGCGCGCGCCGCACCGTTCGGCACCGGGTTTTTCGTCTCCTGGCGGATGGGTGAATTGCGGCTGAAGCTCAACGTGCTCCGGGCGTTCGTTCTCATTGCCGGCTTGCTGTGGGGCGCGGCCTACGTCGGTGAGCAGTACGAGATCCGCCTGCGGTTTATGTGGATCTTCCATCCCGATCAGGTGCTGTTAACGGTGGGGGAGCGGTTTCTCCTGAGCGTACCGGCGTGCAGCCAGCCGCTCGCCTTCGAACTGGTCGGCCGACCCGGCGAAACGGTGATCCAGTTCGCGTGCGGAGCCGGACCATCGCGGCCAGCCGAAGTTCAAGCAGGAAGAGACGGTCTGGGCTTTCGGCGGCAGGCCAAGGTATCCTCGACCAGCAAAGCCCCTCTTACACGCGGCAAACCCCCGAGGCACAGGTCGATCAATTGGAACGTCGCGATCATCGCTCCAGGATCGGGATTGTTTGACATTGTCAGCGTCGGTCGCCGCCGGCGGCGGTGTTCCCCGAGTCAGGCCGTGTGACGCCGACGTTTCGTTAACGAGGTTTACAAGGGATGGTCATCAGGCCATTCATGGCGGTTTAGACGTGCGGAACGATGATAAGTGAGCTCAGCGCTTTGACTCACTGATTATCGCAATTATCCGCGTGCGGACAGCGAGGGGCAGGGTCGGCCAAACCGAGATGAGGAACGAAAGTCCGCTGTCGTTGACCCCTGCGTTGCCCTGTGCGTTGCCTTCCCGAAAACCCTTGGATTACCGAGCATTTCCGTTCGGGTTCTGTTCCCTTACCGCCCACTCGCCGTGGCTCTCGGCCACCTCTTCAGCTCTCTACCTCTCGCGCTGCCTCGCGCGCGTAGCGCACCATCGTCTCGTCGTGGGGGTGCCAGACTCGGTTTCGGCGAGAGTACATGGCTTTCATGACATCGATTGCCTTCTCCTGCCGGTACTCCTCCCTCCCCCTGTCGGTCAGGAAGCTGAAGCTGGGGATGAAGGTCGGGGGGAGGCCGCTGGCGGCGATCATCGTGCCGTAACCGATGTAGCTGCCGGTCATTAGGCGCGTGGCGATGGCGGTTTTGGCGTGGTCGCCGATGAGGGATCCGAGGGTTCTCCGGCCGGTCGCTATCTCCTCCTGGCCCACCCTTACCTTGATCGGGCCGTAGGTGTTCTTCAGGTTGCTGGTGGTGGTGCCGGCGCCCAGGTTGACCCATTCCCCCAGGTAGCTGTCGCCGAGGTAGCCCTCGTGCGACTTGTTGCTGTAGGCGGTCAGGATGGAGTTGTTGATCTCGCCGCCGACCTTGCAGACCGGTCCGATGGTCGTGCCGGCGTGGATCGTCGTGAGCGGCTTGACCAGGCTGTGCGGGCCGACGTAGCAGGGGCCCTTGAGCACCGCGTTGGCGCCGATGGAGCACCCGCCGGCGAGCATCACCGGGCCCTTGGATCCGTCGAGCACGACGCCGGGCTCCAGCTTCACGTCAGCCCCGATCCAGACGTTCTCGTCATGGACCAGGTGATACGGGCCGGCGGGCTTCGCGGTCGGCTGCTCGTGGATGCCCACGAAGTCCTCGACGAGCGATTCCTCGTTCCAACTGATCAGGTCCCAGACGTGGTCGGCCATGCGGGCCTGCTCGTCCATCCTGGGCAGGTCGAAGAGCTTCATCCACCGGTCGGTGCGGTTCATCACGTCGTCGGGGCCCAGTCCGGGCATGCGGACGACGGCCTTGCGGATCAGGTTACCCTCCTCGACGATGACGCAGGGGTGCTCGACGTGCTCGAAGCGGGAGAAGTGAAGCGTGCGGCCGCTGACGACCAGGGCGGTCTCGTCATCGAGCGGCTGGTTGACCGCCAGGGGCACCTTCAGGCGCGGGGTGAACTCGCGTTTGCAATAGTCGGCCAGGGCGGGCCTGACCCAGAGCGTCACGCGGCTGGGGCGCAGGTGGCGGACGTGTTTTTCGAGGAGCGTGGAGGCGCCGCTGGCCAGGGCGAAGACCGGTCGCGACAGCGAGAGCGGGGCGAAGGTGTGCCACTTCGATCCCTCAAAGATGACCACGTGCATGGGGCGCGATTATAACGTCTTGCGGTCGCAGCCTGCCAATTCACCCGTCGCCGATGCGCAAATAAAAAGGCCGGATCCCGAAGGTCCGGCCGACTCTCCCCTCCCTTAAAGTCGCGGGCGGGAAAGCCATTCACTTATTCATGGAGAGCATCCTGATCGAGTCGGCGGTGGCGGCGGCTGCCTCGGCGTCGTCGATCTGACCGACGGGCGGCGCCTTGGAGCCGACGTACAGGATCGCGAGCGTCACGAGCAGGACGAGACAGGACAGGGCCAATCCAAGTTGTGCGATGCGACGTTCGGAATACACCTTGCACCCACCGAGATGACACTGCTTTCGGCGTCGCGTCGCATCGCGCGCTCCACTTACGTCACATCCGTGTTGGGGGGAGTATACCCCCGGTTCACCCGAAGGCAATTTCAATCGCGCAATTCCTGCGCGAGAGATACGCTACCGAACCGCCGAGCCCGCTTCAGGTCCGATAACCCGCGGTGCGGCGTCGCGGAGCTTGAGCATGCGGTAGAGCATCTCGAGCCGCGGAACGGATACCCCGGCCTCCTGTGCCGCCCGTACCGGGGCGCCGAAGATGGCCTGTACCTCCATGGCCCGCCCGGCCAGCATGTCCAGGTGCATGCTGGTCTTATACGCCCCCATGCCGCGCGTCTGCTCGACCTTGGCGTCGATCAGGGAGCGGGGAAGCTCCACGCCGACCCCTCGCGCCGCGGCGAGGACCTCCTCCATGAGGGAGCGGACCAGCGCCTCGCCCGCGGGGGAGCCGAGGAGGAGGTCCGTGGTCTGATCCATGACCGCCGACAGCCCGTTGAACGGGACGTTCCAGACCAGTTTTTCCCAGCGGCCGTAGCGGAGGTCGTCGATGACGCGGCAGGGGATCTGGCTCGCCGTAAACATCCGGGCGATCCGGTGGACGCGCTGGTCGTCGATCGGCTCGAATTCGCCCAGCGTGATCAGGCCCTCGGCGATGTGGTGGACGACACCCGGCTCGACGCGGTTGATGCAGACGAAGGCCATGCCGCCCAGGACGCGCCGGGCGCCGAACAACTCCGCCAATCGCTCCTCGTTTCCCAGGCCGTTCTGGAGGGTCAGGATCGTGGTGTCGGGCTTGAGGAGCGGCGCGATCAGTTTTTCGAACTGATCGTTGGCGGTCGTCTTGAGCGTGACGATGACCAGGTCGGCCCTGGGCATGCGGGTCGGGTCGTCGTAGGCGTGGAGTGACGAGGGGGGCAGGACGAAATCGCCGTGGCAGCTCCGCACGGACCAGCCGCGCTCGCGGACGGCGTCGTAGTCGCTGCGGAGAAGGAAGTGGACGTCGTGGCCGTGCTGGGCGAGGCGTCCGCCGTAATAAGCGCCGATGGCGCCGGTGCCGACGATGGCGATGAGAGGTTTATGACTGCTGGCGTCCATGGCGCGGGTTACGTCTTCTCGGGCTGGGCCTTGGCGAGCGAGATCGTGATCCTGTCTTTATCCCACGTGAACTGCAAGGGACGATCGGGATCGCTCACGGATGTGAGGACGCATTTGAGGCCCGTCGCTGATGAAGACGGTGGCGGGCGTGGAGTGTCTCATCTGATTCGACCTCCTGCGGGGCGGCGATGATGGGGGGGGTCGGGTGTGAACGTGAGTGCATCGGCCGTTGCGCCGTCTTCGTGGGTTCTCGCGCTTGCGGTGGCCGAAGCGGTTCGAGCTTCAGGAGATGGGCTGACGCTTCGACCATGGGCGGCGTTTGCGCATTTTGCCGGGAGGCGGGTGGATCGACCAGAGTCCTGGGGTGGCAAAATGCTCCAACGCCGTGGGTGGCCGGGTGCCGCGGCCGTTGCATCAGAGGGGAATGCTGGCGTAGGTGAAACCAGAGAAAGAGAACGAAGCCGGCCTGGAGAGCGGCGCCTTTCGTGCGCGGATACAATTCCTCGTGTGACCATGGGGCAATATCTCGTCTGCCTGGCGGTTCCCATTGCGGTGTTCGTGGCTGGGTTTGTCGTCGCACATTACCGGCGGCCGCGTCCCGCGCTCGCCTTGATGGCGGGCGGCATCGCCGGTGTGGTGTACGCTGCCTATCGGCTTCACGGATTCAGGCTCGCCGCCGATGCGCAGGCTGGCATCGGGCTTGTCTTTATTGCGATCGAAGCATCGGCAATCGCTGTTGGGCTTGCAACCTGTGGAGTCGTATTCGCGATGGTTTTTTCGAAGGCGTGCGGCCAAGTGCGCGGTGAGGTGGAAGAGGTGAAGACGAAGGGAATCAGGAGCGAAGGTAGGTAGCGGTGGTCGTTGCATACCTGGATGCTTGTTCGTGTCTGCCGGCGCTCATGCTCTTGGTTGCGATGCTGTTCCTGATGTACTGCGCCTATCGGGCCACGCGCCCCATTCGCCCCGTATCTCGAAAGGAGAAGTCCCCAGCAATACCGCGATGTGCGTTTTGCGGCTACGACCTTCGCGCGACGCCGGATCGGTGCCCGGAATGTGGGGCTGGATACGGGGCTACGACTGGTTCTTCTATAAAATGAACAGTCCTGTTTATGAGATGGGCTGACGCTGCGACCATGGGCGGCGTTTGCGCACTTTGCCGGGACGCGAGTTGACGCTCGATGGTTCCAGTCTGGCAAAATGCTCCAACGCCGTGGGGTGCCGAGTGCCTTGGGAATTGGATTAAAGACCCTCACCTTGCCCTCTCCCGGAGTACCGGGAGAGGGTGCTGAGACGATCGGGTAGCAAGCGCTTCGTTCAAAAACTCCTCGACCCGCCGGCGGAACTCGGCGGGGTCGGTGCGGAGGGCCAGGACGTGGTGGGTGTCGGTGGCCCGCCAGTAGACGGTGGAGCCCAGGTCCGCGGGGCGGGCGCGGACGGCGGATTCGACGGCGTTCATGTCTTGGGCCGTCACGAACAGGTCGTCGGCGCCGTGGATGACCATCAGGGGGCAGGCGAGGGTGGGGATGATGCGCTCCGGGGCGCAGGCGTGGAAGTCGGCGCGGCTGAGGCGCTGGGCGAGGGCGATGGCCATTCGCTGGAACATGGGGCCGGGCATGCCCATGGCGTTGCCGTGGGTCTGGGCGGCGCTGGGGTAGTCGCGGTAGGGGCAGTCCATGATGACGGCGTCGATGTCGTCGCGGAGCTGGGCGGTGGCGGCGGCGACGGCGGCGCCCAGGCTCACGCCGAAGAGGACCAGCTCGCGGGTGGCAGCGGGCCGCTGGGCGCGGACCTGGTCGATGACCTGGGAGAGGTCGTGGCGCTCGAGGTAGCCGGCGGTGGTGTGCGTGCCGCCGGATTCGCCGTGGGCGCGCAGGTCGATGGCCAGGACGTTGCAGCCCAGGGCGCGGAAGGTGGGGGCCCAGGCGATGCCGCCGATCCTGGAGTCGGCGTAGCCGTGGACGATCAGGGCGAGGCGGGTACTGGCGGTCTCCGCAGGAATCCACCAGGCGGCGATCTTGAGCTTTTCGTTGGTCTTCTCGTCGTGGACGATGAAGGTCAGCTCTTCGAAGGGCAGGCCCAGGTCCGCGGGCGAGAGACGCCGCAGGATCCAGAGGGCCCGGCCGCCGGTCATCCTCGGCGGTGAGAGGAGGATCCTGGCCATCATCAGCGCGACAACACAGACGAGGGCGACACCGACGACGAACAGGACCAGGACGAGAATCACGGCCGCGGACAGCATCCCGCGATCATATAAGCAGTTATGCACTTCATGCCACAACTCGCGAGGGGGGCGGCAGCACCGCGGCGGAGAAATCTTTAAAAATTCGGTCGAAACTCGCTCAAGACTTATCCACACGCGGTCCGATAAGAGGGAGCAGACAAGCAGACGCCCGCCACGGATGGCCGGGTTTGAAGATCCAGGAAGGAGAAGTTTGCCGATGAAGCTCGCCGCCGCCCTGTCGCTCGCCACGCTGACCGCTGCCGCCACGATGGTCGGGTGCTCGAACAACAAGCCCAAGACCGCTGCCAATACGTCGATCAACCCGTCGGTGACGGACGTTCGCGCCTCGGCGCCCGTGGCGGTCGCCCCGGCGCCGACGGTCGTGCCGGTTCAGCAGCCGGTGCAGCCGGTGGTGTCGGATACATCACCCACGGTGGTGGCCAGCGCCGCGCCGGCGCCGGCGATCAGCGGGAACGTGTACACGGTGCAGAAGGGGGACACGCTGTTCAAGATCGCGCGGGCGAAGTACGGCGACGCGTCGGCGGTGAAGAAGAT
>DATBFY010000654.1:0-10753 GCA_036558265.1 Tepidisphaeraceae bacterium | reverse complement strand
TCGCCGCGGCCCGGCCTGCCGCGAGACAACTTCTCCATCCGGTGGACCGGCTATCTCCGCGTCCCCGCGACCGGCAAGTACACGCTTGGCCTCCTGGCCAACGAGGGCGCCCGCGTGTACCTGGACGAACAACTCGCCGTCGAGGAGCCCAAGGGCGCCAACAAGCGCAAGCCCACCCAGAACACGGTCAGCCTCACCGAGGGGCTGCATCCGCTGCGCGTCGAGTTCTGGGACGGCGGCGGCCTGTCCCGCCTGCGACTCTTCTGGCGTCCGCCCGGGTCAAATGCCGACGAGATCGTCCCCGCCAGGGCGTTCGTGCACGAGATCGGCGCGGAGAACTGACAAGAGCCGCGCGCGGCCGTCGCCCTCGACGCGTCGGGACCCTACAATCCCCCGTGGTGAACGCAGAACTGGATTACAAACGTCCGAGCACCCCGGTCGGGCGCGGGTACGTCGGCTTGGGCCTCGTGAGCCTCTTTTTCGCCTTGGCGTTCCTGCCCGCGCCCCTCGCGGTGCTCTTCGAGATGAACGACCAATGCCTGCGCGCCACCTCCTGGGGGACGCAGCAGGCCAGTTGGGGCACGCTTTACCAGGTCCCGCCCACGCCGATGCCGCGCGCCGTCTATCTCATGGCCCGCACGACGATCATCGCCGCGGAGCTTGGCGCGCTCTTTTTGATCTTCGCGGCGATCGTCAGCTTTCGTTCGCGCACGAACGCGATCCGGCTCCACGCGGTCTACTTCGCGCTGCAACTGGTGCTGATGACGGCGCTGGCCCTGGCGGCGCACCGCTTCACGACTGCGATCGTCGCCGGTGATCCGCAGCGCGACTGGCTGCTCAAGCTTCTACGCGAATCGTCGGTCGGACGGATGGGCGCCGTGGTCGCCGGGCTGGGGCTGCTCTACCCGCTCGTGCTCGCGCTGCTGTATTGGGGATATGCGCGTCGGGGGAAGCGTCCTCCGGTGGGGACGTGAAGCGTTTCGGAATGCACAAGCCCGGCCGCTGAAGCGGGTCTCGCCCGGTCACTCGCGCTTGAAGACGCGCTTGCCGCCCAGGTACGTTTCCAGCGCCTGCGTGTCCTTCATCTGCTCCACCGGGCAGGTCAGCAGATCGCGGTCCAGCACCGCCAGGTCGGCAAATTTGCCCACCTCGATCGATCCGACTTCCTTCTCCTTGAACAGCAGATAGGCATTGTTGATCGTGTAGAACCGCAGCGCCTCTTGGCGCGAGATCGCCTCCTCCGGGTGCAGCGGCCGGTCGTACCATCGCGCATGGCGCGTCACCGTCACGTACATTCCGAGGAACGGGTTGTACGGGTTGATCGACCGGAGCGACCCGATCTTCTGCATGTGGTCCGACCCGCCCCCCGCGATCACCCCCGCGTCAAAGAGGCTGCGCAGCGGCTGAAAATAGCGCAGGCGGTCGTAGCCGAACTGCCCCGCGAGCGTCCGCGTGTCGAGCCATAACCACACCGGCTGGATGTCCACCACCGCGCCCAGGCGCGCCGCCTGATCGACCGCCTCCCTGCTCATGAAGTTGCTGTGTGTCACGCACGGGCGCGTCGGCGCCACCGGCGTGGTGCGGTTGACCTCGTCATACACGCTCAAGAGCGTGTGGACCGCACCGTCACCCACCGAATGCGCCGTGAATTGCAGGCCCGATTCGATCGTCGTCCGCACGATCGGCAGAAGCCTTTCGCGCGGGATGAACAGCACGCCGCGGTAGTTCGGGTCGGTGATCCCATACGTCTTGCTTACGCCCCACGGCTGGCGCATGTAGGCGCTGCCGGTCAGCATTCCGCCATCCAGGAACATCTTGATCCCGACGATGTGGAGCATCGGGTTCTCCGCGCGCAGCGGATGGCTCGCCACGGCGCGGATGCGCTTCTCGATCGAGTCGAGCGTACCGATGTGATCCACGTGGTACGAAGCCGACACCCGCACGCACAGCTCGCCCGCGTCGAGCATGCGCTTGTATCGGTCCAGCGCCGCCGGACTCGACGACCTGTCGCAAATGCTCGTCAGCCCGACCGAGTTGTAATCGTGAAACAGCGCCAGCGTGCGCCGATACGTGTCGGCGTCGCTGGCCTTGCGGTCGGCGTCCTGCACTTTGACGTAACGCGTGCAGCTTCGCAGGATGCCGGTGGGCTCGCCGCTGGCGGCGTCTTTCTCGGCGTATCCCGGCCCGCCGTCAGTGACCTTGAAGTTGCGGTCGATCCCGCTCAGCTTCATCGCCAGCGAGTTGAGGGATGCGTCGGGCCCGGTGGAAAAGATGACCGGGTTGTCCGGCGCTGCCGTGTCCAGCTCGGCGCGCGTCGGATACCGCGGTTCCTTCAGACGCGTGATGAACACCTGGCTGACCTGCACCCATTTGCCCGGGCCGACCGCCGCCGCCCGCTTGCGCACGTAATCCAGCACGTCCTCGACCGATTCCATCTCCGGTACGTCGTGGTCGAACTCGGTCATCGCCGCGCCGGGATGGACGTGCGAATCGATCAGCCCCGGGATCAGTGTCCGGCCATGCAGATCGACGACGGTCGTGCTCGGGCCCTTCATCGCCATGACGGCATCGTCGGCGCCGACCGCCACGATCCGCCCCTGGCGTACCGCGACCGCCCGCGCGATCGAGAAAGCATTATCGACCGTGACCACCTTGCCGTTGTGCAGGATCAGGTCGGCGGTCGCTTTCTTTGCGTCGCCTACCGGCGCATTCTCGCGCCCGCCTGATGTGCAGCCCATCGCCACGACGACGACGATCCAGCACGCCGTCCATCCCGCACTCGGCTTGCAGATTCGCATGATGTGTTCCTCGCTTGCCGCCAAATGGTCGCTCATGGCCAGCCCCGCGGTCAAACCACCCGAAACCGTGCGACACCCGTCGGATTCCACCGAACTTGTCCTCCGATCCGGCGTCGATAAACTTGCCCGATATTCACCGTTTTCCCACCGGAAGTGAGCCGCGCCCCATGTCCGCCACCGCACCCCATCGTCTCATCCTGCTCTGCCTGATCCTCACCGCTCCCGCCCTCCTGGCCGACGGCCCGGCCGATCCGCAGAAGAACATCTTCAACTTCGGTCAAGGCGGCAAAGGCACCGTCAACCCGCCCGCCGCCACGCAACCCGCCGCCCCGCCGAAGAAGGACGTCCCCGTCGTCGCCACCGCGATTCAGATCGTCGCCGACGATTTCGTCGCCGAGATCTATCACAACGGCAAGCCCGTCCCGACCGAGAGCCGCAAGCTACAGGACGAGGTCTACGGCGCCCAGGTCGAGCGCGTCACGCTCGACCTTCGCCCGGGCGACTGGGTCGTCTTCAACGTCGTCAACAATCGCCTGCGCTGGGGCGGCGCCTACTACTTCGCCGCCGCCGTCCTCGCCCCCGACGGCACCACCGCCTTCCCCAGCGAGACCCGCACCGGCGACTGGAGCGCCTGCGACGACCTCAACCAGGCCGCAAAGTTCGTCTCCGACCGCGACCACCTCCGCGACCACAAACCCCAGCCGATCGCGAAGAAGTGGGACCGCGGCGACCAGTCGATCCTCAAACGCTGCCCCGACTTCAACGGCGAAGGCATCTGGGGCGACCCCGCCAGCAAGAGCACGTGGATCAAGTTCGTGGTGCCCTCAGATCCAGGTGGCGCGCGGGGACTTTGACACCGGCGTGCTCACTTCAGTGACGCACGAGCGCCCCCGTCACTTTACACCCCCGCCCCCATCCGCTATCAATTGGAGATGCACCACGACCAAGTCATCCCGATCCTCGACTTCGGCTCCCAGTACGCCCAGCTCATCGCCCGCCGCGTCCGCGAGAAGGGTGTCTACAGCGAGCTCGTCCGCCCCGACATCCCCGCCGACGAGCTGAAAAAACTCAATCCCAAAGGCATCATTCTCTCCGGCGGCCCGGCGTCGGTTTACGAAGATGGCGCGCCGCGCTGCGACCCGAAGATCTTCGACCTGGACGTCCCGATCTTGGCCATCTGCTATGGCCTGCAGATCATGGCCCAATCCCTGGGGGGCAAGGTCGAGCCCGCCAAGGCCCGCGAGTTCGGGCGCGCCAAGCTCCACATCACCGACGGCAAGCACCCCTTCCTCCACGGCATCCCTCAGGACACGACCGTCTGGATGTCCCACGGCGATCAGGTGCAGGCGCTCGGGGACGACTTCATCCCCGTCGCCTCCACCCCCACCTGCCCGCTGGCGGCCGTCATCCACCGCAACCGCCCGTTCTACGGCGTGCAGTTCCACCCCGAGGTGACCCACACGCCGCGCGGTGAGCAGATCTTCCAGAACTTCATCTACGAGATCTGCAAGTGCTCGGGCTCCTGGACGATGGAAAACTTCATCGAGCAGACCGTCCGCCGCGTCCGCGAGCAGGTCGGCGCCGGCAAGGTCATCTGCGGCCTCTCGGGCGGCGTGGATTCGTCCGTCACCGCCGCGCTGCTGCACAAGGCCATCGGCGACCAGCTCGTCTGCATCTTCGTGGACAACGGACTGCTGCGCAAGAACGAGCGCGACCTCGTCGAGACCACCTTCCGCCAGCACTTTCACATCGACCTCCACGTCAACGATGCCACCGAGCAGTTCCTCACCAGCCTCAAGGGCGTCACCGACCCGCAGCAGAAGCGCAAGATCATCGGCCGCGAGTTCATCGAGGCCTTCAAACGCGAGGCCCGCTCGATCGAAGGCGCACGCTACCTCGCCCAGGGCACGCTCTACCCCGACGTGATCGAGTCCGGTCACGGCTACGCCGGCACTGCCGCCAACATCAAGCTGCACCACAACGTCGGCGGCCTGCCCGAAGAACTGGGCTTCGAGCTGGTCGAACCGCTCCGCGAACTTTTTAAGGACGAAGTCCGCCGCGTCGGCGAAACCCTGGGTCTCCCGGAGAACCTGGTCTGGCGGCACCCCTTCCCCGGCCCCGGACTGGCGGTGCGCATGATCGGCGAGGTCACCCCCGAGCGCCTCCGCGTCCTCCGCGACGCCGACGAGATCGTCCTTGAGGAACTGGTCGCCAACAACCTCTATCGCAAGACCGCCCAGGTCTTCGCCGTGCTGCTGCCCGTCGGCACCGTCGGCGTCATGGGCGACAGCCGCAGCTACGAGAGCGTGGTCGCCATCCGCGCCGTCGAGAGCCAGGACTTCATGACCGCCGATTGGGCGAGAATCCCCTTCGACGTCCTGGCGACCATGTCCAACCGAATCATCAACGAGGTGCGGGGCGTGAACCGCGTGGTCTACGACGTCAGCAGCAAGCCGCCGGCGACGATCGAGTGGGAGTGATCGAAGGCCAACCCTGCATCCTCCACCCGATTCGCGTCATGCTCCGATGTCAGACGGACGACCAGCGAACATCGGTCGCGCGCAAAAGCAAACGCCTCCCGGCAAGTGCCTGGAGGCGTGTGTTCCTAATCTGGCCTTCGACGATTCCCGTCGGCATTTAGCGCTTGTTGCGCCGCCGGCCGAGCAGTCCCGCAGCACCCAGGCCGATTACGCCAAGCGTCGCCGGTTCGGGAACGGTCTGACTGACGCTGAACGTGTCGAGCAGATCCGCGCCGCCGTTGGTGGCGTGGGAGCGGAACGCGCCGTACACCGACGTGTCGTTGTAGATGTCGGTCGTGTTGGCGGCGATCGTCTGGGCGGCGAAGGTCATCGTCGCGCCGGGGGTCAGCCCGTCGGTGCCGAAATCCTGCAGCTTGCTATCGACCGAGAACGTGTTGGCCGTCGCCAACCGGTTGACGTTCATCGTGAACAGATACCAATCGCCGATGGTCAGGTCGAAGTTGGCGGTCTGAGTGTTGTTCGTGGTGGCCGTCGCCGTGCTGGGGGAATCGACCGAGTTGCCCGACTGAACCTGGTAGGTGAACGGCGACGTGGCCGCCCCCGCGACGGTGGCGACCGTCGGGAAAAGCCGCGCGCTGATGAAGTCCGCCCGCGCCGCGCCGCCGCCGTTCAACTGGTGGGTCGCGCCGGGATCGTCGATGATTCCCAGGTGAAGCAGCCGGTCGCCGGTCGTGGTCGCCTGAACCTTCACGTATTGGCTGACGGTGATCGTGCCATTCTGCGGGTTGAAGCTCTTGGGCGTGTAGACGCCCGTCGCGTCCAGCGTTCCCGACGGCCCCGCCGTCACGTCCACCGCGCCGCTGTTGCCGATGCCACCGCTGCTGACAGCGATAAACCCGGGATAGCCGGGCGTGGCCGTCGTCCCGGACTGAACGTTAATCGAGAAGTTGTTGCCCAAATCACTGGTGTTATCAAAGGTCACCACGTCGGCCTTGGCCAACCCGGCAAACCCCATCCCCGCCACGACGGTGGCAATGAGCGAACGCCCGAACCGCATACGACGCATGATCAAGCCCTCCCGGACTCTCTTAGCCGCCCGACAAAATGGAAATGAATTCGAGCTCGACACCGACGCCGTCATCGCCCGCGCCGCGCCGGCCAGACTGAAAGACAGTTGCTTGCCCAATCCGGTCATGATCTCTCTCTCTCCACTCCTCAAGGTCGTCTGGGCGACGACCACGATGTGCCCTTCCTGAATATTGCGATCAGATTAAAGAACAGACAAGCCGATGTCAATTCAAATCACGCCCGGCGGCGTCGCCGCTCGACCACGTGCGTCACGGCGAGCATCAGGGCGGCGTAGGGGGCGAAGAGGGCAAAGCCGTGCGTCCCGGCAATGAAGGCGAGGGGAACCCATCGGATGTGTCGCATCGGACGACGGTTGTACCACGGCCGTTCGCGCGGATGAAGAAAATCCCGCGCGATCGCACGATTCGGACGGCAACCTGGGCAGACCTTGCCGCCGGCGCGGACAGCGCCGTACAGACCGTCGCATGCCTGCCCGCGTCACTCGTCCGGATGTTCGTGCAGGCGGAACTGGCGGCGGTAGCCGGTCGGCGTGATGCCTGTCTCCTTGCGGAACAGCACGCTCAGACGCTCCGCCGACGCGAACCCGCTGCGCCGCGCGACGGCCGGCATCGACAGGTCCGTTCCCGCCAGGAGCTGCCGCGCCCGCTCGACGCGGGTATGACGGACCTCCTCCAGGGGGGTGCGCCCCAGGATCAGGCGGAACCGCCGCTCCAGCGACCGCCGTGAGATCCCCACCTCCCGCAGCAGTTCGTCTACGGTGATCGGCCTGTGCGCGTTGGTGCGGATGAAGCGGACACCGGCGGCGACGGCGGCATCTTCGATCGGCAGCACGTCCGACGACCGCCGGGTTACCACGCCGATCGGCGGTAGCGCCTTGCCGCGCGGTGGCCGGGCGGCGCGGCCGCAGGCCAGCATCCGGTCCAGCAAGGCGGCCGCCTCGTACCCCACCCGCTCGCCGGGCACCGCGACGCTCGACAGCGGCGGCATCGACAGGTCGCAGATCAAGTCATCGTTGTCCACCCCGACGATCGCCACGTCTTCCGGGACCCGCAGCCCGGCATGGCGGCAGGTCTCGGCGACCTGCATCCCCTGCCAGTCATCGCAGCTCATGACCGCGACCGGGCGCTCCAGCTCGGCGATCCACTCCCGCAGGCCGTGATCCAGTTCCGACCAGCTCCGCCAGCGCCGATGATCGGCGCGCGCGGACGACGCCTGGTAGGTGGCAATCCGTTTCCCGGCGGCGGTCACCGTTTCGGAAAAGCCGGCCTCGCGGTCCGCAGAATAGGTCCGACCGGCCCGCCCGACGTAGGCGAATCGCGAGAAGCCGCGGTCGAGAAAGTATCGGGCGACGATCCGCCCGGTGGCCCGGTGTTCGACCGATACGCGGGGGAAGCTCTCGTCCGCCAGCGCGCTGGAGACGTTGACGACCGGAACCCCCAGCCGCGCGAGCGATTCGACCAGCTCCGGCCGGACGACGCTGGCGATGACCCCGGCGGGCTCCCACGCGGCGACCTGTTCGAAGGGCGTCACCAGGGGGTCGGCGTAGTGACAGACCCATCCCCGGTCGGGCGCGGCATAGCTCTTGATCCCGCGCAGGACATTGCGGCTGTAGCCCAGCGCGCTGCTGACCAGCAGCGCGACGCGGAGGTGGGACCCTTTTTTCATGCGCGCATTCCTCGCCCGAGGCGGGCGGTGCGCGATCGCGCGGTTGATGGGGATGGATGAATCGCGCCCCGGGGTCGCCCGCCCACAAATGGGCGACGAGCATCATATCGATCGTTCGAGAAACGACAATGATAAGTTCGTGGCGAGCAGCGAGATTCGGTCGATGTTCAACTTTCGATCGCCAGCGCGAGGTCGCCCGCGCTAGGCGTCTTGTCGTTTTGCGTCACGATCGCCTCAAGCGCCGGATCGACCCGGTGCCAGAAAATCATCGCCAGGACGCAGCCGGCGGCCAGCACGCCCAGGATCAGCGCCACGCACGCCGGCCACCCACCGACGCTCCAGGCGACCGCAGGCACGGCCGCGCCCAGCGTTCCACCGGCGTAGTAGAACGTGGTGTACAACCCCGCCGCCGATGCCTTGGCATTGCCCGCGACGTGCCCCAGGTAGCTTGCCGCCGCCGACTGGCAGATGAAGATCCCCGTGCTGCAGATCGCCAGCCCGGCGACCACCATTGGCAGCGAGTGGAACAGCGTGATCGCGACACCGACCGCCGACGCCACCACCGCACCGACCACCGCGGTGCGATGCCCCAGGCGCTCGATCCACGTCCCCGCGACCGGCGTCACCACCACGCCCACCAGGTAGACCATGAACAGCAACCCCAGCCCCATCGTCCCCAGGTGAAACGGAGGCGCCGCGAGATAAAACGTGATGTAAGTAAAGCAGGCGACCAGCGCGAAGAGTGCCGTCGTACCCACGCCGAACGTCGCCAATACCGTTCGCCGCCGCAGGTGACCGGCCAGATCCCGGATCGAGGTGCTGATGCTCTTGACGGGGTGCGCGATGCGGGATTGGGGCAGCCAAAGCCACACCGCCGCCGCACCCACCGCGTTGAGCGCCCCCAGCGCAAGGAAGGACGCGCGCCAGCCGAAGTGATCCGCGGCGATGCCGGAGACGAGGCGCCCGCACACCCCGCCCAGCACGTTGCCGGCCACGTACGCCGACATCACCGCCGCCGCACCGCCACCGGCCCATTCCTCGCTCACGTACGCCATCGTGACCGCGATGATCCCCGGCATGACCAGCCCCTGGACGAACCGCCAGGCGATCAGCGAATCGAGCCCCGGCGCGGTGGCGGCGAGCAGGATCGGCACCGTCAGCAGCGCCACCGACCCCGCCATCGTCCGCCGCCGACCGATCCGCTCCGCCAGCAACCCGACCACCGGCGCCGCCAGCGCGATCCCGATCGTCGTCGCGCAGACCGTCAGGCTGACCTTGAACTTGCTCGCGTTGAACACGCGGGCAAACAAGGGAAGGAGGGTTTGTGTCGCATAGACGTTCAGGAAGACGCAAAAACCCGTGAGCGTCACCATCAGCACGCGGACGTCGAGCAAGCTCGGCTCGATTGCCGCTTGCGGCTTCGCGATCCTCGCCGGCGCGTGAAGCTGTTTCGCCAGGTACCGATGATCGGCTCGGCTCGGTAAACGGTGAGTCGTCGGATTCTGCGGTGCGGTCGCGGACGCTTCGATCGGGGACATCGGTGCGGTTAACACTGCCTTTCTGTCGTTCAACACCCTTATCATCGTATCTTCGATTAATTCCGTCCAATACATCTTCATGCAAGATTGATACCTTTCGAGTATCATATCGGGATGGAACTCCGCCACCTGCGGTACTTCGTGGCCGTCGCGGAAGAACTCCACTTCGGCCGCGCCGCCCGCCGCCTTCACCTCCAGCAGCCCCCCTTAAGCCGCCAGATCCAGCGGCTGGAAGAAGAGCTGGGCGTCAAGCTCTTCGAGCGCACCAACCGCAAGGTCGAATTAACGCCGGCCGGACGCGTCTTCCTCGAGCGATCCCGACGCGTGCTCGAGCAGGCGGACCTGGCCGTCCACGCCGCCCGGCGCGCCGGGCGCGGCGAAACCGGCAGTCTCGCCGTCGGGTTCGTCGGCTCGGCGACCTACGGCGTGCTGCCGCAGATCCTGCGCCTCTTCCGCCGCCGCTTCCCCGACGTCGAGCTGGTCCTCTACGAGATGGGCAGCACCGCCCAGCAACGCGCGGTCGCCGAGGGACGCTTGAACCTGGGTCTGGTGCGCATCCCGCGCGACAAGGCCGGCCGCGACGAGTCCCTCGCCGAGCAGGTCGTGCAGCGCGAGCCGCTCGCCGTCGCCCTGCCGCGCGGTCATGCGCTCGCGAAGGTCGACGCCCTGCCCCTCGCCAAGCTCGCCGCCGAGCCCTTCATCCTCTTCCCGCGCGAATCGCGCCCCAGCTATAGCGACCTGGTGCTCGACGCCTGCGCCAAGGCCGGATTCGTCCCAACCGTCGCCCAGCAGACCCAGGAAGTACAGACGGCCGTGAGCCTGGTCGCGGCCGGCATCGGCGTCACGCTCGTCCCCGATTCCGTCCGCAGCCTCCGCCGCGACAACGTCGTCTACAAGCCGCTCGCCCCGCCCGCCCCGATTTCCGAACTGACCGCCATCTATCGCCGCGGCGATGATTCGCCCGTGCTCGCAAGGTTCCTCGAAATCATGCGCGGGACGGCGACCTCACGCGAGCGGAGTTGAGTGTCGGCTGAGCGCGCGTTCAGGCGCTTGCCCGCGGCACCGCCACCCCAAACGCCCAACCGAACCGCGCGTTGTCCACCTTCACCAGGATGCGGTTCACGCCTCCCCGCAGTCTTACCGGCACGGCGTCGCTGCCCGGGTTGTAGGGCCGGCGGGCCTC
>DATBFY010000653.1:0-4400 GCA_036558265.1 Tepidisphaeraceae bacterium | reverse complement strand
GGCGGTGACGTGTGAGTTGCGCTCGACAAAATGTCGCGCCAGGGCGATGCCGAAGTCTTCGACCGCGTCGATCGGGTGGGTGGCCGCCAGGGCGTAAACCGTGTTCTTCATCGTGTCGGTTGCGATGATCTTGCGGTTGTCGCCTGCCAGGTAGGAGTCGTCGAAGTCGCCCTGCAGTTCGATCGCCACTTCCAGCTCGATCAGTTCGTGCCGGTCGGGCAGTCGCTTGACCCTGGTCAGCCGGACGGCTGATTTTCCGTAACTGCTGCTCGTTAACTTTGCGGCCATCAGGCAATTACCTCTGGGGATATAGTAACCACCGCGAATGACAATGCCCGACCTGGTCATCATCGCAAGCCGACGGGTCGTTACCCCCGATGGCGAACAGGACGGTGCGATCCTGATCCGCGATGGTCGCATCGACGCGGTCGTCCCGCGCGCCCGGATTCCAGCGGGCGCGCCGGTTGAGGATTTCGGGCGCCTGGCGATCCTGCCCGGGCTGGTCGATCCTCACGTTCACGTCAATGAGCCGGGCCGAACCGAATGGGAAGGCTTCGATACCGCCACCCGCGCCGCGGCGGCAGGGGGGATCACCACCCTGGTTGACATGCCACTGAACTCGACGCCGGTCACGACCGATGTCGCGGCCCTTCGTCAGAAGCTCGCCGCCACGACCGGAAAGCTGTCCGTGGACGTCGCCTTTCACGGCGGTTTGATCCCCGGCAACGCCGGCGACCTGGAGTCGTTGATCGATGCCGGCGTCGTCGGCATCAAGGCATTCCTCGTGCACTCGGGAATCGATGACTTTCCCAACGCGACCGAGCCCGACCTGCATGCCGCGATGCCGATCCTCGCCCGCCGAAACGTGCCGCTGCTCGTTCACGCCGAACTTGATGGCGACGCGCCAAAGGCCGGTCGGACTTACGCGTCGTACCTCGCCTCCCGTCCGCGGCACTGGGAGAACCGGGCGGTGCGGCTGTTGATCCGCCTCTGCCGTGAGTTCCGCTGCCCGGTGCACATCGTGCACCTGTCCTCCAGCGACGTCCTGGACGAACTGTCGGCCGCCAAGTCCGAAGGTCTTCCACTGACGGTCGAGACCTGTCCCCATTACCTGTTTTTCGACGCCGAGCGGATCGCCGAAGGAGACACGCGATTCAAGTGCGCGCCGCCGATCCGCGAAGCGGAGAACCGCGAACGCCTGTGGGAGGGCCTGCGGAGCGGCGTCATCGATTTGATCGCCTCCGACCATTCACCCTGCCCGCCCGAAATGAAGCGACTGGAGAGCGGCGACTTTGCCACGGCCTGGGGCGGGATCGCATCGCTGCAACTGGGGCTGTGCGCCGTGTGGACGCAGGCATCGGCGCGCGGTCTTGGGCTGGTCGACCTGGCGCGGTGGATGGCTCAATCCCCCGCCCGCATGGTGCGCCTGGATTCGAGCCGGGGCGCGATCGCCCCCGGCCGCGATGCGAACCTGGTCGTCTTCGATCCCGAGGCGCGCTGGAACGTTTCCGGCCCATCCCTGCTGCATCGCCACAAGCTGACGCCATACGAAGGCGTCGAGCTTGCCGGAAGGGTGCGGGCGACGTATTTGAGGGGGCGGAAGATCTACGAAGATGGACGGATGATCGGTTCTGCCTCGGGACAACCTCTTCTGGCGCCTCGTTGATGCCCAACACACTCACGCTCGACGCGTTCAACCACCTGCCGCCCCCTGCGGCGACCGCGGCGCTGTCGCGCTGCTGCGGGGCGCGGCGATGGGTGGAGCAGATGGTCGGGCGTCGGCCGTTCGGGACGTACGACGATTTGCTGAGCGCCGCGGACGAGTCGTTCGCGAACCTGACCCGCGAGGATTGGCTGGAGGCGTTTTCGCATCATCCGAAGATCGGCGACCTGGATTCCCTGCGGGCCCGGTTCGCCCGGACCGCCGACTGGGCTGCCGGCGAGCAGTCCGGCGCTTCGGACGCCTCGGACGCGACGCTGCGAGCGCTGGCGGAGGAAAACGAAACTTACCAGAGGCGCTTCGGTTATATCTTCATCGTGTGCGCGACCGGCAAGTCGGCGGAACAGATGCGCGAATTGCTCGGCCGGCGACTCGCGAACGATCCGGAGGCGGAGCTGGAGACGGCGGCGGCCGAGCAGATGAAGATCACGCACCTTCGCTTGCGGAAACTCATCCCATGAGCGCGATCACCACGCACGTCCTGGACGTTAGCCGAGGCTGCCCCGCGGCCGGCATCGCGGTGCGGCTCGAGCGCGTCGGGCAGGGTTTGCTCGGCCAGGGCCGCACCGACGCCGACGGGCGTTTGCGGACCCTGCTGACCGAGGGCGCCAGGCTGGAGCCGGGCTCGTACCGGCTCGCGTTCGACGTGGAGGACTATTTTGCGGCACAGGGCGTCGAGTCGTTTTACCCGACGATCGAGGTGACGTTTTTCGTTCGGGATGGGGCGCAGCACCATCACGTGCCGGTGCTCCTCAGTCCGTTCGGCTATTCGACATACCGCGGTAGTTGAGGTGGCTATTCGAACGGCGTGATCAGTCGCCAACAAGTAGCATCGAACAGCCCGCGATCGCTCAGCTTGAGCTCGGGGATCACCAGCAGCGCCATGAAGGAGAGCGTCATGAACGGCGCTCCCAACCGCGAGCCCAGATCCTTCGCCCGCCGGTCCAGCGATGCGTAGTCTCGCGCCACCTCGTACCCGTCAGCGTCGCTCATCAGCCCGGCGATCGGCAGCGGGAGCGATCCGACCCCATTGCCATCCACGACCGCCAGGCCGCCACGATCGCGTATGACCTGGTTGACGGCCTGCGCGAGGTCGGCGTCGCTGGCGCCGACGGCGACGACGTTGTGCGAGTCGTGCGCCACCGAGGACGCGATGGCGCCGCGCCGCAGGCCAAAGCCGCGGACGAAGCCCACCGCCGGCGGCGCATCCGCGTAGCGGTTCACGACCGCGATCTTCAGCAGGTCGCGGTCCGGGTCCGCCTGCGCCAAGGCGTCGCGCACGGTCGGCCGTTCGCGCAGTTCCCGGGTGACCAGTTGCCCGTCGGCGGCGCCGATGACGCGGATCGAGTCGCCGCGGGCCCGGATCGCAAAGTCCTCGGTGCGCCGGGGGCGCGACTCAAACCGGTTGATCCGCGCGGCGGGCGTCCGCGGGATCAGCGTTTCGCCGTCGCGCGCCACCAGCCGCCCGCGCCGCCAGGTCCGCAGCACGCGGAACGAGGTCAGGTCCGCCACTTCAATAAGGTCGGCGGGATCACCCGGGCGAAGCAGGCCGACCGGAAGGCCGTAATGCAGGACCGGGTTCACGCACGCGGCGCGCAGGGCGTTGAACGGGTCGATGCCGCGCTCGACCGCCCGTGCGACCAGCGTGTTGATGTGCCCGCGCTCCAGGTCGTTGGGATGCTGGTCGTCGCTGCAGAGCATGCACTGGTCGGGGTGTTCGTCCAGCAGGGGGTAAAGGGCCTGGAAATTCCGCGCGGCCGAGCCTTCGCGGATCAGGATCTTCACCCCGCACTCGATCTTCTCCTTCGCCTCCTCATACGTGAAGCATTCGTGATCGGTCGAGATCCCGGCTGCGAAGTAGCGGCGGCAGTCGGCGCCGCGCAGGCCCGGCGCGTGCCCGTCGATCGGCTTGTTGGCGCGTTTGGCGGCGGCGATCTTGGCGACCAGGTCGCCGTCGCCCGCGAGGACGCCCGGCACGTTCATCACCTCGCTCAGGTAACCGATCCGCGGGTCGGCCAGCAGCGCTTCGACCGCCGCCGCGTCCAGTCGTCCGCCCGCTGTCTCGAACGATGTCGCCGGCACGCACGAGGGCGCGCCCAGGCACACGTGCAGCGCCGCCGACCCGGCCGAATCGATCATGTACCGCACGCCCTCGATCCCCAGGACGTTGGCGATCTCGTGGGGGTCCGAGGCCGTCGCGACCGTCCCGTGCACGACCGCCATACGCGCGAACTCGGCGGGCGGGAGCATCGAGCTTTCCACGTGGATGTGGGCGTCCACGAACCCGGGCAGGAGAAACGTGTCGTAGCGTGCCGTGTCGGGTGTGACGCCGGCGATGCGGTCGCCGACGACGGCAATCGTGGCCGGGAAGACCCGGCGGCCCAGGATATCGACGACGTTGCCCGAAAGCGCAAAGGCAGGGAGTTGAGACGGGTCCGCCCGCGTCATGGTCGGACCCATCCTACGCGCGCGCTGATTATCAACAACGTGTGTGTCGCGGACCGCGGCATTGATTGCGTCGGGTGCGCGCGAGGGTCTATTCTGTGCCAAACGTCTTCTGCACGGCGTCAAGCCGTCATCCTGAGCGCAGCGCGAAGGATCTTGCCGCGAGGGGCAGCGATGAGACACTCGCGGCCAGATCCTTCGTCGGCAAAGCCTCCTCAGGATGACGGCGGACGCC
>DATBFY010000652.1:0-4936 GCA_036558265.1 Tepidisphaeraceae bacterium | reverse complement strand
CCACACACCCTCGGCGCCCACGACGCCGCCATAGGCGGGCATGCCCTTCGGACGTCCGTAAAAAATCGACTGAAAGATCTCCTGGTCGGCGCCGCCGTAACGCCAGCGGCCATCAACCAGGCTCGGGCCTACCCAGCCCAGTGCCCCACCGCCGTGGCAGCCGTCGCAGCTCATCGAGGTGAAGAGTCCCAGACCCGCTGTCACATCGGTCGCGGAACGCGCCGGCGGCACCACGAGCTGGCCCGCTGGCGGCACGACGCCGCCCGCGGCGATGTGCGCTTCGTAGCGGATGGCGGGAATGGTGGCACTCTGCGGCGCTTCGTGTTGACGACAGCCAGGGCCGAGCACCGAGGCCGTCAGGATCAGCGCGCCAGTCGCTCGAGTCGAGAGTTTCATGCGTGCACTACATCCCGAAGATCCACACGATGCCGCCCTGGCTCGTATGGCGCCCGATGTCCTTCATGAAATCCGCGGGCGGCCGCACATCTGCGGGATCGTCCGAGCGCACATCGCCCGAGAGCAGGAACCAGTCACCGCCGATTCCGGCATAGACCGCGACGTATTGCTTGCCATCCGGTCCGCGGTACGTGATCGGGTTGCCGACGACGCCCGACCCCACTTTGAATTTCGACAGGAGCTTCCCGGTTCTGGCGTCGACGGACTTGAACCACCCATCGAGTGTCCCGTAGAACGCGACGTCCCCGGCCGTCACGAGCGAGCCGCTCCAGGCGGGATAACGCTCGGTGACCTCCCACACTTTCTTACCTGTGGCCGCATCCCAGGCCATGAAGGCGCCCATGTAGCCGCCCGGACCGGCGTGGTACGGCGAGCCCGCTCCCATGTATGGGACACCCCGCAGGCGTGTTGTCCGAGTGGCTTCGAAGTCCATGCACAGATTGTTGGTCGACGTGTAGAAGAGGCCCGTGTGCGGCGAGTACGCGCCGGGCGAGGCCGGACTCACGCCACCTTCGAGGCTCGGACAGATGTCCTTGACGTTGCCCTTCGATGCACCGGTCTGCTTGGCCGGGTCGAGCACCGGCCGACCACTCTTCAAATCGATCTCCTTCGCCCACGTGACCCGCACGTACGCCGGTGCCGCCAGCACCTCGCCCGTCGCCCGGTCCAGGGTGTACTGAAATCCATTCTTGTTGAAGGACACGAGCGTCTTGCGGACCTTGCCGCCGATCTTCAGGTCCGCGAGAATCATCGTCGCGACCGCGTCGTAGTCCCAGTTGTCGTGCGGGGTGAACTGGTACGCCCAGACGAGCGCGCCGTCGGACGGCCGACGCGCGAGCACGCTCGACGTCCACTTGTTGTCGCCCAGTCGCTGCTCCGGGTTGTAGGGCGAAGGGTTGCCGGTGCCGTAGTACACCAGGTCGAGCTCCGGGTCGTACGACATCCAACCCCACACAGGAGCACCGCCCGTCTTCCAGCCGTCCTTCGGCCAACTCGACTGACCGAGCTCGGTCCCCTGGTCGTAGCGTGGCTTGAACGTGCCGGCCCTGACCAGCATGTCGGCATCCGGACCGACGTTGTGCGCGGTCCACAGAATCCTGCCGGTCTTGAGGTCGAGACCCTTCACCCAACCGTAGATACCAAACTCCCCGCCCGAGGCGCCGACGATCACGCGGTCCTTCACGACGAAGGGCGCCATCGGTGTGGTTTCGCCTTCCCCGAGGGCGGCGATCGCCGTGTTCCAGACTTCCCGCCCTGTGCGCGCATCGACCGCGACAGTGTGGCCATCCAGCAGGTTGTAGATGACTTTGCCGTCGGCGTAGAAGGCGCCGCGGTTGATGACATCGCAACACGCGATGCCGATCGCATTGGGACTCACGGCCGGCCGGTACTTCCATTTCAGCGGATAGCCTTCCTGCTTCAGATCGAAGGCGTACAACACATTCGGATAAGGCGTGACGACATACATCGTGTCGTTCACGACCAGCGGTTGACCTTCGTGTCCGGCGAGGACGCCGGTGGAGAAGGTCCAGACCGGGTGCAGCCTCGTGGCGTTCTTCGAATTGATGAGGGTCAGACCGCTGTAACGCGTGGATGCGTAGTCCTTCGCGGGCATCGGCCATTGGCCGTCGTTGTTCAGCGGGTCCACCGGGGCCACCGGCGTCAGTGCGGCGGCGGACACGAACAAAGAGAGGGCGGCGATGATGAACGATAGCGCACGCGCCCGTCGCTGTGAGTTGCCTCGCACGTGCTCCTCCTCGAGTCGCCACGTGATTTTGCGGCTACTCTACCAGGGTCAGCCTTCTCTCGGTGAAGCTCATCGAGGCGATCGATCGGACCGGGCGCTGTTTGCGATCGGGAAATGAGCTGAACCCAGGCGGCCGATGGAGTCCCTTGACGCGCGTCAGGATCCAGACTTTGCCGCGATGAGGTACAACCGCTTCGCCGTGGCCAGATACAGCGCATCGCCCACCAGCGCCGGAGGCGAATAGAGCGCAGCATCCATCTCGATCTCCGCCAGCACCTGCTTTCGCCGTCCGGCACGAAGAACCGTCATGGTGCCTTCTTCGTTGCCGACGTAGAGCCGGTCGCCAGCCAACACGAGGCATCCCCAGATAGCCCCGAGGGTATCGTGCTTCCAAACGGTGGCGCCGGTTGCCGCATCCAGGCAGTAAATAGTTCCGCCCACGTCCGCAACGTAAAGGAGACCGTCCTTCTCAATGGGCGTTCCCACTACGCGGCCGACCTCGCGAGAAGTCCAGAGGAGCCTGCTCTCGGTGATGTCTCCCTGGCCATTGGCGCTGATCGCGTGAATCAATGAGGGTCCGTTGCCGTGCCCGGGACTCTGTCCCATCGCAATGAAGACCCGGCCGTCGGCGAAGACCGGTGAAGCAAGGATGAAGCTGCGCGACAGGACGCCGGGTCGCGGAAGCCAGCGCGCGTCTTTCGGGTTGCCGTCGAATCGCCAGAGTTCGTGACCCGACGCCGCGTCGTAGGAGCGCAGCCAGCCATCGCCTCCGCCGAAGAGCACCTGGATGCGCCCATTGACATTGGCCGCCACAGGGCTGGACCACTGGCCGTGCAACACCTGCCCGCCCGCGCCGATGGCGCGCCAGACCACGTCACCCGAACGCTTGTCCACCGCGATCAGACTTGGGGCCCGCGGCGATGGGACGCGCGTGTGGCCTTCATTCTGCCCGTTGGAGGTCGAGACCATCAGCAGATCACCCACCGGCAACACGTCACTGTTGGTGGCTTCATGCGGAAAAACACCCAGGCGGCCACAGATGTCCAGCTCCCAGACAATGTCGGCGGCAGCGTCGTCCTGGAAGAGCTCATCCCGATACGGACCGGTGTTCTCGCCATCACGGAAACCCCGTGTGTCGAGGCAACGAAGCTGGCACTCGGCGGTGACGTAGTACAGCCGGTTGCCTTCCACATACGGCGTACCTGTCGTCGAAGGCAACAGAAACTCTCGCAACCCTCGCTCTACTCGCGGGGCCACGTCCTGCCACAGGAATGTGCCATCCTTTGCTTGAAATGCCATGAGCACGCCGGCTTCTTCCTCGTAGTCGGCATTCATGTGCCTTGCGTTGTCGGTGCCCACATAGACCGTATCGCCCGCAACCACGGGACGACCATACGTCTGGTTTCCCAACTCGACTTTCCAGACGATGTTCCGACCGGTGGTCGTGTCCCAGTCAATGGGAGGATTGGTCGTTTTCTCAACCGAGGGGCTTCGCCCCTCGGACTCCCCTACGGTCTGGCTCGCGGGGCCCCCACGCCGCGCTTCCGCCTTCGCTGAAAGCTCCGGCGAGACCTCGCCGTAGCGCCGTCGGCGCTGAGGCGGGCCGCTCGCCAGGCTCGCTCGCTGTCGCTCGTTCGCGCTATCCAAGACATCACTTCCAGCGATTCGACTCAACGCCCACTCTGCGTCGTTTCGCAGTGCGGGATCGTTGGCAGCCGCCGTCAGCGCCTCCCGGGCCGACTGCGCCTTCGGTCCGATGCTTCCCAGCGCTCCGGCCGCGAAGATACGCACATAGAGGAATTCATCCTCCAGCGCTTCGATCAATTGCGGCACGGCGGAGTGCGCCGCCGGGCCGATGCTGCCGAGGGCCTCACACGCCGCCCATCGAACGCCGGGCATGGGATCGCCCAGGGCATCTGCCAGCGCGTGTGTCGCCCGGGCCGCGGTCGGACCGATGGATGCCAGGGCCTCCGCCGCGTAGACGCGGACATATGGATCCTCGTGCGAAAGCGTATGGACGAGAGCGCCGACCGAGGGGCTGGCCCGCCTGCCCAAAGCGCCGAGAGCGCGTGCGGCGTCGCCCGCGACGATCGAATCCTCGTCTCTCAGCGCCCGCCTCAACGCCGGTTGAATCCATGCGGTGTGGGGCGCCAGGTCAATCAATTCATCCACGGCGCGCCGGCGGATGGAGTCCCGCTCATCCCGCAGCAGGTCCGCCAAAAGCGGAATGGCCGGAGGACCAATCCGCTGGATGATTTCAAACGTCACCACATGCAGGTTTTCGTGCTCGGGACTCAGGAATCGTTCCAGCAGAGGCAGTGATCGCTGCGCCCCCTGAACGAGGGCGGTTTCAGCGGTTGCGCGGACCTTCGCGTCCTTGGCCAGCAGGCGATCTGCCCAGTCGCGCATTCGAGCGGGGCTGGTGGAAAGAGTCGACCGTGTCTGAGGCAGCCGTGATTGGGACAGGGCGACCGCCTGGCCCAGGCCGGCCGCAAATACTATTGCGAGAGCATGCGCCTTTTTGAATGACATCACGGCGCCGGCGACGAGATTAGGAGGCTTTCTCGATGTGGACGAGGTACGCCTCCACCATCAACAGGTTCTTCTCGCCCGACTGGCGGATCACGCTCAGCAGACGATCCATCTTGACGACCTCTTCGAGCTGCTCGTCGATGAACCACTGCAGGAAACTCTGCGCGAGGTAATCGTTCTTCGACACCGCGAGCTCCATGA
>DATBFY010000651.1:0-5044 GCA_036558265.1 Tepidisphaeraceae bacterium | reverse complement strand
CAACAGCGTCGTGAACCCCGTCACCGCCGGATCGTGGAAGAACAGCCGCCGCACGATGAACACGATCGCCGTGAGGAACCCGATCGCCGCGCAGCCGAACCCCGTCCACGTCGCCACCCGCAGCGGCCGCACGCTGAAGCTCACCATCCCGTCCATCGCGTACTTGATCAGCCGCCCCAGCGTCTGCTTGGGCTCGCCCGCGGCCCGATCACGCCGGTCGTACTCCACCGCCCCCTGGCGAAAGCCCAGCCACTGCCGCAGCCCGGGGATGAAGCGGTTCCGCTCCGGCAGCCTGTTGAAACAATCGACCACCACGCGGTCCATCAGCCCGAAGATCCCCGCCTCGGCCGCCGTCGTCCCCGCCGGCAGGTCGCTCACGTGCCGCATCAGCGGGTAGAACAGCCGGAAACCGATCCGCCGCGCCGCCCCGTGCTCGGCCCGGCTCCGCCGCTGCGCCAGCACCACCTGGAATCCCTCGTCACGCCACTTTTCCACGAGCCGCGGGATCAGCTCCGGCGGGTCCTGCAGGTCGCCGTCGAGCAGGATCACCGCGTCCCCCCGCGCGTGGTGCACGCCCGCCGTGATCGCCGGCTGGTGTCCGAAATTCCGCGACAGCGCGATCAGCTTGACCCGGGGGTCGGCGTCGTGGGCCTGGCGGATGATCCGCGCCGAGCCGTCCCGGCTGCCATCGTCCACCAGCACGATCTCCCACGCCTCTCCCGTCGCCTCCAGCGCCGCGGACGTGCGGCGCAGCAGCTCCGGCAGGTTCGCCTCCTCGTTGTAGATCGGCACGACGACGGAGAGCATCGCGACGGTCAGTTGTCATGGGTCATTGCGAATTCGTCAATAGCCGTGACTGCTGGACTCTCTCCGGTGGGGCGGACATTCTTGTCTGCCCTCAAATAAACTTCCTGACTGGGCCCCCGTTCTGATCGCCAATTCCGCGGCTTCGCGCCGTGCGGATTCCACCACCATCCGATACGATCGCCCCATCGCGCGATGTTCTGCTCCCTCCCGTCCATCCTCGCCAAAGCCCCGCGCGGCGACCCCTACCCGACGGCCTGGCTCATCACCGTCGCCTACTTCGTCGCCGCCGGCCTGTGCTTCTGGGCCGGCCGCAAGGAGCGCGAGCGCAGCCTGGGCCGCGCCCGCCGCTGGCACGCCCCGGTCTTCTGGTTCACGCTCTGCGGCCTGATGGTCTTCCTCGGCTTCAACAAGCAGCTCGACCTGCAGAGCGACCTGACCGAGGTGGGGCGCTCGGTGGCCAGGAGCGGAGGGTGGTACCAGAACCGCCGCCCCGTGCAGTTGGTGTTCGTCATCATCTTCGCCCTGGGCGCGATCGGCGCGGTGGCCGGGGCGATCTGGTTCATGCGCGACCTGTGGCGGCGCTACCGTCTGGCGTTCGTCGGGATCATCTACCTGTGCGCGTTCGTGATCATCCGGGCGGCGTCGTTCCATCACATCGACCAGCTCCTCTATTGGTCATGGGCGAGCTACTGGGTCAACACGGTCCTGGAACTGGGCGGCAACGTCATCGTCGGTTACGCCGCGTACCAGGCCGCCACCGAGCAGGAACAAACCCAGCAATACCGCGCGCACGAGACCCGCGTCCGCATCCGTTAAGAGAACGCGCATGATCGACCACTGCCCCGTCTGCGGCGGCCGCGACATCCGCTTCCGCAAGATCCTCTGGGACGACCTGATCGCCCAGTGGCGCCTCGCGCCCCACGAGGCCGAGTACGTCGCCCGCCAGCAGGGCGCCCACTGCGCATCCTGCGGCTGCAACCTCCGCTCGATGGCCCTCGCCGTCGCGATCATGCGCTGCTACGCCTACGCGGGCACGTTCACATCCTTCATCGAGTTCCCCGACGTGCGCGGCCTCAAGGTGCTGGAGCTCAACGAGGCCGGCGAGCTGACGCGCCTCCTCGCCAGGCTCCCCAACCGCACGCTCGCCCGCTATCCCGAGATCGACATGACCCGCCTGCCCTACGAAGACGCCTCGTGGGACCTCGTCGTCCACTCCGACACGCTCGAGCACGTCCCCCAGCCGATCCGCGGCCTCGCGGAGTGCCGCCGCGTGCTCCGGTCACACGGATTCTGCGTCTTCACCGTGCCGATGATCGTCGGCCGCCTGACGATCAGCCGCGCCGGCATGGAGCCCAGCTATCACGGCAGCGCCGACGCGCTCCAGCCCGATTACGTCGTGCAGACCGAGTACGGCGCAGACGCCTGGACCCACGTCATCCAGGCCGGTTTCTCCGAATGCCGCATCGTCTCGCTCGATTACCCCGCCGCCCAGGCGATGGTGTGCGTCGTCTGACACGCCTTTGCTCCCTCTCCCGGTACTCCGGGAGAGGGTTGGGGTGAGGGCTCTTCTGCATTCCCTCCGCACCCACCGCGCCAACCGGTCGCGCCGTATCTTGACGCCTCCCCTACCCCCAACTAGAACAAGCCGCCGACCCCACTATGCACCCCAACAGCCTCAGTCTCATGCGCGAGTTCATCCAGGGCTACCTGCGCGACGCCCCGCGCGGCGGGCGCGTGCTCGACGTCGGGTCCTACGACGTCAACGGCACCTACCGCCCGCTCTGGGCCGGGTGGGAATACACCGGCGTGGACATGGAGCAGGGGCCCAACGTCGATCTGATCGTTCCCGCCTCGGGCGTGTGGGACCTGGGCAAGCAGTGGGACGTGGTCATCTCCGGGCAGTGCCTGGAACACTCCAGCGACCCGTTCGCGCTCGCCAGGACAATGGGCAAGCACCTGAGGCCCGGCGGCTACGCCTGCTGGATCGCGCCGGCCAAGTGGCCCGAGCACCGCCACCCGCAGGACTGCTGGCGCATCCTGCCCGATGGCATGCGCATCCTGCTGAACCTCGCGGACATCGAACCGCTCGAGGTCGGCATGTGCCCCGCCAACGAACCCCACCTCGACGGCGCCGACTGCTTCGGCGTGGGTCGCAAGCGCGGCGGATAATCGCCATGTCCGATCCGACCGTCACGCCCTCGCCAAGCATCCGCGCCACCGTCATCACCCCTTGGTGGGACCACGGCGAACTCCTCCAGCTCTGGGAGAACAACGTCCAGCAACTGCGGGACGCGCGGATCATCTTCATCGACAACGGCAGCCAGCCCCCCGCCCGCGACGCCCTCCAGGCCTTCTGCAAGCGCAACAACATCACGCTGATCCGCAACGAAACCAACCGCGGATTCAGCGCCGCCAACAACCAGGGCGCCGCGGCGGCGGATAGCGAGTACCTGCTCTTCCTCAACAACGACGTCCAGATCAAGTCGCCGCCGGTGCAGTACCTGATCGAGCGCGCCGGCCGCGGACTTGCCGGGCCCGGCCCGCTCATCCAGGAACTCTACGAGACCTATCTCGAAGGCTGGTGCCTCTGCATCCCGCGACAGGCGCTGTCTGACCTGGGCGGCTGGACCGAAGACTACACCCTGGGCTACTGGGACGATGTGGACCTCTGTCATCGCGCCCAGAGCGCCGGCCTGCCACTCACGCCCGTCCCCGAGGTCGCCAACCTCATCCACCATCTGGGCAACACCACCGGCCGCGACGGCCGCATCGACCAGATCGCCCTGCACGTGAAGAACCGCGGCATCTTCGCCCGCAAGCACTATTCGACCAAACCCAAAATCGTCATCGACGCCGTCTTCTTCCAGATGTACCAGACCGGCATCGCACGCGTCTGGCGCCAGCTCCTCGAAACCTGGGCCGCCGACGGCTTCGCCAGACACATCGTCCTCCTCGACCGCGGCCGCACCGCGCCGCAGATCCCGGGCGTGCGCAGCCGCGCCATGGACCTCTACGACTACAACCGTACCGACCACGACCGCCGCACCCTCCAGTTCATCTGCGACGAGGAAGATGCCGACGTCTTCATCTCCACCTACTACACCACGCCGCTGACCACCCCCAGCGTCTTCATGGCCCACGACATGATCCCCGAGATCTTCGGCTGGGACCTGCGCCACCCCATGTGGCGCGAGAAGCACCACGGCATCCGCCACGCCAGCGCGTTCGTCTGCGTCTCCGACGCCACGCGGCGGGACCTCTTGAAGTTCTTCCCCGACCTGCCCGCCGACCGCGTCCGCGTCACGCCGCTCGCCGCCGCGCCCTGCTTCCACCCGCGCCCGCAGGAGCAGATCGATTACGTCCGCAGCGGTGTCGGCATCACCAAACCTTACTTCCTCACCGTCGGCGCCCGCGGCGGATACAAGAACACGATCCTCACCTTCCGCGCGCTCGCGCAATTCCCCCAGCTTGATCAGTTCGACCTCCTCTGCGCCGGCCACATCACCCTCGAGCCCGAATTCCAGCAGCTCGTCGGCGACAAGGACGTCAAGGCCTTCGCCCTCAGCGACGACGAGCTCGCCGCCGCCTACAGCGGCGCCGTCGCCCTCCTCCACCCCAGCACCTACGAGGGCTTCGGCCTGCCCGTCCTCGAAGCCATGGCCTGCGGCTGCCCCGTGATCACCACCCAAAACGGCAGCCTCGCCCAAGTCGCCGGCGACGCCGCCCTCTTCGTCCGCGACGACGACGTCCAGGGCATGGTCCAGGCCCTGCGCGAGGTTCAGCAACCCGACGTCCGACAGCGCCTGATCACCGCCGGCCACGAACAGGCAAAGAAGTTCTCCTGGCAGCAAACCGCCGACGCCATCCGCAACGTCCTGCAACAGGTGCCACAGGTGGCAAGGACGTCCCGCCCGTGAGTCTTTGGATGGTGGGGCAGACATTCTTGTCTGCCCTCAAAGAACCCTTCTGACTGGGGACCGCTCCTGATCCCCGAATCCGTCGCCGCTTCCCCCACCACATCCGCCGCGCCCGGGCCATCTTCTACCTCACCGCCCCCGTCCGCGCCATCACCCTGGTCGCCACGATCACCCGGGCTTCCGCCCACCTCAATCGCTCACCACCCTCCCCCCCACCTCGCCGCTGGCGCGGCTGGTCAGTTCGGAGTTCACGCTTTAGCGTGTCTTCGATCAAGGGCGCGCCGCCATCGGCTTGGTCGTCGGCGTTCCTGCCGTCGGCC
>DATBFY010000650.1:0-3452 GCA_036558265.1 Tepidisphaeraceae bacterium | reverse complement strand
GGTGGAGCTGGCGCGGCAAGCGGCGGCCGCCATCGCTCTCGCCGACCGCTACACCGACGCCTTCGCCAGGGCCCAGCGGCGAAAGCACCCCATCGCCGCCGCTGAGATCCAGCAGAGCCTGCTGCCGCCGCGCGTCATGCGGGTCAGCGGGGGGGAGGCAGCGGGGAACGTGCTGCCGAGCTATGAGGTCGCCGGCGATTGGTTCGACGTCATTGAGAACGCCGACGGGGTCTGGCTCACGCTGGCCGACGGCCTCGGCGGGTCAACGCCGGCCACCGCGAGCAGCGCGGTCGCCCTGGGGGCGCTTCGGGCCAGTCGCCGCAGCGACGCGACCATCACGGAGGCCCTGATGGTCATGCATCGCACGCTCAAGGAGATGCCGGGGCCGCGGGCGGAGATGAGTGCAGTGATCGCCCATTGGGATCCCGCCAGTCACGAGCTCCTGGTCGCGAACTGTGGACACGTTCCCCCGCTGGTCATGCGTCGATCCGGTGAGGTGCTGAATCTCAAGGTGGCCGAGGGAAGGGGTCTCGGCGGCAGATCCCGGCCCGCGCCGGCTGAGAGGAGAAGCAAGCTCGAGCCGGGGGACCGGCTCCTGATGGTCTCCGACGGCGTGATCAAGCGCGGAGAAGGCCAGGCCGGTCTGGGGATCGAGGGCGCCATCGAGGCCGCCTCGGCATCAGAGAGGCGCACCGCCGGAGACACGGTCCGCCACGTCCACAACGCCGTGCTCGAGGCGAGCGGCGGCGAGTTGAGCGACGACGCGACCGCGCTCTGCCTCGCGGTCGCCGACGCGCCATAACCTGACCCGATCAGGTCCGATCCAGACAGGCTCCGGTTCGAGATCGAGGCCCGTGACGGCGATGCCCGCACGGGCCTGCTTCATCTCGGCCACGCGACGGTCGCCACCCCCGCTTTCATCCCGCTGGCGACCAAGGGCAGCGTTCGCGGGCTCTCCTCTGCGGAGGTCGCCGGGCTGGGCTACGGGATGGTGCTGGGCAACACTTTCCACCTCCACCTCGCCCCGGGGGAGGACGCGATCGCGGCGCGCGGCGGCCTGCACGACTTCATGGGGTGGGAGCGGGCGATCATCACCGACTCGGGCGGCTTCCAGGTCTTCTCGCTCGCCCACGGCGGCGTCGCCGACGAGATCAAGGGACGGCGGGGCAGCGTGGCGGGCGGCGCGAAGGTCGAGATCTCCGAGGAGGGGGTCGCCTTCCAGTCGCTGCTCGACGGCTCGAACCGCTTCCTCGGCCCCGAGGACTCGATGCGGATCCAGGCGGCCTTGGGCTCCGACATCGCCCTGAGCTTCGATGAGTGCACGCCGGCGCACGCCGATCGCGACTACACCGCCCGCTCCACCGAGCGCACCCATCGCTGGCTCGACCGCTGTCTCGCCTGGCACGAGCGCGAGGGACCGTCCGGCCAGGCGGTCTTCGGCATCGTCCAGGGCGGGGTCCACGAGGACCTGCGCCGCGAGTCCGCGGAGCGCAACGCGTCGGCCGCGATCGACGGGATCGCGATCGGCGGCACCCTCGGGCGCGACAAGGCCGAGATGCACGGCGTGCTCGGCTTCACTCTCCCGTTCCTCTCCGACGATGCGCCGCGGCACCTGCTCGGCATCGGCGAGGTCGACGACCTGTTGGTGGGGATCGGGATGGGCATCGACCTCTTCGATTGCGCGATCCCGACCCGCCTCGCCCGGCACGGCACCGCCCTGGCGCCGGACCCGGACGGGCGCTTCCGCATCGATCTGACCAAGTCCGCCTACGCCGAGGATGATCGCCCGGTCGTCGAGGGCTGCACCTGCGAGGCGTGCACCCGTCACACGCGGGCCTACCTCCGCTACCTGGCTCGAAGCAAGGACCTGACCGGCACGCGGCTGCTCACGCTCCACAATCTGACCTACATGGAGGCGCTGGCGGCGGGCGCCAGGCGGGCGATCGAGGATGGTGCGTACGCCGGGTACGCCGACGCCGTGATGCGGGGCGCGGCCCCGTGGGAGGCCGCCGGGCAACTGCGACATTGAGCCAGGCGTCCAGCTAGCTTCGCTCCATGCGCAGGGCCACAATCGCCGTGGTGTGCGTGGCGCTGGCCGAGCTCGCCGGCGCCTCGACGTCCGCGCAGGCCGTCGGCCCGAACCCCTTCTTCGGGGTCGTCGGGACCTACTTTCCGGGCCAGGCTCAGCTCGCGCGCGTCGCGGGCGCCGGAGCCGGCACTTTCCGCGTTCAGTTCGACTGGAGATTCGTTGAGCCCGCGCCTGGGGCGCGGAACTGGTACGGAGCGGACCTGCTCTTCGCCTACGCGGCCCTTGACGGGATCAACGTCCTGCCGGATCTGCTCGGCGTGCCGAAATGGGTTTCGCGCAACCGATCCCGCCTGCCGATAGACACCGCAGCACACCGGAGTGCATGGCGGGCCCTGCTGACGGACTACGCACGGCGCTACGGCAGCAACGGCACCTTCTGGGCGGAGCACCCTGACCTTCCGAAGAGGCCGCCCGCCGCATGGGAGATCTGGAACGAACCCAACCTCGGATACGCCGTCGGCGGCAAAGCGAAGCCGCGCCAGTACGTGAAGCTCCTGAGAATCTCCGCTGAAGCGCTGCGTGCCGGAGATCCCGCCGCCCAGGTGCTTACCGGCGGATTGTTTCCCTATCGCACTGGCCGTCATACGATCAAGATGGCCAAGTACCTGAACGCGATGTACCGGGTACCAGGCGCAGCCGCCACGTTTGATGCCCTCGGAGTCCACCCGTACGCAGCCAAGCCGAAGGGGGTCCTCAAGTGGGTTCGGGTTGTGCGAAGAATCATGCGGCACCACGGTGACGGAACCAAGCCGATCTGGGTCTCCGCATTCGGCTGGGTGACCGGCGGGGCCGGCTTCCGAACCTCCATCCTCCGTGCGACGCCGAGGCAACAGGCAAGGAAGCTCACCAGGTCGTACCGGCTCCTCAGCCGCAACGCGGGCACGCTTGGCATTGAGAGTGCGCTCTGGTACCTGACCGACGGGACACGCCACGGACCGGACCTGCAGGCTGATCGACAGGGCCTCTTCCGCCTCAACGGCAAACCGAAACCGTCCTGGTTCGCCTTCGCCAGGGCGGCCGGCGGGGCGCCGTAGTTACTTCGTGTTGTCGTCCACGACCTGCTTGAGCGCGTCGAGCTGCTCGTTGACGTTCTGCTTGACGACCTGATTGAGGTCGATCTTGTTGCCGCCTCCGCTCGAGGCGAGGGCGACGATCGCGGCGACCACGGCGGCGAGCAGCAGGATTGAGATCACGATCAGCGCATTGCGGGCGACGCTCGAGGCGCGGCGGCGCCGCTTCTGCGGGACCGGCGCGGGCTGGCGGGGCGGGACCGGGCGCCGCTGCGGGCGCCGCTGGGTCCTGGTGCGCGGCAGGTGACGCGTCGGGGCCGTCGGGGTGTCGTCGCCGAGGATCCGGGTCGCCG
>DATBFY010000649.1:0-9191 GCA_036558265.1 Tepidisphaeraceae bacterium | reverse complement strand
CAATCGCCGTCCTCATCATGTACCGATACTTCAAGCCCATTACACACCTTGAGAAGGTCCACGTACGCGCTCGGAAGATCTTTCGCGAACATCCGCAGCTGCCGGATGTCGGCGTCGTTCGCCGGCGGCTTCAAAATCTGGAACAGACGCGAATAGTCCATGCTATCGAGTCAACGTTGAGCGGCAATCATCGTACCCCAACTCGTGCGGTCGCCAGACGATCGCCTCGGACGCGCGGCGACGCAGTCGTACCGTCGTGGGCTGCAAAACCCCTTCCCCACACAATCCCATCCTTGACTTTTCGGCAATTGTTAGGTATACTCTCCTAACACTCAACCAAGGGAGGTCCGCATGCTCGAGTCCGAATCGTCCCCCGTCCCCGTCGACACCCAGACCCCGCCCACCGCCCCAGAGTCCACTCCCCAATTCTCCCCAAAACTCCCCATCCCAGAAAAAATCGCGGACCAAACCCCCCAGCTTAACACCCCCGTGGCACCCCTCTCCCAGAAACAGCAAACCGCCCTCAACCTCCTCCTCGCCGGCGAGCCCGGTCAATACATCTGCCGATCCGTCAGGATCGACCGCAAGACCCTCTACACCTGGAAGCGCCGCCACCCCGCCTTCGTGGCCGAGCTGCACCGCCGCAACGCCGAGCTCTGGGCCGACGTCGCCGGCGACCTCCGCGAGGGCGTCGCCGACGCCGTCGCCGCCCTTCGCACCCAACTGCTCGCCTTCGATCCAATGGTCAAGCTCCGCGCCGCCCGCGCCCTGATCGCCCTCGTCAACTCCCCGCGCCTGGCGCCCACCGAGCCCACCACCCTCGCCGGCGTCCTCGATCAGATGCTTCGCGCAACCCACACACCATCGGCCCAGAACCAAACGCCCTCCTTCACCGACGCCCAGCGCCAATCCCTTCTCGACCAACTCCTCGCCGAATCCAACGCCGCCGAAGACGAGTCCGCCTCCGCCCAAACCGCTGGCGTTGTCAGGCGTACTGCGGTATGAACGTAAGACGAAAAGACATAAAACATAAGGCGCGAGCCCAAGGCGCTCGCAGATCCTTATGTTTTATGTTTTTGTGTTTTTAGCCTCCCTATGTCTGAACTCAAACGAACCGAATTATCCGTCAAGCAGGAGCGCGCGATCCTGGTGGGGGTGATCCTGCCGGGTTCGACGGCCGACCCGCGCGATCCGCTGGGCGAGCTGGCGTCGCTGGCGAAGACGGCCGGCGCGAAGGTGGCGGGGCAGATCCTCCAGCGGCGGCAGAAGGTGGACGCGGGGACGTACGTCGGCACGGGGAAGGTGATCGAGATCGCGCAGCTCGCCCGCCAGCACAAGGCGGATGTGATCCTCTTTGACAACGATCTCTCGCCCGGGCAAATCGGCTCGCTGGAGAAGATGATCAATAAAGAATTGGGCAGCGAGTACGGCTACGGTCCGAAGGTGCTGGATCGGAGCGAGCTGATCCTGGACATCTTCGCGACGCGGGCGCAAACGTATGAGGCCAAGCTCCAGGTGGAGCTGGCGCAGCTTCAGTACACGTATCCGCGGCTGGTGCGGATGTGGGGGCACCTGGAGCGGATCGCGGGCAGCGGGGCGGGGATGGGCATCGGGGCGCGCGGGCCGGGCGAGACTCAGCTCGAGACCGACCGGCGATTGGTGCGCAAGCGCATCTCAGATCTGAAGGCCGAGATCGGCAAGATCCAGGATCGCAAGACGCGGCTGGTGCAGGCGCGTAATCGCGAGCACTTCACGGTGTGCATCGTCGGGTACACCAACGCGGGCAAGAGCACGCTCTTCAACACGCTGACGGCGGCGGGGACCTACGCCGACGACAAGCTCTTCGCGACACTGGACACCAAGACGCGGGCGTGGCGGCTGGAGCGGGGGACGGAGGTGTTGCTGAGCGATACGGTCGGGTTCGTTCGCGACCTGCCGCACAACCTGGTGGCATCGTTCAAGGCGACGCTGGAAGAGGCGGTACACGCGGACCTGCTGCTGCACGTCCTGGACGTCGGTCACCCGCACGCCGAGCAGCAGTTTCAATCCGTCCACGAGGTACTGGAGGAGATCGGCGCCAAGGGCAAGCCGGAGATCCTGCTGCTGAACAAGGTGGATACGGAGGAGGGCGAGCAGAATTACCCGTTCTGGCGGACGCTGCACCAGGATGCGATCCCGATCAGTGCCAAGACGGGGATGGGTCTCGACAAGCTACAGGACGCGGTCTTCCGCGCCGTGCGCGGACAGCAGGTGGAGGTGACGCTGGAGGCGGACATCACCAATGGCCGGTTGCTGGCGTTCCTGGAGGGCCACACGCGCATTCACGATCGTGTGTTCATCGACGGCGACGGCACGAACGGGGATGGGCACGGGAAGGTGCGCATCACGGCGACGATGGGGAAGCAGACGCTGGCGGATCTGAGCCGCAATGCCCAGGTGGAGATCGTGAAGACGGCGGCGGCGGAGATCGAACCGCGCAAGCCTGCGGGAACGAATGGTCTAAAATAGAACGCTATTGGATCTCAACTTCGTCGTTGAGGATTCGACTTCCACTGATCTCCTTCACGCCGACGCGAATTTTTAGCCCTTTTGTAAGTTTCACGTTGGTGAAGCGGTAGCGCTTGATCGTCGAGCGGCCGGCGCCGAGGTTGGTCACGAGTCGTTCCTGTCGTGCCTGGCCGGGGAGGATCGCGAAGGCGCCGTAATCGATCGGGCGGTCGCCGTAGTTCTGGATGGTCTGCTGGACCATCACGTCGTTTCCATCCCGCAAGGCAAGCGTCTGCATGCCGACGTCGGAGAGGCCCAGTTGCAGGGTCAGGGGCACGTCGAACGTCGAGGCCTTGTCGGCCTGGACGGCGAACTGCGCCTCGATGGTCTTTGGGCCGGCGTAGGAGTTGTACGGGAACTCGATCGTGATCTCGCCGTCGTAGGTCTCGCCGGGGTTGAGGCTGAACGAATGGGTGGGTGGATTGAGCGTCCAGCCGGCCGGCGCTTTGAGGCGCACCGTGCCGCTGATCGCGGTCTTGAACGGGTTGCCGAAGCGCAGGCGGCGCGTGTGGACCTGGAAACTGGATTCGACCAGCGGTCTGTCGATGTTGATCGAGGCGCGGAGCAGCGCCAGCTCCGCGTCGATGTCCAGCAGGATCACCGGCATCGGGCCGATGGTGAACTGCGTGTTGCCGGCGGCCTTGCGATCGGCGGGGTTGAGCACCGGGGTGACGTTGCCCCACAGGTCGACGCGCATCGGACGGTCGCCCAGGTTCAGCGGCAGTTGCTTGGGCCCGGGCGTGTTGCCGCGATCCCAGAGGACGATGATCCCCTGGCCCTGGCGCTCGAAGAGGAACGCCTCGACGCCCTCGGCGATGGGCACTTTCCCTTTGAACGCCGCGCCGCCCAGCGTGGCGACCAGCGTGCGCAGGATCATGAACAGCTCCTGCGGGCGCTCGGCGACATCTCGGGCATCGCCGTCCTCGTCGGCGGTGGCGGCGAAGGGCAGCGGGACGTCGATACGCCGGGCGTCCGCGGCGAGCGCGTAGACGATCCGCTGGGCGAAGTCGCGGATCTGCGCTTCGCGGCCGTACTTTCGGCGCTCCAGCGGCTGGAGAGTGATCGAGAATTGATGGGCATCTTTCGCGTCCGAGCCGCGGACGTCCTGGATGTAAAGCGGGATCTGCGACGGCAGGATGGAGGAGGGGATGGAGAGGGCCACCGCCGCGGGGAGACGTCCGTCCAGCTCGTACCACGCCGGCCAGGGCATCGCCAGGTCGGGTTTGTTCACCAGCGCGGCGAACTGCTGGTAGACCTTGTCGTAGACCTCGCGCATGCCGGGCTGGGTGACGAACGCGTCGGTGCCGTCGGCGCCGAGCTGCCAGCGCTGCAGGTGGTTGGCGTGGCGGGCGATGAGCTGCGCGAGCTGCGGCTCCCAGTCTTCCGGGCTGGCCTTGAGGAGGTGATGCCAGGCGGAATCGGGCGCGGGCGACCTGGGCGGCGCGCCGGTGAAGGCGCGGGAGGCCTCGACCAGGCGCTGCCGCGCCAAGAGTTTCTCGGCGATCGCGGGGGGCAGATCCACCAGGCACCCGGTGGGCATCACGTGCATCTCCTGGAGGCGGACCAGAACCTGGTCGAACGCGGCGGCGTCGATCTGCTGCACGTCGCCGGTGCCGCTCCAGACGGCCAATTTCAGGCGACCGGCGCCGAGCATGGGCAGAATGTCGGGCAACTCGCCCCAGGCGGCGAAGGGCAGGTCGGTCGCGACCACGCCGAAGCGATCGTCGGGCGCGATCGCCGTCGCGTTGTCGGCCAGCACGATCAGGTCCAGCCGCTGGTCGCCGACGCTCTGGCCTCGGCTGCTGACGATCAGCTCGACCTCATACCAGCCCGGTGGCAGGTCCGGCAGGACGACCCACAGGCGCTTGCGGCCGGTGCCCAGGCTCTGGGCGGTGGAGATGTCCAGCGCGCCGCTGTGCTGATAGACCAATCGACTCTCGGCGTCGCGCACGAGCAGGCGCGCCGCCAGGTCGTCGGTGAAGCGGTCGCTGACCAGCACCTGGAGGCGCAGCGGGTCTTCGCGTCGGAAGATGTTGCCCGGGCGGTCGGTGCTGATCCGCACGCGCGGCACCTGCGAGACCCTCACGTCGTCGAACCACGCGCTGCCGCGCACGTCCTGCGTGAAGAGCGTCCGCTTGCCCAGCGTATTCGCGGCGTAGAACTGCGGCTGGAGCAGACCCAGCTCGATCACCAGCGACGCGGCCTTGGGCGAATCGGCCGAGACCTCGACCGAGAGCTTGTGCCACGGGTCGTCTTCGGCGCGGGCGGCATAGGGCTCGGACTGCTGGATCGTCGATCGAATCGCGTTGCCGTCGAGATCGACCAGGTACGCGGTCAGTCGCGCGCGGGCGTTGGTCAGCCGCGTGGTCTGGACGTACGCCTCGACCAGGTAATGCGCCCCCTGCTGCACGCGGATGCGGCCGGGATCGTAGCGGTAGATCAGCGAGCCGCCGTTCAGGTCGAAACGGAAGCTGTACTTGCCCGAGCGGGCGCGGTCGGTGGCGAGGCGGCCGTTGACGTAATGCGGCAGGCCGTGACCGTCGGCCTTGTTCCAGTTCATCGGGAGGTCTTCGGCGTTGCCCAGGCGCCGCTCCTCGAAGTCGAACGTGCGCAGGATGCGGTTGACCTCGGCGGGCTGGGCGCGGCAGATCGATGAGAGCGCGATCAGCGCGAGGATGAACGGAAGAGGCCGGCGCATGGTCCGATAATGGGTTTATCGGCCGGCTGCCCGGGGGACTTGAACGGAAGGCAGGCTCCAAATCACGTCCGGCCGTTGCGCAGGTCCTCGAAGAGCCCGCGGATGTGGCCGTCAACCGTCTGCATGATCTGGGAGTTCTTGAGGTGGGCGAGGTGGAGCGCGGGGCCGTATTTCACCCGGATGGGGCAGAGGCGGGGAAGCTTTTGGTGCTTGGGCCAGGCCTTAAACGCGCCGTCGACGGCGGCGGGGATGACTTTCACGTCCGGCCCGGCGCGGCGGATGATCAGCCCGACGCCTCCCTCCAACTTGCCTATCTGGCCATCATGCGTGCGCTCGCCCTCGGGGAAGACGATCAGCACGTGACCGGCCTGAAGACGCTTGATCGTCTCGCGCACCGCGCCGACGTCCCCTTCGCCCTGGCGCACGGGGAATGCGTTGAGGTTGCGGATCAGGCGCGAAAAGACGCGATTGCCATCGAACAGCTCGCTCTTGGCCATGAAGCTGACCGGTCGCGGGAGCTTGACGGCCAGCATGATCGGGTCGAGGAAGCTCTGGTGGTTCGCGACGATCAGCACGCCGCCCTGACGGGGGACGTTGTTGATCGCGTAGGCCTTGAGGTCGAACCCGTTGAGCGCGGCGATCCGGCAGATCGCCTGCCCGGCCTTATACATCCACGTCTTGCGAGGCGGCGCCACGTGCTCGCAATTCGGCGATTGGCTCGGGGCGGCGTTCATTGGGAAGGTGCTGGCGGTTTACTGACCCTTGGCCTGCCGGACCCGCGTCACGATCTGCTCGACCACGTCTTCCATCGACATGCGCGTCGTGTCAATGACCTGGGCGGCGTCGGGGATCGCCAGTGGGCCGACCGACCGGCTGCGGTCCCGCTCGTCGCGATCCATGATCTGCCGCAGGATCTCCACCTCGTCCACGATCTCGCCGCGGGCGCGAAGTTCCCGCGCCCGGCGGTGGGCCCGCTCCTCGGGGGTCGCGGTAAGATAAAACTTGAACGCGGCGTTGGGGAAGACGACCGACCCCTGATCGCGCCCCTCGGTGACCAGGTTCCCGCGTTCGGCGCCGATCCGACGCTGCTCGTCCACCAGCCTCACCCGGATCGCCGGCACCTGCGCGACATATTTCGCGGCGTCGGTCGCCTCCTTCCCGCGCAGGAGGTGCCCGACCGGCTCGCCGTTGAGCAGCACGCCGGGGGGGCGCCTCGTCCAGTCAAACTCGACGCGGCAGTGCTCGGCGACGAACGCCAGTTCGCGCGGCGAGTCCATCGACACCTCCCGCCGCAGCGCCGCCAGTCCGATCGCCCGGTACATCGCCCCGGTGTCGAGGAAGGCGAAGCCGAGGCGATCGGCGACCGCCCGCGACACCGTGCTCTTGCCGGTCCCCGCCGGACCGTCGATCGTGATCACCATGGGTGGGAATACTAATGAGTGAAACGTAACGAGTAAAACATAAGACGAACTGCCATCGAGGCGCGCCGACACGTACTCGAAGCCTTTATGTTTTGCGTGTCACGCCGTTACGTTTTGTCCGATGGTCACGCCCTTGCAGCCCACTTGAAGCCTCTTCGCATGATCGTCAGATTCGGCTCGCTCGCCACCACCTTCGCCGTGTGGCCCAGGGCGTCGTAAAAGACCCGGCCTTTGCCGTACAGCTTCGTCCACAGCACCGGCATCTCGACCGCGCCGTTGGGCACGTGCGGGCCATCGGCCACCGGGAATCGCGTCACCGCCAGCACGCGCACGGCCGGATCCACGTGCAGGTAGTACTGCTCGCTGGCGACGTCGAAATCGGCGATGCCGGCGGTGATCGGATGATCCGTGTGGGTGATCCGCACGGTGTATCGGACGCCGTCGTTCCCGGGGTGCGCCACCCACTGCCCGCCGGTCATGAATTGCCAGTCCGTGTTGTCGCGGAAGGCGTCGCACATCCCGCCATGACAACCGGCCAGGCCGGCGCCGCTTTCGACCGCCTCCAGCACCGGCTTGAGCTGTTCGCCCGTAATCCGTCCCATCGTCCAGTGAGGCACGATCAGCGAGAACCGCATGATCTTGTCGCGATCCTTGAACGCGTCCAGCGTGTCCGACACCTCGACCTCAAAGCCGTCCTCCCGCAGCACCCGCGCGAACACGTCCGCGACCTGTTGCGGCTGATGTCCGTCCCACCCGCCGTAAACGATCAACGCCTTCTGCTGGGCCATCCGGGGGCCTCCATGGGATGTGGGAAAGCATACGCGCGAACGCGTGAGGGCGGAAGATCGCGCGCGACGGATCGCCTCCGCCCGCGCGCGATCCGCCGGTCATCTGAAATTGTTGAACTGGATCGGGATCCCGGGCGGATTTGCCCGCACGTGCGCGATCACGGTCTGCAGGTCGTCCTTCTTCGCGCCGCTGACCCGCAACGCCTCGCCCTGGATGCTCGCGTTCACCTTCAACTTCAGATCTTTGATCTGCTTCTGGATCGCCTTGGCGGTCTCCTTGTCGATCCCCTCCTTGAGCTTCACCTTCTGCCGCATCGTCTTGTGGGTGGCCTGCTCGACCTTCTGCGGATCCATGCACTTGGGGTCGACGCCACGCTTGATCAATTTGCCCATGATGACCGAGCGCACCGCTTCGAGCTGAGGCTCGGCGTCGGCGGTCAGGGTCAGCTCCTTCGTCTTGCGGTCGAAATCCACCCCCGCGCTCGATCCTTTGAAGTCGTAGCGCGTCCCGATCTCCTTCTGCGCCTGGTTGATCGCGTTGTCCACTTCCTGGAGGTTGATTTCCGAGACGATGTCGAAGGATGAATCGGCCATGCGCCTCCATTTGCCGCCCAGCGAGTTCCAAGTCAACCCTTCATTGACTTTTCACCCCCCTGCCCGCAAAACAACTCTTCTATGGACGCCGCACTCGACGAGCTCAAATTCGACGCCAACGGCCTGATCCCGCTGATCGTCCAGGACGTCAGAAACGGCCAGGTCCTCATGATGGCGTGGATGAACCGCCAGGCCCTGGAGAAGACCCTCGCGACCGGCAAGATCCACACCTACAGTCGCAGCCGGGGCCGGCTTGCACTCAAAGGCGAGAGCTCGCGGCACTTCCAGCACGTGCGGGAATTCTGGACCGATTGCGACAAGGACGTCGTCCTCTTCAAGGTCGATCAGGACGTCGCCGCCTGTCACGAGGGTTACCGGAGCTGCTTCTACCGCAAACATGAGGACGGCAAGTGGCAGGTGATCGGCGAGCGGGCGTTCGATCCTGACAAAGTCTATAAGTAGGTTCCGCCCCGCGGAACATTTCGCGTCTCGCTTGGGGAAAACGTTCCGTACGGCGGAACCTACGCCGAACGCAAGTCCAGTGCCCTCGAACTACTTCGACAAGACGACCTCCCAGGCCGCCCTGCCGCTCCAGGGCAGCGCCGACGATCCCGGCGCCAACGTCGTCCGCTGGCTCTTCCCCGCTTACATCTTCATGATCCTCGTCGGGTTCTTCTGCCTTCAGGCACCCGTCATGATGCCGGCGGGAAATGCCCTCAACCCCGATCGCGCCGTCTTCACCTCGGTCAACGCCGCCACGCTCACCGGCTTCCAGCTCAACATCCACCCAAGTGAATTCTATACCCCCGGCAAGATCGTCCTGCTTGGTCTGACCGTGCTCGGCACTCTCTTCACCCTGATCGTCGGCGGCCTGGCGGCCAAACGCGTCTTGCGCCTGCCCTGGACCGACCGCCGAATCTACGTGTCCGCGTTCGTCGCCGAGGGGATCGTCCTGGCCGTCGGCGCCGCCGTACCCGGAAACAATTCGACGTTCCTGGGCAGCCTGACCGAGACCGCCGCCGCCTGGGGAAACAGCGGGCTGTACGTCGAAAACGCCCCGCAGGCAGGCGACCTCTATACCCACGTCGTCCTGCTGCCGCTCGCGGTCCTGGGGGGGCTCGGGTTGGTGGTACTGCTCCAGTT
>DATBFY010000648.1:0-11687 GCA_036558265.1 Tepidisphaeraceae bacterium | reverse complement strand
GGAACCCTACCAGCTCGACGGCCAGCCGTACCAGGCCAGCCAGCTCAACCCCGAGCTGGACTTCGCGGACGTGCGCGGGCAGGAGGCGGTGAAGCGCGCAATCACGATTGCGGCGGCGGGGGCGCACAACATCCTGATGATCGGGCCGCCGGGGACCGGCAAGTCGATGCTTGCGGCGCGGATCCCGGGCATCCTGCCTCTGCTTAGCCGCGCCGAGTCGCTTGAGACGACGCGGATCTACTCGGCCCTGGGCCTCTTGCCCGAAGGTGTCGCGCTGATGGATCAGCGCCCGGTGCGCACGCCGCACCATTCGGCCACGGCGCAATCGCTCGTGGGCGGCGGGACGATCCCCAAGCCGGGCGAGGTGTCGCTGGCGCATCACGGCGTGCTGTTCCTGGACGAACTGCCCGAGTTTTCGCGATACGTGCTGGAGATGCTGCGCCAGCCGCTGGAATCGGGAGAGGTGACGGTCGCCCGCGTTCACTCGTCGATCAAGTTCCCCGCCAAGTTCATGCTCGTCGCGGCGATGAACCCGACCGCGTCCGGGCACAGCGCGAGCGATCCCACCAAGCGCAACAAATATCTCGAAAAGCTCTCCGGCCCTCTCCTCGACCGCATCGACCTGCACGTGGACGTGCCGGCCGTCCCCTACGCCGAGCTGACCGGCAAACGCCAGGGCACCGACAGCCGGACCATGCGCGACCAGGTCCACCGCGCCCGACAGGTGCAACGGACGCGTTTCGCGAACGACACGACCAACGCCCGGATGGACAGCCGCCAGCTCAAGACCCACGCGGAGCTGTCGGATTCGTGTCTGCTCCTGATGAAGCAGGCGATGGACGAGCTGGGCCTGTCCGCGCGGGCGTACGACAAGGTTCGGCGGGTGGCGCGGACGATCGCGGACCTCGAAGGGGCGGAGCGGATCAACGAGAACCACCTGGCGGAAGCCGTGCAGTATCGGTTGCTGGACCGGAAGTTCTGATTTCACGTCCGACAGTGACAAAGTAGGATACGCCCCATCGTGTCAGTCCGCGTCGCATTCATCTTCGCCTTGTTCCTCGCCGGCTGCGCCGACAATCCCACCCCCGCCAATCCCTCCTTCCCCGTCACGTTCAGCCAGGCCCGCCAGGCCCTTGACGACATGGCCGCCGCGCCTCGAGCGCTGCAGCGCCCGCTGGTGGTCATCGGCGGGTTCTGGGATCCGAACGTCTCGCCGCCGCTGTTCAAATGGGAATTCCACCGCCTGACCGGCGACGACCGCATCGCCACGGTGTCCGTCGGGTTCTGCGGCTCGTTCGACGAATGCCGGCAGAAGGTGATCGAGGCGGTCGATCAGGCGTTTCCCACCCATGACCCGGATTTCACCACGGAGGTGGACGTCGTGGGCGCGTCGCTGGGCGGGCTGGTCGCGCGCTACGCCGCCGCGCCGTCCGATGACAACGCCCACCCGCGCCGCCTGCGGATCGCGCGGCTCTTCTCGATTTCCAGCCCGCACTCGGGGGCCACGCTCGCCGCCAACTTTGGCTTCACGCAATTCCATCACGACATGATGCCGGGCTCCGCGTTCCTGCGCGCGCTCGCCGCCGCCGACGCGCAGGCCACCTATCACGTTTATCCCTACGTGCGGCTGGACGATGAGATCGTCGGCGCGCGCAACGCCGCCCCGCCCGATCACAATCCACTCTGGCTCGCCAACCCCCCGCTCGCCCTCCTCGCCCATGCCGGCGCGATGAGCGACCCGCGCATCCTGGCCGACATCGCCCTGCGCCTGCGCGGCGAGCACCCGTTCAGCACCGAGCCGGCCGCGCCGCTCCCGGACGATCCCGGTTAAACCCCGCCGACCGACGCCGCCGACCGCTGGGAAACCGTCATTCCCCCGCCGCCCTCCCCCGGTTACAACCGTCCCCCGATGTCCAACACCGCCCTCCAAACCTCCCCCAACCTCCCGCGCCTCGACAACGCCTCCATGCTCCTGGCCTTCTCCGGCTGGATGGACGGCGGCGAGGTCTCGACCGGCACCGTCCGGAACCTCCTTGCCAACGTCTCGGCGACCCGCATCGCCTTCATCGACCCCGAACCCTTTTACATCTACAACTTCCCGGGCTCGATGGAGGTCGCCGCCCTTTTCCGACCCGAGGTCAAGTACAAGGATGGCCTGATCGCCGAGTTCGACCTGCCGGACAACAGCTTCCACTGCGACGCCGAGCGCAACATCGTGCTGTTTTTGGGCAAGGAGCCCAACCTCCGCTGGCGCGACTTCGCCCAATGCGTGTTCGAGGTCGCCGCGCGGGTCGGCGTTCGGCGCATGTACTTCGTCGGGTCGTTCGGCGGGTCCGTCCCACACACGCGCGAGCCGCGACTCTTCGCCTCGGTCTCCAAACCGGAGCTCAAGCCGTTCCTCAAGCCCTTCGGCGTCCGCTTCACCGATTACGAGGGTCCCGCCTCCTTCAGCACCTACCTGACGGCCCACGCCGCCGACCACGACCTCGAGATGATCAGCCTCGCCGCCGAGATCCCCGCCTACCTCCAGGGCCCCAACCCCCTCTCCATCGAGGCCGTCACCCGCCGCCTGAACAACATCCTCGGCCTGCACGTGGACCTGGCGTCCATGCGTCAGATCAGCGACGAGTGGGAGGCCACGATCAGCGGGATGGTCGAAGAGGACAAGAAGCTCGCCAACCAGATCCGCAAGCTCGAGGAAGAGTACGATCACGACCTGCTCGAACACTCCGAATAGCCGGCATGAGCTGCCGCAAGGAGATCGACGATGCGATGGAGAGCGTTGCTTTCGATCCTGATGCTAAGCACGGCGGCGTTCGGACAGCAGGCGGCGGACGATTCGAAGCCCGCCCTCTCCAACCTGATGAACGCCCAATATCCCCGCGTTCATGCGGATGGCCGCGTGACCTTCCGGCTCGTGGCGCCCAAGGCCACGAACGTGCAACTCGCCGGCGCCGTCACCGACAAGCCCCTGGGAATGACCCGTGGCGACGGCGGCGCCTGGACCATCACTGTCGCCGCCCCGCCGGTGGGGTTTCACTACTACTGGTTCAGCGTGGACGGCTTGCAGGTGAATGACCCCTCCAGCGACACGTATTTCGGTTACGGCAGGCCCGTCAGCGGCATCGACCTTCCCAAAGAGGGCGAGGACTTCTACTTCCCCAAAGACGTACCGCACGGCCAGGTGCGCATGCAGTGGTACTTCTCCAGGACCACGGCGGCATGGCGGCGCGCCATGGTCTACACGCCGCCCGCTTACGATCAGGACCCGCAAACCCGCTTCCCCGTGCTCTACCTCCAGCACGGCGCTGGCGAGGACGAGACCGGTTGGACCAAGCAGGGACACGCGAACTTCATCCTGGACAATCTCCTGTCGCAGGGAAAGGCCAGGCCAATGATCGTGGTCATGGACAAGGGATATGCGATCCGCCCCGGCGAGCGACCCGCAGGTCCGGGGGGCGGGCGGGCCACGCCGCCGGCGGGCGGCAGAGGGGCCGGCGGCTTGAGCTCAAGCGAACTCTCCCCGTCCACCTTCGAAACCGTCATCATCGACGAGTTGATTCCCGTGATCGACCGCACGTTCCGCACGATCGCCGATCGCGATCACCGCGCCATGGCCGGACTCTCCATGGGCAGCCGCCAGGCCATGCAGATCAGCCTGCGGAACCTGGACAAGTTCTCCTGGATCGGCCTGTTCAGCGGCGCGACCGTCCTGGGCGACCTCGACACGGGATACGGCGGCGTCTTCAAGGACGCCGACGAGTTCAATAGGCGGGTTCACCTGCTCTGGATGGGCGCGGGTACCGCCGAAACGCGCCTGATGGACTCCCTGAAAGCTTCCGATGACCTGCTGAACAACCGAGGCATCAAGCACGTGATCTTCACGTCGGACGGCACGGCGCACGAATGGCATTCCTGGCGCCGTCACCTCAACGACTTCGCCCCCAGGCTTTTTCAATAGCGTCACGGACCGCAAGATACACGCTAACCGGGCGCCCGAAGCGCCGATCCCACGTCTGTAGGACCGGCTAGCCCCGGGACACCCGGCCATCGCTGACCACCGCTCGACCTGACGCCCATCTCGAGTGACGTAGCGGGCTAGCGGCTTGAGCGGCTAGCGATCCAAGCGGAAAACACGGACCCCCCTCCGCTACACCGGCCCGAGAAAACCGCGTCAGTCCCAGACGTCGCCGTCGTCGTCATTCTTCCGACGATCGTCATGATCGTCGTTGTGGTTGTCGCCATCATCGCCGCGACCGCCATGGTCATCGTCGTCGTCATCGTTGTCGTGTCCCTGCCGCTTGTGCAGCGTCAGGGAGCCGAACAGGCCGTTCGACTCGTCGTTCGGACCGGCGGTGAAGTAGAGCGTGTTCGCATCCGCGTTCTTCGCGCCGTTGCCGAACGTCAGCGCCCACAGGCCGTCGATCTTCACCGGCGTCCCGTCCTTGTTTCGCAGGAGGCCGTCGAACTTGCCGCGCCGCGCGTCGAACGCCGCGATCCGGCCGCTGCCGAACATCCCCACCAGGATGTCGCCCGAGAACTGCCCCCAGTCCGCCGGCGCCTGCGTCACGCCCCACGGCGAGTTCATGAACCGGTTGTGCTCCAGCCGCATCTGCAGCTTGCCGCCCGTGTCGAACACGTCCACGAAGCCGTTGCCCGGCCCGGCCAGGTCGTCTTCGGCGTCTTTATCCTGCTTGGCGAACGTCACGAAGAGTTTGCCGCCCACGTTCTGCACGTTAAACGGCGCGAATCCCTTGGGGATCTTCCGGTCCGTGAACGCGCCCGCGGGCAGGTCCTGCTCGGCCCACGTGTCGTCGTACACGTCCACGCTGCCGTTGTGGAAGTCGGTCACGTACAGGAACGTCTTGCCCGCCTTGTCGGTCGCGAGCGTCGCGCCCTTGTAGATCGCGCCGTCCTTCGAATCGTCCGCCTTCAGGATCGCGCGCGTGCCGTCCACGGTCGGGTTCCAGCCGCTGATCCCGCCGTCCTCCCCGACGAAGATGAACTTCGCCGGTCCGGACTTGGACTTGTCGTCGTTGGCCACCACGAACCCGCTGCCGGCGTTTGCGACCTGCCCCGTGGGCGCCGCGTCGTTCCCGCCCGCGCCGGGAATCGCCACCTCCAGCGCGGTCTTCGCGCCCGTGCCGTCGTACAGCACGGCCAGTCCCTTGCCGTTCGACGAGACCCAGAACGGGCTGCCCGGCAAATTGGAAATTCCCCACGCGTTCTTCAGGTTAGGGTCGGGTGGGTTCTTCGTCGGCAGCGTGTCCGACACCAGGTTGGTCTGCGTGAAGAAATCCCGCTCGTGTTCCCGGTCGTCGCCGCCGCCGGACAACATCCGTCGCCCCTCCAGCGACTCGACGATCACGCCCCGCCAGGCTCGTTCCCGAATTGACATGTTCGACCTCCGGTGAAATGACGAAAAAGGACCGGCGCGGCGGCCCTGCGCGGGACCGCCGAAGACCGGTCGCGATGGACGGGTACCCGTCGCGCCACAAAACCCCGGCTTGCTAACGCAAATTCCCCAAAAATCCCGCGAGTTTCGCGCCGCCCGCGCGCGCCGGCAGAGGTTCCCCCACGCGGCTGTCCGACGATGTCCTCACACCGTCTATCGTCTTACCATTATTCCAAACGATAAGAGCCGAAAAATCCCCTCCACGGGAATTTGTCGGTATGCCCGCCGGGTTATCCACCGCACAGGGCACACCCAAGACGCACGCACAGCGCGGAGCAACCCCCGATGCGCAACGTTCACGTCCCGCGCGCCGCCCACCTGGGCGGTGGCGCGCTCGCCCTGCTTTTCTCCGTCTTCGCCGTCGGCGCTCGCAACGCCCCCGCCGCTGACGACCACGCCTCACCCCCCTGGCGGGCCCCCGCCCGCGCGGCAAACCTCAGGAACCCCGTTCCCCCCGACGACGCCTCCCGCGCCGCCGGCAAATCCCTCTACGCCCGGGAATGCGCCAACTGTCATGGCGAAAGCGGTAAAGGCAACGGTCCCGACGCAGCCGACCTCTCGCACCCCCCGTCCGACCTCACCGCCTCCCCCACCACCCGCCAGACCGACGGCGAACTCTACTGGAAGCTCACCGAGGGCAAACGCCCCATGCCGCGCTTCGGCCGAACCCTCACCGACGAACAGCGCTGGCACGTCGTCAACTACATCCGCTCGCTCGCCCCCCGAAACAACTGACCCTTCCACCTCCGGAACAACCCCCATGAACCCGATCCGATCCGTCTGCCTCACGCTCGCCCTGTCAGCGGGTCTCGCCGCCGCGCAGCAGGACGCCAAGCCCCCCGACGACCGCTACGTGACCCGCGAGGAGTACGAGAAGGTCCTCAAACGACTCGACACGGTCACCGCGGAGATGGAAAAGGTTAAAACCCAGCAGGCCGCCACCGTCAACGTCAACGCCACCGCCAAGGACACCGACGCCGCGATCGAAGAGGTCAAGCAGACCGTCCACGACATCCAGGACCAGCTCCGCACCCTTCAACCCGGCACCCACACGTTCCTCGTCACCGGCTTCGGCTTCGCCGGCTTCGAGGACCGCAAGGGCTCCCCCTCAACCTTCACCGCCGGCGTCAACCCCATCCTCCTCTGGAAGATCGGCGACCGCCTCTTCTTCGAGACCGAGTTCGAGGTCGAGTTCGCCTCCAAGGACGAGGGCGGCGGCACCGAGTTCAACCTCGAGACCGTCAACCTCAACTACCTGGTCAACGACAACCTGATGATCGGCGCCGGCCGCTTCAAGACGCCGCTGGGCATCTTCAATGACCGCCTCGAATCCAAGTGGATCAACAAGCTCCCCGACCGTCCGCTCCCCTACGACGACGATAAGGGCATCGCCCAGGAGGCCACCGTCGGCGTCTACGCCAAGGGCGCGTTCAACACCCCCGTCGGCGGCCTTAACTACGCCGTCTACGCCGGCAACGGCCCGACGCTCAACACCGAGGGCGACAACGTCGGCACCCTCGACTTCGACAACCTCGTGGACGAGAACGACAACAAGGCCGTCGGCGGGCGCATCGGCTGGATCCCGTTCCAATACTTCGAGGTCGGCTACTCCGTCCAGTACGCCAAGGTCAACCCCTCCGGTTTCGAGGACGTCCACGCCTTCACCCAGGCCATCGATCTCAGCTATGTCCGTACCATGAACGAGATCAAAGGCCAGATCGACTTCCGCGTCGAGTGGGTCTTCCAGAACGTGGACAAGGCCACCTACATCATCGACGGCTCGCCCAGCCGCTTCAACAACGATCGCAACGCCGGCTACGTGCAACTGGCCTACCGCCCCACGCTAATGGAGGGCAAGTTCCTCCGCAACCTCGAGTTCGTCGCCCGCTACGACCGCCTGAACGTCTCCAAATCCGCCCCCAACGGCGGCGCCGAGCAGCGCTACGCCTTCGGCGTCAACTATTGGCTCAACGCCAGCACGGTCCTCAAAATCGCATACGAGATCGACGACAAACAGCAAGGCGACAACGAAGACGCCTTCTTCATCCAGGGCGCGATGGGATTCTGATTTCGCATCAGGAAGGACAGATTGAAATGACGCACCGCTTCCGATCGCTCACCACGACCACGGTGTTGGCTTGCCTCTTCGGGGGATGCCATTCGTCCCCGTCTTATTCCGAACCTGGAAGTCGGACCGTGGGATCCCCGGTCCTTCTCGCCACCTCCCCACCCACCAACCGAGGCAACTCCCAACTCTGGTCCCAAACCTGCAACCGCTGCCACAACGCCCGCTCCCCAGACTCCTACAACGCCAACGAGTGGGCGATCGTCATGACCCACATGCGCATCCGAGGCTACCTGACCGGCCAGGAGCAGCGCGCCATCCTCGAATTCCTCCAGTCGCAGTAAATCCCGCGATCGCAAACCTCCTTCCCCGCGCGGCGCCGGCCCGACCGGCGCCGCGTGTCTTCACCCCTGTCCTCGTCGCAACGTGACCTTCACGATCTCCGCCGGCGCGTTCACCCGCAACGGAAACCAGTTCCCCACCCCGTTGTTCACGAACAGCCGCGCATCGGCCTTCTCGTACACCCCGCTCCAATACCGGAACCGCAGCGGCCCTACCCCGATGTTCTTCGTCAGCATCAACTGCCCCCCGTGCGTGTGCCCGCTGAGCACCAGCGGCAACCCCGCCGCCACCGCCGGGTCGAACAAGTGCGGGTGATGCGCCAACAGGATCGGGAAAGCCCCCGCCTCGCGCTTGGCGGCCAGCCGCGGCATCATCTCGGCCGACCAGTCCTTGCTCGGCTCGCGGAACCGCAGCTTGGCGTCCCGCCCCCAGCGCTTGAGCTGCCAACCCCACAGCAGTTCGCCCCAGGTCGCCCCCAAAAACTGCACCGGCGTCGCACGCCCCGGAACTCGAATCGTCATCGCCTCGTCCAGGAGCAGCGGCCAACCCGCGTCCTTCACCGCCTTCTCGAACCGATCCGCCCCGCGCATGATGTCGTGGTTCCCCTCGACGATCACCAGCCCATGCCGACGATCCAATCGCCGAAGAAAATCAAACCCCGGCGCGAGCGTCTCGCAGGACGTGTCCAGCAGGTCCCCCGTAAACACCACGAGGTCCGCCCCCAATGCATTGGTCGCCTCCGCCGCCCGCTCCAGCATCCCCGGCGGCAGGAACCGCCCGATGTGCAGATCCGTCACGTGCGCCAACGTCAACCCCTCGAGATCCGGCGGCAACGATGGCACCTGCAGATCCATCCCCCGCACGCGAAATGCGCCCAGCTCCGCCATCGCATACGCGGTTAATCCCCCCGTCACCACCGGCGGCACCGCCGCCAACCCGACTGCCCTCAGCGCCTCCCTCCGCGTCAACCCCTCGCCCCCTCTCCCGGTACTCCGGGAGAAGCGAGCGGAACTGGCAACTGCCCGCGAGCGGTCTGGGGTGAGGGTCTCTTCAGAGGACCGAACGCCCTCTCCAACCGCTTGCGGTTTCGCCCCGTTCCTTCGCCGGACGAATCGGAACAACTTGATCCCCCCCACAACCAGAAGCGTCCCCAGCACGATTCCCAGGTGCCAGAAGTAGGCTGCGCTCGCCCACCACACGGGAAGTTCCCACATGTGATCCCGAACCACCCCGATCCCGAAGACGACCAGGTAGAAGATCTGCGCCAGCGCAAATGCCCCGACCAGCGCCCGCCACAGCGCGCTCCACGGCGCGCGCCTCACCCAGTGGTCTGCCAGCCGCCACCAGATCAAGTCCGCGGCGATCCACCCCAGCAACATAAAATAAATCTTCATTGCTTATTTCGAGCTCCGCGTGCTGCCATCCAGGTAGGTATGCGTTGAAGATTACTCGATGGAATCGAACGCGTGGACTCGCCTCGCGTAAGTATCAGGGGTAATTGCATCTTAACTCCTGTTGTTGATTGCATTTGCTTTCTCGACTATTCTCCGCCAAAAGTCGGATTTAGTCCTTGATAAACCCGCCCGACAACCGTACAATTACCAAACAAATCGGCTGCAAGAATTCCATTTCACGCTGCCGATAAGGGAAGCAATGTCCGCATTACCGGACCCGTCTCCGGCAGCGACCCCAACCGGTCAGGAGGAGCCATAGGATGGCTAATAAGATAGAAGCGGCATCCGCCAACGGCGACGCCGCCACGCTCGACTCGGCAGCACAGCAGGAAGAGTCCGACATGCCCAAAGTGCGAAAAGAGATTGCCAGGACCGCGCCCAAGTCAGCCAAGGCGAGCACGCGCTCGCGGGAGACCGCCGAATCGCTCGCCGCCAAGCAGAAGGACATCGCCGTCAGCGAGTTCTTCGCCAAGAACCGCCATCTCCTCGGCTTCGACAACCCGCGCAAGGCCCTCTTGACCACCGTGAAGGAGGCCGTCGATAACTCGCTCGACGCCTGCGAGGAAGCCGGCATCCTGCCCAACGTCAGCGTCGTCATCGAGGACCTCCAGCCCGACCGCCCCGCCAACGCCAAGCAGTCGCGCTACCGCGTGACCGTCGTCGATAACGGCCCGGGCATCGTCCGCAAGCAGGTCGAAAACGTCTTCGGACGCCTCCTCTTCGGATCCAAGTTCCACCGCCTGAAAATGTCCCGCGGCCAGCAGGGCATCGGCATCTCCGCCGCCGGCATGTACGGCCTGATCACCACCGGCAAGCCGATGGTGATCCACACCCGCCCGCACCCCCGCAAGCCCGCTCATCACATCGAGCTGGCCATGAACACCAAGACCAACCGCGCCGAGGTCACGGTGGACGATGAGACCGAGGACTTCCCGCCGCGCTCGCGCCTGTACAGCTTGAACGCGGGCACGCGCAGCGCCGAGTTCCTCCACCCCGAAGACTACATGACCGGCACGAGCGTCTCGATCGAGCTTGAAGGGCTGTATCGCAAAGGCCGCGGCAGCGTGGACGAGTTCCTCGAATTGACCGCGATCGCCAACCCGCACGCGCGGATCACGTTCGTGCCGCCGTCCCGCGTGAGCGCCGACGATCAGGAGGATCTCCCGCTCGCCAACGCCGCCAGGGACGCCGTCCACGCCGACGTCCTCTCCCAGGACGCCGCCCACGTCGCCCCCAGGACCGACGACGCCACCGCCCCCAACGGCGTCGACCCGACCATCACCACCATCGAGAAGGACGGCGTCATCTTCTTCCCGCGCGGCACCGACCAGTTGCCGCCCGAGACCACCGAGATCCAGCCACACCCCAAGGGCATCGAGCTGGGCATCCTCATCCAGATGATGCGCGACTTCGAGGCCGCCAATAAGGGCGGCGGCACGCTCTACAACTTCCTCCAGGAAAAATTCAGCCGCGTCAGCTCCGGCAAGGCCAGCGACTTCTGCAAGGCCATCGGCGCCCACAGCCGCACGAAGGTCAGCGACCTTGAGCCCAAGCAGATCGAGGACCTCTTCAAGGCCTTCCAGGAAGCCAAGCTCCCCCCCCCGCCGACCGACTGCCTGGCGCCCATCGGCGTCCGTCAGATGCTGGCCGGCATGCTCAAGGGCGTCAAGGCGGAGTTTTACGCCGCGTCGAGCCGCGAGCCCGACGTCTACCGCGGCCGCCCCTTCCAGATCGAGGCCGCGATCGCCTTTGGCGGCGAGCTCGTCGCCGACGACACCGCCCGCGTCATCCGCTTCGCCAACCGCGTCCCCCTGCTCTTCCAGCCGTCGGCCTGCTCCAGCTTCAAGGCCTGCACCGAGACGGGGTGGCGAAATTACAACCTCTCCCAGCCGCGCGGCAGCCTCCCGGTCGGCCCGCTGGTCATCATGATCCACATGGCCAGTGTCTGGGTGCCGTTCACCAGCGAATCCAAGGAAGCGATCGCCGACTACGACGAGATCCGCAAGGAGATGAAGCTGGCGCTGATGGAATGCGGTCGAAAGCTCGGCACCTACCTGCGCAAGCGTCAGAAGATGCAGCGCGAGGCCGCCCGACGCGACGTCTTCGAGCGCTACATCGGCGAGATCTCCAAGGCGGTCAACGCGATCAACGGGACCGACGCGAAAAAGCTCTACGACGCCCTGCTCGCCGAGGCGCGCAAGCGCACCGCCATCGCCGATGCCCAGCTCGACGAGGAAGGCAAGACGATCAAGAAGGACGAAACCGAGGAGCTCAAGAACGACGAGGGCGTCGTCCTGGTCGAATCCCGCGCCGCCCACCTGGCGCAAAACGAAGCCAGCGACGGCAACGGCGACGGCGAGCCCGCTTCAGC
>DATBFY010000647.1:0-2960 GCA_036558265.1 Tepidisphaeraceae bacterium | reverse complement strand
GATCTGCGTGTCCGAAAGCACCGTGAACGAGGCCGCAGTGCCGTTGAAAGCGACCGCCGTCGCACCCGTAAAGCGCGAACCGCTGATCGTCACGCTCGTCCCCACCGGGCCGCTGGCCGGAGCAAAGGAGCCGATCGTCGGCGCCAGCGCCCAGACGCGGAACGTCTTCCAGGCGTCGTTGAACACGGCGCCGGCCAGAGCGCCCTGGCACCAGACGTTCTGGCCTAGCGGGCCGCAGGCGCCGACGCCGGGATTGCTCGGGTCGAGCGGTTGAGCGGAGTCGTGGATCGCGGCGCCGAGGCGGTCGAGAAGCGCGCCCGTCTGGCTCGTGAACTGGGTCGCGGGGATCCCCGTCGTGTTGTTCGGTGCCCAGGGGAAGCCCCAGTGGTCCTGGCTCTGCCCGCGCGTCTGGCTGAAGTAGCGCAGTGCGTAGGTTTGCGCAGAGACGAACTGCTGCATCTGGTCGGCGGGAATCGCCGTCCAGCCGAAGCCCGTGCTCCACTGCCAGGCGGCGTTCGCGAACGGGGTGTAGGCCGACTGCAGGTACGAGCGGGCCGTCTCAGTCGTGCTCGGCCCGACCCCGGCCAGCACGGCCTTGTGCTGGAGGTAGTCGTTGAGAGAGTCACGGCGGGTCGAAAGCGCCGACTCCGGAACAGCGTAATTGCGGAAATCGCCGTAGACCTCCTGCGCCCAGTCGCTCACGTAGGCGCTCATGCCGCCCCAGAAGGTGCCGTCCTGCAGCCAGTTCTCCAGATCGGTCTTGTAGGCGGAGAGATCGCGCGTCCCCTGCGCGATCCCGACGATGAAGGCGGTTCCGCGCGCGGTCGGTTGCGTCCCGGGCCCCGTGAAGAGCCCGCGCACGAATTCGAGGGCGTCGGCCCGCGCCGTGCCGTGGCCGCGCCGGACCGCCGTGTGCAGCTCGTTCACCGCCCAGGTGTCGCCCTGTGAGACGTCATAGCCGGCGGAGGCCATCCGCCGGCGCGCCTCGACGCCCGCCGCGTACCACGTCCCACCGTTCGCCGCCAGCCAGGTGCCCCAGGCCGACAGGTTGATCTCGGCCAGCGCATGGAAGTTCGATCCCAGGGCCCGGATCCGCCACGCCTCGTCAGGTCGCTCCTGCGTCTTGTCCGTGGCAAAGGGCGGGATCGAGATGTAGTACTGGGCACAGGGGGAGGCGCTGGCGGCGAGCTTCGTGGCCAGGCGGCGCCAGTCGGTCGCCGCATAGAAGACGGCCTTGAGCGGACGGCAGGCGCCGGCGGCGACTCCGGCGACGACCTGGTGTCCGTGAGCGAGCTGACGCCAGGCCGCCTCCGTCGCGGCCGGGTCGAGCGAAGGCACCGGCACGATTCCGGCGCATTCGACGGCGTGCAACGTGGGGACCGGGGGCGGGCAAGCATCATCGGCCAAAGGAACGGCGCCCGTCGACCCTCCCGCGCGTCCGACCGCTGTGGCCAAGAACGCGATCGCGGCCATAACCACCAGAAGGCGTCCGCGCGAGTACATCCCCTGGTGAGGAGGGTACCCCTCCGTGCGCCGACGCGCGGAAGCCGCAAGCGCGGAACGGCGCTTGCTCGTCTGGGGCTCTAAGAGCTCGTTTCAGAATGAGGCTTCGCTGCAGGGGTGCGCTGCGTGACCGCGAGGTAAGGACGCAGGGAGCGTTCGTATCCGGAGGATAGGAATCCCGCCCGCCCGGCGACCGAATGTGATGAAGGAGGGCCTCCCGCGGAGGCATGCTCCGTGCGTTGTTGTCTCGCAACGAAGGGAGGCCCCAGGAGATGTTGTACGTCGGATTGGACCTCAGCCGCAAGCGTCTTGAGTGGCGGGCGCTGGCCGAGAACGGTGAAGATGTCGCGATCGGGGCTGCGCCGCCGGATCGCGACGGGCTCGCGCAGTTGGTTCGACGACTGGGCGATGCGCCAGTGCTGGCGGTGATCGAGTCGATGACCGGCGCTCGCTTTGTCCACGATCAGCTCGAGCTGGCCGGCTGGGACGTGCGGATCGCCGATGCACTCAAGGCGCGCGGGCTCGCGCCGCTGGCCTGCAAGACCGACCGGATCGATTGCTGGGTGCTGGCTGAGCTCGCCCGCCGCGACCTGATCCCCGAGATTTGGCTACCCGACCCGCGTGTCCGTGCCGAGCGGGAGCGGGCACGCTTTCGGCTCTACCTCGTCCGGCGCCGCAGCGGCCTGAAAAACCGCATCCACGCGATCCTCTTCCAGCATGGCTTGCCCAACGCCTACAGTGACCTCTTCGGCGCCAGCGGACGCCAGATGCTGGAGCGGTTGCAGCTGCCCGAGCCCTGGGCCTCGACCGTCGCCGCAGCGCTGGCGCTGATCGACCGCCTCGACCAGGACATCCACGGCTGCGAACGCGAGCTGCGCGCGCTCGCCCCCGACCACCCCTACCTGCCCTTGCTGATCACCTGCCCCGGCATCGGCGATCTGCTCGCCTACACGATCGCAGCCGAAATCGGCGACATCAACCGCTTCGCCAGCCCGCGCAAGCTGGTCGGCTACACCGGCCTCTGCCCACGCGTCGACCAATCCGGCGCGCACGATCGCCGCGGCCCGCTGCGAAAGAACGGCCCCACCTACCTACGCTGGGCGCTGATCGAAGCCGCCCACGCCGGCGTCCGCTGGCACCCGCCCTACCGCGACCTGCGCGACCGCATGCAGGCCAGGCACGGCAAAACCCGCGGCAGCAAGATCGCCGCAATCGAGATCGGCCGCCGCCTCAGCGAAGCGATCTGGCACATGCTCACCACCAACACCCCGTTCGCTCCGGCAGGCGCCGCTGCGTCCTTGGCCGCCTGACGGCCCCCGACTGAATTGCGCTACCGGAGCGACTCCCACCACCCAATCACCGCAAGACGGCGCGATAGAGAGATGAGTCGAACCCAGCCACAACCCAGCCCACTACCCCCAACTTGACACACGGCCCTCCTTCATAGAGAGGACGCA
>DATBFY010000646.1:0-3982 GCA_036558265.1 Tepidisphaeraceae bacterium | reverse complement strand
ACATCGGCCTGGACTTCTTCGACGCCAGCATCAACCGCGTCGCAGCGTGGGTGGTCGGGACGCGGGCGATGATCAAGGCCTTGCTCCTCGCACTGTTGGAGCCGTCACAGCAGCTTCGCGAATTCGAGACCGCCGGCGACTACACGGCGCGCCTGGCGCTGTCGGAAGAGGTCAAATCGCTACCGTTCGGAGCGGTTTGGGATTATTACTGTCTGAGGCAGGACGTGCCGGTGGGGGTGGATTGGTTGGAAGCAGTGAAAGCGTACGAGCGCGAGGTTTTGGCGAAGCGATAGGTGGTGTACGCGGGCGCGGCCCGCAAGCGGGCCGGCTAAACCCATCGGAGTGGCGAGGGTCGATCGGTGAGCGCACTTCTCGAGCTGTCGGGCATCGTGAAATCCTTCGCGGGCGTGCAGGCGCTCAAGGGGGTTTCGTTCGAGCTTGGACGGGGTGAGGTGCACGCGCTGGTGGGGGAGAACGGGGCGGGCAAATCGACGCTGATTAAGGTCATCACCGGCGCCCACCGGCCGGATGCGGGGACTGTCGTCATTGACGGGAAGACGGTCGAGCACAACGACCCGACCATTTCCAAATCTCTGGGCGTCGCGGTCATCTACCAGCAGCCGGCGCTGTTTCCCGACCTGACCGTGGCCGAGAACATCGCGCTGCGCTTGGAGCGGGGCGGGCCTTGGCGCCTCGTGCGCTGGAACGAGCGGCGGCGGCGGGCGAAGGAACTGCTCGACCGCGTCGGCGCCGGCATCTTCCCCGACGCCTACGTGCGCGACCTGACGATGCCGCAGCAGCAACTGGTGGAGATCGCCGGCGCGCTGGGCGGGCAGGCCAAGATCCTGATCCTCGACGAGCCGACGGCGTCGCTCTCGGATCGCGAGGTGGAGAACCTCTTTCGCGTCATCCGCGAATTGCGCGGGCAGGGCGTGGGGATGGTCTACATCTCGCACCGGCTGGAGGAACTGCCGCAGATCGCGGATCGCGTGACGGTTTTGCGGGACGGCGCGTACGTCGGCACGCGGGCGATGTCGGAGGTGGATCGGGCCGAACTGATCCGGCTGATGGTCGGGCGATCGCTCGAGGCAGTGTTTCCGAAGGTCGAGGTGCCGCTGGGCGACGTCGTGCTCGAAGCGCGCGACCTGTCGTGTCGCGAGGGCGGCGTCCGCGGCGTGAACCTGACCGTGCGTGCGGGTGAGATCCTGGGCCTGGCGGGCCTGGTCGGCGCGGGGCGGACGGAACTTGCCAGGGTCCTCTTTGGCCTGACGCCCGCGGACGGCGGGCAGATCGTCCTGAAGGGCAAGAGCGTTTGCGTGACCCGTCCATCGCAGGCGGTCGAGCTGGGGATCGCCTACGTCCCCGAGGACCGGCGGCGGCACGGCGTGATCCTGGAGATGCCCGTCGCTGCCAACGCCACGCTGGCGATCCTGCGGCAGATCGCGCGGGGCGGGCTGATCGACTTCGCGAAGGAGCGCCGGATCGCCGGCACGTTCGTCCAGCGATTGGGCGTCAAGACGCCGTCGATCGCCGCCCCGGTCGGTAACCTCTCGGGCGGCAACCAGCAGAAGGTGGCGCTGGCGCGATGGCTAGCGGCCGACCCGTCCGTCATCATCCTCGACGAGCCCACCCAGGGCGTGGACGTGGGCGCCAAGGCCGAGATCCACAAGCTCATGGGCGAATTGGCGAAGCGGGGGATGGGGATTGTGATGATCTCTTCGGAGCTGCCCGAAGTGCTGGGGATGAGCGATCGGATCGCGGTTATGTACGGCGGGCGCATCGTCGGAATGCTGTCGCGAACGGCTGCGACGCAGGAGCGGGTGCTGGAACTGGCGCTGGGCCACACGGGGGAGGTGGCGGCATGACGGTCGGCGACGGGTCCGCAAGCGTTTTCGCGTACTCGACCACACCGGTCCAAGCGGCCTGGAAGCGGTACATCCGCGAGATCTCGGTGGCGGGGGCGTACCTGCTGCTCTTGTTGATCCTCGCGATCGCCCGGCCGCGGTATTACCAGGCGCAATTCGCCGCGAGCTGGGTGGACATGGCGCCGGTGCTGGTGGCGGCGGTGGGGATGACGCTGGTGATCGTGGCGCGGGAGATCGACATCTCGATCGGGTCGATGTTCTCGATCTGCGGCGTCGTCGCGGGGCTTCTGGCGCAAGATGGGATGCCGATGCCGCTCGTGGCGGTGGTGACGATCCTCTGCGGCGCGGCAATGGGGGTGTTCAATGGGGTGTTCGTCGCGTTCATGGGATTGCCGTCGATCGTGGTGACGCTGGCGACGATGGTCATGTGGCAGCAGGGGCTGAAGTGGAAGCGTCAGGGGGCATTCGTGCGCGACCTGCCGGATCGATTCCAGTGGTTCGGACAGTCACAGCTTGCGGGGCAGTTGATGCTGGTCGTCGTCGCGCTGGCGATCCTGGCGGCGTTCGCATGGGGGATGCGGTGGCTGGTGGCCGGGCGAACCGTGTACGCGGTGGGATCGGATGCGGAGGCGGCGCGGCTGGCGGGCGTGCGGCCCAGGCGCGTCGTGTTCAACGTCTTCGTCCTGATGGGCGCGCTGACGGGATTGGCGGCGCTGTTGGGCGCGGTGCGCTTTCCGATCGTCGATCCGAACGTGGGGACAGGATTGGAGCTGAAAGTGATCGCGGCGGTGGTCGTGGGGGGGGTCGCCATCTCAGGGGGACGCGGGACGATGCTCGGCACGCTGATTGGCGTGGCGCTGCTGGGCACGATCGGTTCGGCCCTGGTCTTCCTGGAGGTTAACAGCGCCTGGGAGCGCGCGATCCAGGGCGGGATCATCCTCGTCGCCGTCGCGACCGACGGCCTGGTGCGGAGGACCGGTTGACGCGCGCCATGTCCACGCTGACTTCCCATCCCGCATCGGTTGAGCGGCCACAGGGCGGGCGGCTGCTGGTCGTTCCGCCCCAGCAGTTGGTGCTGGTCGTGCTTCTGGCGCTGGAGATCGCGTTCTTCTCGATCGTCGGAACAAACTTTTTGAGCTGGGACAACTTTTTCCAGGTGCCGCGGCTCAACGTTGAGTTGGGCTTGCTCGCGCTGGCGCTCACGCCCGTGATCGTCACCGGCGGGATCGACCTGTCGGTCGGGTCGTTGCTGGGCCTGTGCGCAGTGCTGTTCGGCAAGATGTGGCGCGATGCGGGGCTGCCGCCCTGGGCCGCAGGGTTGATGGCGATCGGGATCGGTGGCGTTGGCGGGTGGCTCAACGCGGCGCTGATCACGCGGCTGCGCATCCCGCCACTGATCGTCACGCTCGGGTCGTTCTCGCTCTTCCGCGGGCTGGCGGAGGGGATCACGGGCGGCTATGACAATTTCACGAACTTCCCGCAATCGTTCCTGTTCCTGGGGCAGGGCTACATCGGCCGGGTGCCGACGCAGATCCCGATCCTGGTGGCGGCGGCGGTCTTCTTCTGGTTCCTCCAGCATCGATCGACGATCGGGCGGGCACTGTCGGCGATCGGCTACGCGCCCGACGGCGCCCGTTACGCCGGCATCCCGGTCGAGCGGCGGCTCACGCTGGTGTACGTGCTGTGCGGGCTGATGTCCGGGCTGGCGGCGGTGATCTACGTGGCCCGATTCGGTCAGGCGAAGGCGGACGCGGGGACGGGGTATGAGCTTTTGGCGATCACGGCGGTCGTGCTGGGCGGGACGAGCATCTTCGGCGGGCGCGGGAGCGTGATCGGGACGCTGCTGGGACTCTTCGCGATCGCGATCCTTCAGAACGGCCTGCAACTGGCGGATTGGCGCGGGGAACTGGCGGGGATCCTCACCGGCGCGCTGCTGCTGATCGCGATTGGACTGGATTGGCGTCCAAGTCGCGGACGCGCATCATCGATCGCCGCCGGGCCGTCCACGCTCGCGGCGACTGGAATTGCATCGGAGGAATTCGACATGAAGAACTCGCAAGTGGCCGTGCTGTGCGCGGTCATCCTCGCCGCCGCGCTGATCGTGGTCGGCGGGAATT
>DATBFY010000645.1:0-3926 GCA_036558265.1 Tepidisphaeraceae bacterium | reverse complement strand
TTCATCCTTATAATGCCCCGCCCATGTCTCCAGTCTTCGACAGGCTTCGGCGGTCGTTCGTCGGGCGTGAGCCGCTCGTGATGGTGGCGGCGCTGCTGGTCGTGCTGGGGATCTGGGTGTTCGCGATCCTCTACCGCGACGTCCGCGGCGGCGAGACGGCCGACTTCGACGCCCGCATCCTTCGTGCCCTGCGACAACCCGATGATCCCGCCCACCTCCGCGGCCCCGTCTGGACCGAAACCCTCGTCCGCGACATGACCGCGCTGGGCGGCGTGTTCGTCCTCGCCCTGGTCGTCGGCGCGGTCTGCGGCTTCCTCATCCTCATCCGCCGCTACCACATGATGTGGCTGGTGCTCGTCGCGACTGTCGGCGCGACGTCGATCAACTCGACGATCAAGCACGTCGTCGATCGCCCGCGACCGCAGATCGTCCCCAAGCTCACCGACGTCCGCAGCGAGAGCTTTCCCAGCGGTCACTCGGCCATGTCCGCAGCCGTCTACCTCACCCTGGGCGCGCTGCTGGCGCAGACCGTCTCCAACTGGCGGATCAAGCTCTACTTCGTCTTCGTCGCGCTGCTGGTCACGTTCCTGGTCGGCGTCTCACGCGTGGCCCTGGGCGTGCATTACCCGACCGACGTATTGGCCGGCTGGACGACCGGGCTGGTTTGGGCGCTTCTCTGCTGGATGGCTGCCCGGTATCTTCAGCGCCGCGGGGCGATCGAGCGGGAGGAGGATCCGACCCTCTCGCCGACCGATGTACGACCGACGGCGCACGCGGAAGGCGACATCTTATGATGATGAAGATCGGGACGTACTACTACCCGGAGCAGTGGCCGCAGGAGCAATGGGAACGTGACTTCGACAACATGGCCGCGCTCGGGCTCCGGCTCGTCCACATGGGGGAGTTCGCCTGGTTCACGCTCGAACCGCGAGAGGGGGAGTTTCACCTCGACTGGCTGAGCCAATGCGTCGAGATGGCCGCCCGGCGCAAGATGCAGGTGATCCTGTGCACGCCGACCGCCGCCCCGCCCATCTGGCTGGTCGATAAATACCCCGACGTCCTGCCCGTGGACGACGCCGGACGCCGCAAGCGCTTTGGCGGCCGCCGACACTACGCGCCCACCGCGCCGGCGCTGCACGATGCCGCACGGCGGATCGTCACCGCGCTCGCCGAACGCTTCGCCGATCACCCCGCCGTCATCGGCTGGCAGATCGATAACGAATACAGCAGCGACTTCATCGACCAGAACATCCACGCCCACGCGGCCTTTCGCGAGTGGCTCCGCGCCCGCTATGGCGGTGAGACCGGCGCGCTCAACCGCGCCTGGGCCTGCCAGTTCTGGAATGCCTACTACACCGATTTCAACCAGATCCTGCTGCCGCCCCGCCGCGAGCCCAAATACGGCAATCCGCACCAGCACCTGGATGCCGCGCGGTTCTGGTCCTGGGCCTTCGCGCGGTTCAACAAGATCCAGGCGGACATCTTGAGGCAAAGGGTTCAGGGTTCAGGAGTCAGGGTTCAGGAGGCGGCGGATTCGGGCAGCACATCTTCCCTGAACCCCTTCATCACCACCAACTTCATGCCCTTCCACCCCGACGTGAACCCCGCCGACATGGCACACGACCTCAGCCTGATGGCTTGGGATTCCTACCCGTGTCCCGGCTGCGAGATCGCACCCAAGGATCAGAGTTTCCGCCTGGGCGATCCCAGCCAGATGGGATTCATGCACGACTACCTCGCCAGCTTCCATCGCCGCTGGGGCCTCTTGGAAATCCAGCCGGGTCAGGTGAACTGGGGCAACACGCCCGTCCACCTCTACCCCGGCGCGGTGCGCCTCTGGCTCTGGACCGCCCTGGCGCACGGCGCCGAGTTCGTCACCACCTACCGCTACCGGCAGCCGCGATTCGGCATCGAGATGTTCCACCATGGCCTCGTAGGCACCGACGGCACGACGCCGTCCCTGGGCGGCCGACAATTCCAGCAGACGATCGACGAGGTCGAGCGCCTGGGTGCCGCCGCCGCCGCCGCCGAGACCGCCCAAGCCCAAACGATCGACCCCAAGCGCACCGTCGGCCTGGTCTTCGATTTCGAGCAGCTCTGGTGGTTCGGCATCCTGCCGCAGAGCAAGCGCTGGGATTACGCGCGCCTGGTACGGCTCTGGTACGGCGCCTTCGCGCGCCTGGGCATGACGATCAAGGTGCTGCGTCCCGATCAGCCCTGGCCCGCTGAGTTGCCCGTGATCGTCGCGCCCGGATTGCAGATGGTGGATGATGCGATCGTCGAGCGGATGACCGCTTACGCCGCGGCTGGCGGGCACCTGGTCCTCACCTGCCGCACGGCGCTGATGGACAAGACCGGGCAGATGTTCGAGGGGCCCACCGCCAAGCCGATCCTGCCACTCATCGGCGGCTCGATCGAGGCCTACGACGGACTGCCCGAGCAGGCCTTCGGCCAGGTCGAGATGGACGGCAAGAAGTACGAGTGGGGCGTCTGGGGCGACCTGCTCTACGGCGAGCCCGAGACCCGCATCGTCGCCAAGTACGCCGACCAGTTCTACACCGGCGCCGCCGCCGTCCTCCAGAACAAGTACCAGAACGGACTGGTCACCTACTGCGGCGTGTTCGGCGAAGACGCGTTCACCGACGCCCTGGCCGAGAAGATCGCCGTGCAGATGAAGCTGGCCGTCACCCCCCTGCCCAGCCGCGTCCAACTGCTGCGGCGCGGTCCCTATCGCATCTTGCTCAACTTCACCACCGGCACGGTGGACGCCCCCGCACCCCCGCGCACGCGCTTCGTCGTCGGCACGCGCAAGGTCGAGCCCGCCGGCGTCGCCGTGTGGAAGGAAGCGTAACCGTTTTAGCCGCTCCGCTTGCGGAGCGCGAATTCAACGCCCTCGTCCATTCCCGATATACAACGCGGAACCGCGGCGAGTTCGCCCAGTGGGCGCACGCGACAAATTTCCCTACAATGGTCCTCCTGTCTTTCAACCCGGAGTCTTACACATGATCCAACGCGGTATGAAATGGCTGGCCCTCGCGGCCGGGACGTCGTTCATGGGGCTGGTGCTCTGTGGCGGCCCGGTCGTCAAGGCCCAGGACAAAAAGGCGGACGAGCAGGGCCTGCAGGCGGTCAAGTTCGACCTGCCCAAGCCCGTCTTCGCCGGCACCCCCAAGAACATCCCCCCGGGCACGACCGTTCAGAAGCCCACCGGCAAGCCCCGCCCGCCGCTCATGGCCCCGGCCGGCACGACCAACGTCGCCCTCAACAAGAAGGTCACCTCCAGCGACACCGATCCCGTCGTCGGCAAGATCGACATGGTCACCGACGGCCAGAAGGAGGGCACCGAGGGGAGCTGGGTCGAGCTCGGCCCCGGCATCCAGTGGGTCCAGATCGATTTGGAAAAGCCGACGACCGTCTACGGCATCCTCCTCTGGCACCAGCACGCCGACCCCCGCGTCTACCGCGACGTGATCGTGCAGGTCAGCGACGATCCGGAGTTCAAGAAGGACGTCACCACCGTCTTCAACAACGATCAGGACAACAGCTCCGGCATGGGCGCCGGCAAGGACTACGAGTACTTCGAGGCCGCCGAGGGCAAGCTGGTCGACTGCAAGCTCACCAACCCCAAGGGCGTCAAGGGCCGCTACGTCCGCTGCTACAGCAAGGGCAGCACCGCCGATGACCAGAACCACTACACCGAGGTCGAGGTCTACGGCACCCAGGACAAGTAACGCTCAAGTTGACCCAACCGACCAGGACCGCGGGCCTCAAATCCCGCGGTCTTCTCTTGCGCATTGTGCGCCACCCCCGCAGTTCGGAGTTCACGCTTTAGTGTACTCCACCACAATTCCTGAAACATAATGCGCGCTCGCGCGTTGCGCCGGGATGAGACGAGCGACCCCGATCGTGCTGGAGCCGGCAGAACG
>DATBFY010000644.1:0-5299 GCA_036558265.1 Tepidisphaeraceae bacterium | reverse complement strand
GGATTTTCACCAGCGACACCGTGAGGTGTCCCCTGGCGAGCTCGTGAACGGATACTGGTCGCGGAAAAGAGCGCAACGACCAAGACCGTGCAAGCCGCATGCCGGGATCGGTCGACCCGCAAAACCGCACGTTCAGCGGATGACGAACTTGGCGGCGGCCGCGATCAGGCCTGCGACCGGCAGCGTCACCACCCAGGAGAGGACGACTTCGCCGACCTTCCCCCACTTGATGTTCCCGGGATCGTTCTTCAGGCCCGCGCCGATGATCGACCCGGTCGCCACGTGCGTCGTGGAGACCGGAAGCGCAACCTTGGACGCGACGATCACCAGCGCCGCCGTCGTCAGGCTGGCGGTGAGAGATTCGGCCAGCGGCAAGGGAGTGAGCTTGCGGGCGAGCGTATCGAGCACTCTTCGGCCCGCGAGGAGTCCGCCGACGGCCATCGCGACCGTGACGATGGCGAATCCCACCGCGGTGCCGTGCGGCATGGCCGCGAGCGCGAAAAGGCTGAGCGCCGCGATCTTCGGCGTGTCGTTCCACCCCCGCGCGAACGAGATCAGGCCGCAGGTAAGCCAGTGAAGCGCGTTGGCAGCGGCGGACGTGGTAACGCCTGGCGCGCCCGCGCAAGCGGACTCGTAATTGATGACGACAGCCATGCGGGGCTGCTCGGGCGTCGCCACGGCGGCGCCACCGACGGCCACAGCCTCGAGCCCAGGCTCCTGCTCGACGATGCAGACGCAGCGTCCGGCAATTCGCTGGACCATGAACACGACCGGCCAGGCCAGCAGGTAGACGATCGCCAGAGACAGCACGGGGCTGACGGCCAGCGGAACGGCGAACTTCGCGCCCAGGAAGGACCACTGCATCCGCGAATTGCCGAAGGCGACCAGCCCCGCGCCGCACAGCGCACCGATGATCGCGTGAGTGGTGGAGACCGGCATCCCGGTCCGCGTCGCGAAGAGGACCCAGCCGCAGGCGCCGATCAGGACGCAGGCGAAGAACCCGTTGCTCAGGGCCGTTCCCTTGGCGAACAGGCCCGTGCTGAAGCCCGCGAGCAGTCCGCCCGCGAGCCAGAAGGACACAACGCCGCCGACGGCGGTCGCCAACGTCGCGTAGAGCAGCGCCGGCCACGGCCGGGCCGCGCCAAAGCCCACGAGCGTGGCCACGCCCTTGCCGTTGTCGTTCGAGCCGTTGGCGAACGCCAGGCCTGCCACCAGGCACAGCAGGACGATCGACATGCGTTGGCTCCTTCCCGCGAGGATTAACGACGTGTTGCAGTCGGACGAATAATCGATGAAGTGGTCGATTGATTCCAGCCTTCAATGTTTTCCGCAGGCACGTTCTTTGGCCGGCAGGACCTCCAAACACGTCGTCCACCAACCCGTCCGGATCGTTTCAATGAACGGTTCCGGAAGCGCTTCCTCGCGCATCTCGGCGGCGAGGCGTCCGTGGTCGTACTCGAGCCGGACGTAGTTCGCCAGGTCCGGCTCGGCAGTGTCCAGGATCGTGTAACCGACGTCGGTCGTGCCGTCGTTGGCCGGGCGGCCCAGGACGCCGCAGTTGACGAACAATCGACCGCCGCAAAGGCGGCGGCTCCACGGCAGGCCGGTGTGGGTCGCCACGATGACGTCGGCCTGGTAGTCATCCGCGAACTTTTCGAGCAGGTGCGTCGGGGTCGTTGATTCCCACAGAAACTCGTTGGTCTTGCGCGGCGACCCATGACAGCAGAGCACACGCAGCGCCCGCCGATCAGGAGTAAAAAAGGCTCCCGTCCCTTTTTTCACTTCCAAGGCAGCGGCGCCACCACTTAACCCTGAATTCCCAACCCCGACCCCCAGCTCAAACCGAATCCGGCCCGGCAACGCCGCCAGCCAGGGCCGCCACGTCGGGTCCGTCCTTCGGTACGTGTACTGGTAGGACAGCCGGGCGTAATAATTGTCCGCAGGATCGGTGTAGCCGCACTGGCAGTCGGGCAGGTCGTGGCCAATCGAGTGGTCATAGTTGCCCTGCATGGTCTCCACGCCGTTGTCGATCAGCAGGGGAAAAATCTTGTCCGGGTTGGGGCCGAACGCCCCCAGGTCGCCCAGGCAAAAAAGGTGCTCGCAACCGCGACGCCGGGCGTCGTCGATCGCGGCCGCCAGCGCCACGTGATTGTTATAGATACCCCCGAACAGCGCGACGCGCGTGAACGTTCGCGAGGGATTAGCGGGCGCGTCGGTTGGCACGGCGGGACTGTATCTTTCGCGGATTCAGGTGGAAGCGCCCAGCCCCTCCGGCGCCAGCGGCTCGAACGTCTCGTGCAGCGCGCCGTCGAGCATCTGGGCGATGCGGCGGGCTCGGGCCCGGTCGGGACTGACGTAAACCTCGAGCACGTCCTGGCCCAGGATTCGCAGCGCGAGCCTGCCGTTGTGCGGGTTGACGCCCGCGGCCAGGACCAGCGATCTGGGCCAGCTCGCCGTCACCTCGCGCAATGATCCGCCGACCCGTCGCGCCAGGTATACGCGGTCGGCCGTAACCAGTAGCCGCAGCCAGCGGTGAAGGCGGACGTAGGCCATGGCGAATACCCCTGCCGTCAGGAGCGCGAATACCGCCAGGTTCGGGATGGCGTCCCCGCCGCGCCACGCGCCCGGCGGTGTGATCAGGATCGCCGCCGCCTGCCAGACAAGCAGGGTGGCCAACAGGCCCAGGGACACCACGTAGATCCACGGGAGAGCTCGCCAGCCGTGGACGGGGGGCACGATCATCTCCACATGGTGCGCATCCCGTTCGATGCGGACCTCCGATGGGTCCGGCACAGTGGCATAGCGGATGGTAAGCGGCGAATTCACGCGCAAGTCGCTCCGCAGTTCCGGATGACGCGGCCAGCCGAATTATACGGATCGGAAGCGATTCCCGCGACGCGTTGGGTGGCATGGGCAAACGAGAAACGACTTTGCCCGTGGTCTTCTCGCTGCAGCCCGCGAGTCAGGTGGAACGCGGATTATACGCGGATCAGCCGCTGTTTCCCGCCGGGCACGCTTACGGGCCCGTTCGCCGGGGAGGCGCGGCGTGATGATCCGAAGGCGCGGTCGCGGCGGTCGTGGGGGTCGTGGCCGGCCGAGCCAACGTCGTCGTCGCCGGCACAGAGGTCGGAGCGGTCGCGGGTGGCGGCTGTGGCGCGGGCGGCGCCTGGCGCAACGCGTCGCGGCTCTCGTGCGGGGCGCACGCGGTGGCACACAGGAGTAACATCGTTAACACAATCCCCCGTTGGGGCGTCGCTGCTGACACGGCCGCTTCTCCCGGTTCGTCCCACGTCACGTCGACCCGCGCGCGCGTCCTTCCCGCCAAGAACTCCGATCGTCTATACTCTACCCAACCCGGACTCAACCTTCTATGCCCGACGACGACAAGCCGATGCCCCGGCGACGATTCTTCCGCGAGGGACTGCTCGAGCTCTTCAAGCCGCTTGCGCGGTCGGTCGAGCCCATCTCGCGCGTGGCCGAGCAGCTTGGCGCGCTGGATCAGCCGGCGCCGCCTCCGCCGGCGCCCGTCCGCCACTGGCTGCGACCGCCCGGGTCGCTCGAGGAACAGCAGTTCCGCGATCAGTGCAGCCGCTGCGGCGATTGCGTGCGCGTCTGCCCGGTCCAGTGCATCAAGATCGACTACTCCGCCGACAAGGGCGAGGGCGTACCCTACATCGAACCCGACGAGCGCGGGTGTATCATGTGTACCCACCTGGCGTGCATGCACCACTGCCCGACCGGGGCGCTCCAGCCGATCCTGATGGACTTCATCGACATGGGCGTGGCCGTCTGGCATGAGTCGACCTGCCTGCGCTCGCACGGCGACAGTTGCCAGATCTGCGTGGACGCCTGCCCGGTCGGCGCCAAGGCACTGGTGGTCGGGGATGATTCGCGGATCGCCGTGCGCGAAGGGTGCACCGGTTGCGGCACCTGCCAGCACGCGTGCCCCACGCAACCCAGAAGCATCACGGTGCTGCCCAAGTCTGCCCGATAAAGATTCCATGTGCGGCATCGTCGGCGCGCTCAAACTTCGCGGGACTGATACCTGGAGGCTATCGCCGCAAGCGTGCGCGCGGATGATCGAAACGCTGCGTTACCGCGGTCCCGACGGGACCGGCGAGTGGACCTCCGCCGACGGAAACTGCTGGCTCGGCCACACCCGGCTCGCCATCATCGACGCGACCGGCGGCAACCAGCCGATGGCCAACGAGGACGGTTCGATCCGCGTCACTTTCAACGGCGAGATCTACAACCACCTCGATCTGCACAGGGAACTCGAGGCCGCCGGCCACCGCTTTACGTCGCGGTGCGATACGGAGGTTCTGCTCCACGGGTACGAGGCGTGGGGCGCGCGCGGTCTGCTCGATCGCTTACGGGGAATGTTCGCGTTCGCCCTGCACGATGCTCGCACGGGCAGTCTGCTGCTGGCGCGCGACCGCCTGGGAATCAAGCCGCTCTACTACACGACGGTTGACGGTGTCCTGATCTTCGCCAGCGAGATCAAGGCGCTCCTGGTGTATCCGGGCGCTGCCCGCGCCGTCGAGTCGACCGCGCTGGAACAATACCTCACCTTCCGTTACGTGCCCGCACCGCTGACGCTCTTTAAGGGGATCTTCAAGCTCCCGGCGGGTCACTTCATCGAGGTGAAGGACGCGTCGGCGGAGCCCGTCCGTTACTGGGATGTCAGCTTCACCCGGCAGGAGGTCTCGTTTGACGAGGCGCTCGTGCGGGTGGATCAGCTTCTGGAAGGCGCCGTCGAATCGCACCTGATGTCCGACGTGCCGCTGGGCGCCCAGCTTTCGGGCGGGGTGGATTCGAGCCTGATCGTCGCCCACATGGAGCGGCTTCGCCAGCGCGCGGGCCGGAAGGAGCGGGTCCGCACGTTTTCGATTGGATTTGATCAGGAAGCGTTCTCAGAACTGCCCTACGCCCGCCAGGTCGCGGATCAATACCAGACCGAGCATCACGAGGTCACGGTCGGCTTCGACGATTTCGTCCGCGAGTTCGCACGACTTTGCTGGGTCTACGACGAACCGGTCAGCGAGCCGGCGGCGATCCCGACTTATCTCCTCTGCAAGTTCGCCCGGCAGCACGTGACCGTGATGCTCACCGGCGAGGGCGGGGATGAGCTCTTTGGCGGGTATCCCAAGTGCGCGGTGGATCAATTTGGCCGATATCTCGATTGGCTTCCTGCCGGCGTGCGCCGCGCGACACTTCGCGGCGCGGCGTCGCTCCTTCCCTTCGGCAAGCGCCGGGCGCGGATCGCGCTGGAAAATCTGGCGATCGCCGACGAAGCGCA
>DATBFY010000643.1:0-14562 GCA_036558265.1 Tepidisphaeraceae bacterium | reverse complement strand
CCGCCTCGGGCCGGTCGTCGTCAAGGGCGACCATTTCTACACCGGCGATCGACGCATTCGCTTCTGGGGGGTCAACCTCGCCTTTTCCGCCTGCTTCCCCACGCACGACCAGGCCGACCGCCTCGCCCTGCGCCTGTCGCGATTCGGCATCAACGCCGTCCGCCTGCACCACATGGACATGTTCAAGTTCCCCAACGGGATCTTCGCCGACGACGCGCTCGAATCCCTGTCGGACCAATCCCTCGATCGGCTCGATTACCTCATCTCCGCCCTGAAAAAACAGGGCATCTACAGCGACATCAACCTCCACGTGTCGCGCACCTGGAGCAAGGCTCATCGATTGCCCAACGCCGACAAGCTCCCCGAATCGATGGACAAGACCGTCAACCTCTTTCACCCCGACATCATCCGGGCCGACAAGCGATACGCGCGCGACCTGCTCACTCACGTGAACAAGTACACCGCTCAGCCCTATACGGCCGAGCCCGCCGTCTGCATGGTCGAGATCAACAACGAGAACACGATCTTCCTCTGGGGCGGCGAGCAGAAGCTCGCAACCCTGCCCGAGCCCTACGCCGGCATGCTCAAGGGACGCTGGAACCAGTGGCTTGCCAGCAAGTATCCCACGCGGGATGCCCTTGCCGCCGCCTGGAACCGCGACGCGATCCCGCTGGGGCAGGACATCCTGCTGCGCGACAAGTGGATCATCGAGCAGCACGACTCGGCCAGGATGACGCATGACGCAACGGCAGGCCGGCACATCCTCAAGATCGGCGCCGTCGACGGCACCCACTGGCACCTTCAATTCAACCAGCAGAACGTCGCGGTGACGAAGGGGCGATTCTACACGCTGACGTTCACCGCGACGGCCGACAAGGATCAGACGATCACCGTCAACCTCACCCAGGCGCATCAGCCGTGGGGCAACCTGGGGCTCGCCGGGTCGGCAAAGGTCTCGACCCGGCCCAGACAGTTCCGCTTCGGCTTCGTCGGGTCGGCAGACGACACAAACGCCCGCGTCAGTTTCATCGTCGGCCAGCAGGTCAATACGGTCACCTTCACCGACCTCCAACTCCGTCCCGGTGGGCAGGAAGGTCTCGGCGATTCGGAGGATGCCGCAAAGCAAACTGTCGCCCCGCACAAGCCGGGCGACGGCGTGACGCCCGCCCGCTCGGCCGATTGGTACGACTTCCTCCAGCGGCTCGACGAGTCCTACTTCGTCGATTTTAGAAACTACCTGCGCGACGACCTGAAGCTCCAGGCCCCGGTCACCGGCACGATCGGCCTGGGCCCGCTCGGCACGCTCAGTCAATCTAAAATGGATTTCGTCGACGCTCACGCCTACTGGGATCATCCCGATTTTCCCAACCACGACTGGAGCCCGCGGAACTGGACTATCCGGAATAAGCCGATGGTCGATAACCCTGTCGGCGCGACGCTCTGGCCACTGGCGGCAACCCGCGTCGCGGGCAAACCGTTCACCGTGACCGAATACAACCACGCCGCCCCGAACGAGTGGCAGGCCGGCTGCGTGCCCATGATCGCCACCTTCGCCGCCCTCCAGGACTGGGACGCCGTCTACCTCTTCGCCTACAGCCACTCCAACCAGTTCGAGAAGGACCACGTGTCCAGCTATTTCGACCTCGAGGGCAACTGGGCGAAGATGGCGTCGATGCCGCTGGGGGCGCGGATCTTCCTCTCCGGCAACGTGCCGCCGCTGGCAGCCCAGCGAACGCTGTCGGTCACCAGGCAGCAGATCTACCCGTTCGCCTCCGCGAGTTTCTACAACATCTGGAACTTCATCCGCGCCGCGCACCCCGACCTTGACTGGCGCTCGTTCCTCTCAGAGCGGTTCGCCCTGCGGTTCGATGGGCAACCCACGACCGCGGACCACCCCTCCCAACCGGTTCTGCCGCTTGCCTGGACCGCCAACGGCCCGGGCACTGGCCGCTACACCCTTGCCACCCCCGCCGCCGCCGTCTTCACGGGCTTTGCCCCCGGCGCCCCCGTCGCGCTGGGCTCCGTGCAACTGGAGCAACTCAAAACACCGTTCGCCTCGATCCTCGTCACCCCGGCCGATCCCGCCAGCACGATCGATGATGCCGATCGCCTGCTCATATCTGCCGTCGCCCGCGTCGAAAACACCGGCGAACAATGGAACCCGCAGCGCACCACGATTTCGACAAATTGGGGAACCGCGCCGCCACGCATCGAGGTCGTCAATGCGACGCTCCGGCTCCCCCACGACTACTCCGTTCACCCCCTCGACGGCGCAGGAAAGCCACTAAGGGAATTCCAAACGACGAATTGCACCCTGCACCTGGGCGACGTCCCCACCCTCTGGTACGAACTGGTGCGGTTGAAGCATTGAGCAGCCGCCATGTGCGGATGACTTTTTCTTGCCACAAATTCATGTGCCGCTAAACTCTTGAGGTCGTCATATCCGATCGTTCTCGTAAGCCACGGTCTGGCTACTCGCGCCCTGCCACGTCTCGGGCCTCCAGAGCGGCCGGCCAGAACTCGAACCAGCAGGACCCGTCATGGTGCCACGTGCATGGAAGTGCGTCCCGTGCGGTAAGCTCTTCGCCTCCACCCGACCCCGAAAGGTTGAACCCAACTGCCCCGCCTGCGGCCAGCGGATGTGCGCGGTGGCCGTAGTCCCCCATACCGCAAAAGCGGCGGCGGCGCGCGGGACGGGGGCGCCGCGGCCGCGACCGGTCAGTCGGATTTCCCGTCCTGTCGCTTCCCGTCTCGCGGCTACCCGTATCAGACCCGCCGATCCGGATCAGGCGCTGGCGTCCGTGGCGCCGTCCGACCCGTGGCACCCCGAGCCGGATCCCGGACCCTCGCCCGATCACAATGGGGCGTACCGGGCCGCGCCCTACCACACGCGGGTGACGCTCGAGGCTGAAGGCCCCTCTTCGGCGCCAGAATGGCTCCGATCGCCCTGGACCTGGGCGTCGGTCGGGGGGGTTGCGGTGGCCATCGTCTTCTCGGTCGTGTTCATCGTGAATCGACCCGGGCCGGCGATCGCGGCGGCGCGAACCAGCAGCCCGAAACGACAGGCTGCGGCACCGCCGGAACCCTTCCCGGACGCGACACAGGCCCCGGTGACCCGGACGGTGGACCTGATGCCCCTGATCGACCCGTCCCGGGATGCGGTCGGAGGCAACTGGCACTTTGAGAACGGTGAACTGGCCTCCGACGCTTCCCACCGGGCCAAGCTGGCAATCCGCTACGCACCGCCCAAGGAGTATGACTTCCGCGTTCAGTTTACCCAGGTTGACGGGGATAACTGCGTGGTTCAGATGTTTACCCACCGTAATCCCTGCGCCCTGATCCTGGGGGGGTGGAAACGAACCTGCTCCGGGTTCCAGCAGATCGCCAACCAATCGGCCAACAATAATCCGACAGGAATCCGCAACCTTTCGTTCGAGAACGGCAAGCGGCACACGTCGGTGGTGCGGGTGCGTCGGAACTCGATCGAAGCGTGGCTCGACGGCACGCTTTTGACAAGCTATGCGACCGACGGGACGGACCTGGCCAACCGCGACTGGGAGATCACACCCTGCTTCCTGGGCGTGGGCTCGGAGGTCAGCGCGACGGTTTTCCACAAGATCGAACTGGTCGAGATCAACACCCCGGCGGCAACCGGCGCGCGATGAGCGCGCGCGTGACAAAGGTGATGCGGACGCGGATGATTGGCGCGCGACACGCCACCCGGAGTCACGCCATGACGGCTCGCGCCCCTATCGGTTTGATCTTCCTTGCTCTGCTGGTTAACGCAAACGTTCTCGCAGATCAGCCGCTGCTGGATCTCAAGTCGCTCGATCGTGATCGCGTCCTGAAGCCGGCGGAGCAATTCCTTAGCGAGAAGCCGGTCACCGTCACCGCGCAATCGTGCCCGCGGTCGGCGGGCGGTGCGCACGACTTCTTTTCCGAGGGGGATTACTGGTGGCCCAACCCCAAAGATCCCGCGGGTCCGTACGTCCAGCGCGACGGGATGACCAACCCGGAGAACTTCGTCGCCCATCGCCTGGCGATGATCCGCCTTGCGACGCACGTGGGCACGCTCACCAGCGCGTGGCGAATCACTGGGGAGCGCAAGTACGCCGACAAGGCGATCGAACATCTGCGGGCGTGGTTTGTCAATTCAGACACAAGGATGAACCCGAACCTGCAATACGCGCAGGCGATCAAGGGCATCACGACCGGGCGGGGGATCGGGATCATCGACACGATCCACCTGATCGAGGTCGCCCGATCGGCCCAGATCCTCCAGGCCGCCGGAATCTTGAGCGGCCAGGACCTGGAGGGCACGAAGCGGTGGTTTGCCGATTACCTCACGTGGCTGACCACCAGCAAGAACGGCACTGACGAGATGAAAGCGAAGAACAATCACGGCACCTGCTGGGTGATGCAGGTGGCGGCGTTCGCGTCGTTCACGGGGGATGAAAAACTTCTGGCGTTGTGCCGCAAACGGTTCGAGGAGGTGCTGCTGCCGAACCAGATGGCCGCGGACGGGTCCTTCCCGCAGGAGCTGCGTCGGACCAAGCCGTACTCGTACTCGCTCTTCAACCTGGACGCGATGGCGACGATCTGCCGGATTTGCTCGTGGAAAGAGGAGAACCTCTGGGAGTTCACGACCGGCGATGGCCGCGGCATGCGCAAGGCGATCGAGTTCATGTATCCGTTCGTGCGGGAGAAGTCGAAGTGGCCTCACAAGCCGGACGTGATGTTCTACGAGTTCTGGCCGGTGCGCTCACCGGCGCTGCTGTTCGCGGGGATGGCGTATCACGAGCCCAAGTACGTCGAGTTGTGGAAGGGGCTGGAGGCGAATCCGACGAATGAGGAAGTGATCCGCAACCTGCCGCTGCGGCAGCCGGTGCTGTGGGTGGAGTGAGGGGGGGACGGAGAGAATTGAGCCCTGACGGGAGATGCCTTTGCGCGAATGGCCGGGCCGTTCTGCCGCCCCTTCGACTTCGGGGCTGATTCGTTGGTTGGGTTTTTTACCCACGGCTTACGCCGTGGGCTATACTCTTTCGCCGCTCCGCGGCTGGGCGCGGTGGAATCGCAGTTGAGCGGGCGAGCCTGGCGCGCGAGCCGCGGGTTGCGTGCGGGGGAACCGAAAGGACGGCTCGGACGGAGCCTCGCCCTCCCGTTAGTGGCCGCTGCGACCGCGCCCGGGACAGCCTGTTCAGGGCTATTTTGTGGGGACGGCGGCGTCCCTATGTTTCCGCAACTTCGAACTGGAAAGGAACGTCCGCAATGCCCACGGAAACCACCACCTCGACGACGGAGATCACGCCCGACCCGCTGATGCAGCTCGCATTCGGCTTCATGGGGTCGAAGGTGCTCTTCGCGGCGCTGGAGCTCGACCTGTTCACGCGTCTGGCGAAATCCGGGTCGCGCAATTGCACCGAGCTGGCGCGCGAACTGAACCTGCACGACCGCTCGGCACGGGACTTTCTCGATACGCTGGTGGCCCTCAAGCTGCTGGAGCGCGATGGCGCCGGGCGATACACGAACTCGCCGCTGGCGGCGCAGTACCTGGACCGCGCGCAGGCGTCCTGTATCGCCGGCATCCTGGACATGTGCAACGCCCGCCTCTACAAGTTCTGGGATCACCTGACCGAGGCGCTGCGCACGGGACAACCGCAGAACGAGGCGAAGGGGGGCGGGCCGGACCCGTTCGCCGCCATTTACGGCGAACCCGCGCGCCTGCGGCAGTTCCTCTCGGCGATGACGGGGCTGAGCGCCGCGTCGGCGCGGGGGATCGCGGCCCAGTTTCCGTGGGGGGACTACAAGACGTTTGCCGACGTCGGGACGGCGCAGGGGGCGGTTCCGGCACACCTGGCGCTGGCGCACCCGCACCTGAACGGCGTCGGGTTCGACCTGGCGGCGGTGCGCCCGGTCTTCGAGGAATACGTCCGCGAGCGCGGCGTGGCCGATCGCGTGCGCTTCGTGGCAGGCGACTTCTTCAAGGACACGCTGCCCTCGGTGGACGTGATCATCATGGGGCACATCCTTCACGACTGGGACCTGAAGACCAAGCGGCAACTGGTGGCCAAGGCCTACGACGCGCTGCCGCCGCGCGGCGCGCTGATCGTCTACGACGCGATGATCGACGACGAGCGGCGCACGAACGTGTCGGGCCTGTTCATGAGCCTGAACATGCTGATCGAGACGCCCGGCGGGTTCGACTACACACCGGCTGACTGCCACGGATGGCTGCGCGATGCCGGATTCCGCGACATGACGACCCATCGCCTGGCGGGGGTGGACTCGATGGTGGTGGCGTATCGGTGAGGGGAGGGACCGAACCACGGGAAGGACGCGAAGGACACGAAGATGAGGTGGTTGGCTTCGATGGGGTTATGGCCTTGGCGCGAATGATCGGGCCGTTCTGCCGCCCCTTCGGGGCTCATCCGTTGGTTGCGTTTTCTACCCACGGCTTACGCCGTGGGCTATAGTCTTTCGCCGCGCCGCGGCTGGTGGACGGGCGATTTCGCCTGGCGGGCGCTGCGGGCCACTATTAGGATATGCGCATTGCTCTACTACCTCGCTGGGATCGTGGACGCGCGCGCGGCCCATTCGCAGGACCGTCGGCCTGCCGATCAGGAGGTCTGTCGATGCGTGCTGATATTCGCTCGCTCATCGTTATCCTGTCCGTGTGTGCGGGACTTTCGGCGGCGGCCGCGGTTCCTCCGGAGCCGACGTACAAACTGGTTCTCCAGGCGCCGCCGGCGACGGCGGTGGACTCGGTGACCGTGTCGCCTGACGGGACGCTGATCGCCACGGCGGCCGGCGAGGGAGGGGTTCGGCTTCACGATGCCCGGACCGGTGGCCTTCTACGGGTCCTGGGGGATGTCGGCGACCGCAACGTCGTCTTTTCTCCCGATGGGCGTAGCCTGACGGCCGCGGGCTTTCATATGGATAAGCTCGTCGCGCTCTGGGACGTTCAGACGGGCAAGCGCCTGCGCACGTTTGCCGGGCAGACGGAATGGGAAGCCGACGCGACGGCGATCTCGCCCGACGGCAAGCTGCTGGCGTCCACGGCCACCGACAAGCAGATCCTGGTGTGGGAGATCGCGACCGGGAACCTCCGGTTGCGCCTGAAGGATCAGCCGTTCCGAGTCTCGTCGCTGGCCTTCTCGCCGGACAGCGCCATGCTGGCGGGCGGGGGCGGTGACCGGTCGGTCCGGATGTGGGATTGCGCGACCGGCCAGCTTCGCAAGTCATTTGAAGGCCAGGGCGACTGGATCTGCACGATCGCCTTCTCGCCGGACGGCAAAACGCTGGCGAGCGGGAGCTGCGATTGGGGCTTTCACCGCGGGCACGACTGGCCTCGTCCCGCCGCGCGGGGCGTGGAGAAGTGCGAGTGGCGGCTGTGGGACGTGGATTCGGGAAAGCTTTTGCGCACCGTCAACGAGGACGGCCGGATGCTGTCCCTGGCGTTCGCGCCGGACGGCAAGTCCCTGGCGTGCGGGATCGGCGGGCAGGTCCGGCGATACGACCTGGTTTCGCAAGGCCCCGCCCGGGTCGTCGCCAGTCACGACGGCGACGTTACGTCGGTCGCGTTTACGCCCGACGGCGGCGCGATCGTCAGCGGCAGCCACGACCAGACGGTCAAGCTGACTCGCCTGGCAACGGGGGCGGCGGTATGGCATGCGCCGGGTTCCTTCGAGCAGGTGAATTCAGTCGCGATCTCGGGCGATGCGTCGATTCTGGTCACCGGCAGCAGCGACTGGCGCGTCGCGCGCGGCCGGTTGCAGGCCGGATCAAAACCGCTCGGACCGGGCGCGGTCCGCCTGTGGGACGCCCGCATCGGTCGCATGTTGCGGTGGCTGGGCGATCCGGCGGAACAGGTGATGGCGGTGGCGATTTCCTCGGACGGCAAGCGCGTCGCGGCGGGCTGCGCGATCGACGGCGGCAAGGGCGCGGCACACGTCTGGGACGCGGGGACCGGCGCGCCGATCTGGTCCACGAACGATCACGAGCGCGACGTGCTGGCGGTCGCGTTCGCGCCCGACGGGTCCGCGCTGGCGACCGCCTCGGCCGACGGAACGGTCAAGGTCCGCGACGCCCGAACGGGCGACGTCAGGCGAACGCTGGGGGATCACGAGGGCGGCGCGACGGCCGTCACTTTTTCGCCGGACGGAAAGCGCATCTACGTCGGCCAGGCTTATGGGGGCGCGCGCATCTGGGAGGTTGGCACCGGCCGGCTGTTACAGACGTGCAACGCGACCGGGGCGGGGGCCAGGTCGTTCACGATTGATCGGTTGGCGAATTCGATCGGCCTGAGCCAGGACGGCGCGACGCTCGCCACCTGTCTGTCGAGCGTCAATGGCGAATTCGTCGATCCCACGAGGTTCTGGGATACGGCTTCCGGGACGATGAAGCGCGAATTCGCGGCCGAACGCATCTGCGGACGGCCGATGGCGCTGTCGCCCGACGGGTCGATCATTGCCACCGGCGGCAAGTCGGTCAAACTCTGGGACGCCCGCACCGGCAAGATGCTGCGCGAGCTGCTCGGATATCTCAAGCGGACGCAGTCGATCGTGTTCTCCGCGGACGGCAAGCTCATCGTCGAGGGCGGCAGTTACGGCACGACGAACCTCTGGGACGTCGGCACCGGGCGGCATCTCGTCACGCTGTTCGCGTTTGGCGATCTTCAGGATGGATCGGCGGTCACGGACGACTGGATGGCGTGCACCCCCGAGGGTTACTACGACGGTTCACCGGGCGTCGAACGGTTCCTCGCGTGGCGCGTCGGCGACGAACTCCAGACACCGCGGATGCTGGCGGCGGAACTTCATCGGCCGGACCGGGTCGCCGCCGCACTGTCTGCCGGGCGCAAATGATCCGTGCTCATCAGTCCAATTCGAGCGCGATTTTTCCCTGCGTATGTCCCGCCATCTGTTCCGTCCACGCCCGGGCGGCGTGGGCCAGGGGATAGGACTTGCTGACGACCACGCGAAGCGAGCCGTCATCGATCAGTTCTCCCAGCCGCACCAGCCCGGCGGTGGACGGTTTCATCGAGAACATGGCAGCGGTGACGCCGTGCGCCCTGGCCTGGTCCTGATCGGGAGGCTGGACGGTCGAGATCAACCGACCGCCCTTGCGGAGAATCGCGAACGAGCGCTGCTGGGTTTGGCCACCGACCAGGTCGAGGACCAGGTCAACCTCTTTTGCGACACTCTCGAAAGGCGTGGCCTTGTAATCGATGACCTGGTCGGCGCCCAGTTCCCTGACGTACTGTGCGTGGGTCGCCGAGGCGGTCGCAAGGACGCGCGCCCCGGCCCAGTGGGCGAGTTGGACGGCATAGGTTCCGACTCCGCCCGACGCCGCGTGAATGAGCACCGTCTCGCCGCGCCGCAACTGGCCGTGGTCGAACAGTCCCTGCCAGGCGGTCTGCCCGGCGAGCGGGACGCAGGCGGCCTGCGTGAACGACAGCGTCGCCGGCCTGGGGGCCGTCGTCTCGCCCGGCGCACAAACCAGCTCCGCATAAGCGCCGTCGGGGCAATTGCCATAGACGGCGTCGCCCTTCTTCAGCCCGACCACGCCAGCCCCGACGTCCGCCACGGTGCCGGCAAACTCCCCGCCGGGGACGTAGGGCAGTTTCATCGGGATGGCGTCCTTGAAACGGCCGGAGGCGAGCTTGAAATCCCACGGGTTGACCGATGTTGCCCGCACGCGAACCAGGACGCAGCCATCCACCACGAGGGGGGCAGGCGCTTCGGCAAATTTCAACTGTTCGGGCCCGCCGTACGCCTGGACCAGGACTGCTTTGATGGCCGTCTGGGTCATGACCGTCTCCTGTGATGTTGGATGCATTCTAGGAGCGAGGGGGGACCGCAGGTGTGCCCGGAGAATGCGGTTTTCGCAAATTACGTATTTTGCTGAGTTTATCGCAGATCCTGTCATCGAATCGTGATGTCTTGTCAATTCTGGCACTTCGCGAAACGTCCGGTAACGTGTTAGGCTGGGCGGCGTCCATGGAGAGGGAGGAGTTGTAGAGTTGATCGACCTCATTTCTCACCCGACCGATTCGGCCAGCGATGGCGCCGCGCCCACGCCCGGCGTGTTCGATTCTTCTACGCCCTGGAATTCCGTTTCGACCGCGATGGTCGAGGACGCGCGGGAGCTGCTGTCGCGCTTCGCGACGACCGGCGAGCAGGACCCGTTCGAGGAGGTCGTCCGGCGGTATGGGGGGATGGTTTACAATCTTTGCTTTGAAGTCACCGGTAACCGGCACGATGCCGAGGACGCCGTCCAAGCGGCGTTCATGTCGCTGGCGCTGCAGGTGCGATCGGGGCAGCAGATTCAAGCAATTGGGCCGTGGTTGCAGCAGGTTGCGCGAAGGATGTCGCTGGACATCAATCGCTCGCGAAAAAGGCGGAAGAATCGCGAAGAAAGGCATGCCAAGGCGTGGGAAAACCGGATGACGGACCTGGCCGCCGACGGGGCGGGGGGGGCGGGGACGCACGGCAACCCGTCTTCGGCGGCGGGCTGGGAGGAACTGCGCCACATCGTGCAGGCGGAGTTGAACGAGCTGCCGGCCAAGTATCGGATGCCGCTGATCCTGCATTATTACGGGGGGCTTTCGCGGGACGAGATGGCGCGGGAGCTGAACTGCAAGGCCAACACGCTGGGCGTGCGCCTGCACCGCGGGCGCGAGATGCTGGGCAAGCGCCTGGCGAAGCGCGGGATCGCGCTGAGCGCGGCGATGTTCGGCCTGGTGATGGCGGAGGTGGTGCGGTCGGTGGTCAGCCAGCGACTGGTGGAGCACACGGCGCAGGCGGCAGTGCTGGTGTCGTGCGGTCACCCGTTCGCGTGCGGGGTGGTGTCGCCGCAGATCGTGGCGATGGCGCACACGGCGAGCCGGGCGCTGGCCAACGCCAAGCTGAGGCTGGCGGCGACCCTGGCCCTCCTGGCTGGCGGGGCGGCAGCGGCGGGGGCACAGGTGGTGTCCGGGGGGGCGATCTGGAGCAATCTTCCGCGGCCGTCGAACTGGGATCTGGGCCGGGCGTTCCGATGGATTTTCCATCCGCCGACATTTCACGGGCCGGTGGCGGCCGCCAATCCGACGAAGTCAAAAGAGCCCGCGCCTGGGGCTGCGCCGGGTACGATCGAAGTTGCGGGCACCGGATCGCCGAAGCGCACCGCGGTCGCTCAGCCGTCGTTCGTGCTTCCGCAACTGGATCCACTGAGCCTGATGCCGCTGCCGCGCGGGAGCGCGCCGAGCGTGGCGTCGTCGTGGTATCCGCCGGTGACCCGGGTGCCGCAGGGCGATTCGCCGCTGCCGTTCCCGCCGAATTCCGCTTATGTATTCCACCTCAATCCCGGCTTTGCCGCGCCCGGTAACGGGGGTGGCGGCGGTGGTTCGACGGGGAGTGGCGGGGGCGCGGCGATTGTTGCGGGGAACGACGCGGGCGGCGGGTCATCCGATAAGCCCGCCGGCGGCGACGGTGGTTCAAAGTCGGGCAATCCGAATAAAGACTTCGGCCTGGCCGATCGTACGCCGGGGAACCGGGGCAACGATTCGCGCCCGACGATCAATCCCGGTCGCGGCGGCGTCAAGCAACCGGGCGGAGGCGTTCCGAATCCGTTTGATTTCAATCATGACGTGCCCGACCGATCGGACCCGGGCGAGATCGTCAGGCACCCGGTGCCGGGCGGTCCGTCGTCGCCGGCGCCGAGCCACGGGCCCATCATGGGGCCGGTGGTCCCATCGCCGGACGTTCCGCCGGGCAAGCCGACCGAAGACGCTGAGCACGGCGGCGGCCCGAGCGCGCCGGCCAATGGTGGGGGGCAGGGCCATGGCGGGTTCCTGTCGGACCAGGACGACCTGTACATCTCGACGCCGCTGAACTCCGCCGGGGCCGAGTCGTTCGATTCGCTGGTGGCCGGTGGGCGGGGCAATGCCAATTTCCAACTGGGCCCGGGCGAGTCGCTGACCAGCAAGCAGGTGCTCGTCGGCTACCAGGGGGCGGGGGTCGCGGCGCAGAGCGGCGGAGTGCACACCGCCGATTCGCTCTACCTGGGGGTGATGAAGGGCAGCCGGGGACGATATGCGCTGAGCGGCGGGGGCGAGTTGCGCGTCACGGCGTCGCCGGGCGGGCCGGACTCGCCGGTGCACTCGGTCGAGATCGGCGGCGCGGGCGAGGGCGTCTTGCTTCTGGGCGACGCGAGCTCGACCGGGCAGATCACACAGGGCGGCGTCGGGGCGGGCGTGGACATGACGGTCGGCGCGACGCGCTCGTCGAAGGGCACGCTGCGGGGCTGGGGGCAGGTCGGTCTCACCGGCGTCTTGACGAACGATGGCCAGGTGATTGCCGACGGATATGGGCAGGATCGCTCGCTGGACCTTTCGAGTTTCGCGACGGTGACGAACTCGCTGGTCAACACCGGCAACAAGGGGTGGTACGCGGTCAATCAGGGCAGGCTTGACCTGCCGGCAATGGCGGTCACTCAGGGATCGAGCACGACGGTCACCTGGGGGCAGAACAACGACGATGACCTGACGTTCGTGAACGCGGCGCGGTTCACGTTCCACGACGTGCAGAAGGACTCGCTGGTGAAGGTCGCGCTGCTGTCGCTGGATCGCGGCGACATCCCGACGCTCCCGCAGGGGCACCACTTCATCGGCGTGTGGAGCTTTGACGCTGGCGCGGAGGGACTGGGGGCCAGCGGCGGGGCGGACGTGCTGGTGCGTTATGACGACGCGCTGGCGGCCGAAAAGGGCCTGGACGAGAACGTGCTCAAGCTCTGGAAGTACGTGGACGGGCAGTGGGAGCGTCTGGACCACGATCCGACCTTCGTCCGCGATCCGCTGGGACATACGCTGTTCGTGCGTACCGACTGGGAGGGTGTGAGTTACTTCGCGGTTTCGGCGCCGGAGCCGGCGACGTGGGGGCTGGTGGGGATCGGGTTGGGCATGCTGGGGATGCGGCGGCGGCGGGGACGGCGGCTGTAGCGTAGCCGTCCCGGCTGCGTGGGCGGATTTGTCCCTCCCGCGGTGCGACCGTGCGGGCTGCGATTTTCGCCGCAGGGCACACAAGGACCACGGACACACAAGTTGGCTCATGCCACCCGCCGCTTTGGCTCCGGTCTTCTTTGGGGCGGAGTACCGCGCAACGTCGCGAGTACGCGACCACGGGCGAGACGCCCCGTGCCACCTGTTGGGGCTGGCACCGGTGGCCTGGCCACGCCGGGGCCGGTTGCGATGGAATGCGCACGGGCAGGATGCCCGTGATACGCGGGGTGGAGTGGGGATTTTCACGTACGACATGCAGGCAGGGGGTGGTTCTGGCCGATTCACCTCTCGACACCCCGTGGTCGGGCGTACGGATGAGCGCGCGCGTGACGGTTGAAGCCGTTGCGAGTAGATTTTGCGCCGTCGGTCGTGATGCCTGGCCGCGCGGGTCGCGCGGAGGGCGCCGGCTTGGACGAGCAACGGAGCGAGACGGACGAGATGCTGGGGCTTTCGGGCAGATCGGCGGCGATGACCGGCGTGCTGGCGGTGGCGCTGGTGGCATCGTCGTCGGGGCCGCAGTCGTCGCTGGGTCAGGCGCCGGGCGTCGCGGCGACGATGAAGACGACGCGCGAGGCGGCCGTCGCGGCCGGACCGCTTTGGCGCGGGGCTGACCCGTGGGTCATCTTCCACCAGGGACAGTACTACGGCTGCCAGAGCCGGGCGTCCCGGATCGAGGTATGGAAATCCGACCGCCTGGGGGAGCGCGGCGAGCGGCGGATCGTCTGGGAAGCGCCCCGCATGGGTTGGAACCGCGCACAGGTCTGGGCGCCCGAACTGCATTGGGTGCGCGGGCGGTGGTACATCTACTATGCCGCGTCGACCGGCCGCAATGAGAGCCATCGGATGGGCGTGCTGGAGTGCGAAGGGGCGGACCCCCAGGGACGGTGGATCGACCGCGGGATGCTCTACACCGGGGACGACCCGGCCGCCAGGCGCGACCCCCGATGGGCGATCGACGGCACGATCCTGGAGCGCGGCGATGAGCTGTACCTGGTCTGGTCCGGGTGGGAGAACGATCAGGACGTGCAATTCCTTTACGCCGCGCCCATGAGCGATCCGGCGACGGTCAGCGGCGCGCGGGTGAAGCTGTGCGCCAACGACACGTACAACTGGGAGCGCGTCGGGGACGACCCGAAGCAGCGCGGTCTTCACGAGGGCCCGGCGGTCCTGGCGCGCAATGGCCGGATCTTCCTGGTGTACTCGTGCAGCGGGTCGTGGCAGTCGAGCTACAAGCTGGGGATGCTGTGGGCGGACGCGAAGGCGAACCTGCTGGACCCGCGGAGTTGGAACAAGGTGTCGCACCCGGTATTCGAGTCCACGCGCGAGGTGTTCGGCGTGGGGCACTGCAGCTTTACCACCTCACCGGACGGCCGGCAGGATTGGATCGTCTACCACTCGAAGGTGGAGCGCGGCGAGGGATGGGCGCGGGTCGTGCGGATGCAGCGTTTCACGTGGACGGAGGACGGCTTTCCGGATTTCGGAAGGCCGGTTGGAAACGCGCCGCCGGTCGTCGAAATTGCCAA
>DATBFY010000642.1:0-17007 GCA_036558265.1 Tepidisphaeraceae bacterium | reverse complement strand
GGTTGGCGGGAACGCTGGCCGGGCGCGGGGCGGTGGCCGCCGGTGCGCCGGCGAACCCGGGGCCCGATCCCGTAGCGCTGGTGAACGGTCAACCGATCAGCCGCGCCGAGTTCGAGAAGCCGGTGATCGAGGCGTACGGGCTGAAGGTTTTGCTCTACCAGATCCAGCTTAAGCTTGCGCAGCAGGAGGCCCGGGACCGGAAGCTGAACGTCACGGACGCGGATTACGCGGCCGAACTCGATCGCACGCTGAAGGCCGGCTTCGGCGATGCGCCCAAGGAAGACTATCCCGCGCTGCTCGAACAACTGCTGGAGAAAAAGGGGGTCAGCCGTGCCGAGTTCGACATGGTGCTGCAGGTGAACGCGATCCTGCGCAAGATCGCGGAGCCGGAACTGAAGGATGTGATCACCGAGGAGAAGCTGAAGGAAGCGTTCAACCAGGTGTACGGGGAGAACGTGATCCTGCGGCACATCCAGTGCGCCAACCCGCAGGAGGCGATGCAGGCCAAGACGCGCCTGGCGGCCGGGGAGGCGTTCGAGACGCTGGTGCAGACGATGAGCCGCAACGCGCGGACGCGGGAGATCGCCGGGGAGCTGCCGCCGTTCTCCCGCCAGACGGAGCGGTGGCCGGGCACGTGGGGCAAGGTGCCACAAGGGTTCAAGGACTGGGCGTTCAGCGACGGGCGCAAGATCGGGGACGTATCGGACCCGATCGCCGCCGATGACGCGTATCACATCCTCAAGCTGGCCACCAAGACCGAGCCCAAGGTGGTCAAGTACGACGACGTGAAGGCCAGTCTGAAGGCGCGGCTCCAGGAGCAACTTGTCGAGCGTGGCGTCGCGGAGCTGCGGGCGCAGCTCGGCGCCAAGGCGCGGCAGACGATGGTGATCAAGGATCCGACGCTCAGGGAGCAGTTCGACAAGAAGGTCGCGGAGCAGACCAAAGCGGCGGAGGCGGAGAAGGCCCGCCAGGACCTGCTCAACAAGGCCAAGCCGACGACGACGACGAATGGCAACTCATCGCCGGACGTAAAGACGGGGGACACGGTGCCGGGGACGATCGCGCCGGGGGTGGTCGTGCCGGCCGTGCCGGGCCGGTCGAATCCGGCCGCCAACCCTCCTGGAACGCCCGCCGCGGGAAACCCGCCGGCGCAGCAGGCGTCGCCGGCCAATGCGCCGACGGGTGAGCGGCCGCCGGCTAGCAAGTCCGCCGGGCCCGCGAATCTCAGCGGGCAGCCGGCGGACGGAAGCAAATCCAAGTAACCTTACGTCCACATTCCAATCGAATTGGCCGATCGTAAGATAACTGGTCGGTATGCGACGGCGCGCCGTTGCTAAAGCGCGTCGCGTGACTGCAGATCGCCACGGGCAAGCCTGAGAACCTGCCTGTGCCACCCCATCGGCCACTGACAACGGACAAACGACAACTAACAACTGACTCTCATGAACCCGTTCAAAATCGAAGTTTCGTCGCGTATCTCACGCCTGCCGCCGTATCTCTTCGCGCGCATCAACAAGATGAAGTACGACAAGCGCGTGGCGGGCGAGGACATCATCGACCTGGGGATGGGCAACCCGACCGATCCCACGCCCAAGGTCGTCGTGGACAAGCTGCAGGAAGCGGCGCTGGACCCGCGCAACCACCGCTACTCGGTGCACAACGGCATCGCCGGGCTGCGCAAGGAGGTCGCGAAGAAGTACAAGAAGAAGTACGGCGTGGAGCTGGACCCGGAGACCGAGGTGATCGCCACGATCGGCTCGAAGGAGGGATTCAGCCACATGTGCCTGGCGCTGCTGGGGCCGGGGGACACGGCGATCGTGCCGGACCCGGCGTTCCCGGCGCACATTTACGCCGTGGCGATGGCGGGCGCGAATGTGATCCGAGTGCCGCTGGGGAACGACCAGGCGTTCCTCGACCGGATCGAGCACATGATCGAGGGGCTGTACCCCACGCCCAAGCTGCTGATCCTGAACTTCCCGCACAACCCGACGTCGATGACGATCGACGACGTGAAGTTCTGGGATCGCGCGGTGGCGATGTGCCGGCGGCGCGGGGTGATGATCATCAGCGATTTCGCGTATGGGGAGGTGTGCTTTGACGGTTACCGGGCGCCGTCGTTCCTGTCGGCGCCGGGGGCGAAGGACCTGGGCGTCGAGTTCACCACGATGTCCAAGACGTACAACATGGCCGGTTGGCGCGTGGGCTTCTGCTGCGGGAACGCCGAGATGGTCAAGGCGCTGGGCACGATCAAGGGGTATTACGATTACGGGCACTTCGCGCCGATCCAGATCGCGAGCGTGATCGCGATGCGCGAGTGCGGCGAGTGCGCGGAGGAGCAGGCGAAGGTCTACGCCAAGCGGCGCAACGAGGTCTGCCACGGACTGGACCGCCTGGGGTGGACCTACGACAAGCCGCGCGCGAGCATGTTCGTGTGGGCGCGGATCAAGGACGAGCACCTGAAGGGGCAAAGCACGCTGGATTTCTGCCTGCGGATGCTGGACGAGGCGGAGGTGGCGCTGGCGCCGGGCCGCGCGTTTGGCGAGAACGGCGAGGGGTACGTGCGGATCGCGCTGGTGGAGAACGAGCAGCGGCTGCGACAGGCGATGCGGAACCTGGAGCGCGCGCTGGTGCCCCGGCCGCCCAAGCCCAAGCGGGAGAAGGCGTCGGCGGGCGGGCGGTAGGATCGACCGTTTTCGAAGAGCAAAAAGACACGGGAGGGGCGAGACATCCCGGGGCGCCGGTTCGCCTGCCTCCTCCCGTGCTTACGACTTGAACTCGAGCTAAGACGCGGTTTGACAGCTTCCAGAAGACCCTGACCCCAGCCCGCTCCCGGAGTACCGGGAGAGGGGGCGGTCCATCAGCCGATGCGGCGGGTGCCGAAGCCACCGGAGTCGCCACCGCGGCCGTCGCGGTGATGGTGGCCGTGGTGACCCCCGCCGCCGCCGCCGGACACGTCGTCGGGGGATCTGGTGGTGGCGTTGGTGACGGTGTCAGCGGAGTCGGCGATGACGATGTCCTGGTCGTCCTCGCCAGTTCCGGCGGAATCGGCGCCGCCATCGACGGTGTCGTTGGCGCTGTCGCCGGCGACGTCGATGGTGTCGTCGTCGTCGCCGCCGTTGATGGTATCGACGCCGTCGGCGCCCTTGATGTTGTCGTCACCGTCGTCGCCGTCGAGGGAGTCGTCGCCCGCGCCACCGTCGATGCGGTCGTCGCCGTCGCCACCGGTCACGGTGTCGTTGCCGGCACCGGCGCGGATCTGGTCGTCACCGGCGCCGCCGTCGATCGAGTCGGCCCCGGCGCCGGCGCTGATCCAGTCGTTGCCGTCGCCGCCGAGGATGGTGGCGGGGGTGGTGAAGTCCGTATCGCCCAGGCTCTTGAAGACGATGTTGTCGTTGCCCTTGCCGCCGTTGACGGAGATCGACTTGACGTCGCTGGCGGTGAAGGTGGTGGTCGTCGGGGTGGCGGCGTTGCGGCCGTGACGGCGGGCCTTGGCCTGGCTGACGGTGATCGTCGATCCGTCGCTGCTGAGCGAGAGGGTGATGTTGTCGTTGCTCTTGGTGCCCTCGACGGTGAGGACGCCGTCGGTCAAGGTGGCGGAGAGGAGTCGGCGATCCTCGAGTTGCTGCACGAACGGGTTCATCGTGAACCTCCTGTGTGTGGGAAACGGGTTGAACGAACGGCGCCCCATGGCGGGCCGAGTTGTTGGTTGCGCTTGAGCCCGGGGGGATTCCGCGGCAATCGCGGCGTCTCATCGGTCTCTCATGCGTCGAAGATCCCGCTCATCGGGACCGTGGAGAAGAGGGAGAAGCGACGTCTGGGGAAACCGCCCAAGGATGATCCGGGCGAACTGGCGGCGCCCGCGTAGCGCTGGCCGGTGGCGTTGGCGAGGGCGTTGGCGATGTTGAGCTCTCCGTCCGAGACGCTGGTGCCCGCGAGCGCGGCGCCCTGGTCGGCGCCGTTGATGATCCGCGACTTGAGCTGGGCGGCGGTGAGCTTGGAATTCGCGGCCAGCATCAGGGCGGCGGCGCCGGTGACGAACGGCGTGGCCATCGACGTGCCACTCATCCGCTCGTAACCATCGTCCAGATACGTGCTCAGCACGTTGCTGCCCGGGGCGGCGACGTCCACGTTGGCCTGGCCCCAGTTGGAGTAAGAGGCGAGCGATCCGTTCGACGTGGTCGCGGCGACGGACAGGATGTTGTCCAGGTCGTAGTCGGATGGGTAGCTGGCGTAAAAGCGCGAATCGTTGTTGCGGGAATCGTTGCCGGCGGCGGTGACGAAGAGCTGACCGGCATCGCCGGCGTAGGCGATCGCGTCGCGGATCGTCTGCGAGTAGCGCGTGCCGCCCCAGGAATTGTTCGAGACCCGCGCGCCGTTGTCGGCCGAGTAGCGGATCGCGCGAGCGATCTGCTTGGAGCTGGCGGAGTAGCCGTCATCGTCGAAGATCTTGACGGCCATGAGCGAGACGCGCCAGTTGACACCGCTCACGCCGGTCTTGTTGTCGCCGGTCGCCCCGATGATGCCGGCGGTGTGCGTGCCGTGGCCGTCCAGGTCGAACGGGTCGTTGTCGTTTCCGGCGAAGTCCCAGCCGACGATGTCATCGACGTAACCGTTGCCCCCCTCGTCCACGCCGTCGCTCCAACCGCCGTATTTGGCGCGGGTGAGCAGGTCGGCGGCGTCGATGCGGCCGTTCTTGTCGACGTCCGTGACCTTCCCCTTATTTGCGGACGCATTGAGATCGTAGAACGTGATCGCGCCGTCGCCGTCGGTATCGACCAGCGTCTTCTTCAGCGACGCGGGGATCTCCGCCGGGTTGATCCAGACGTTCAGGTAGAGGTCATCGTGCTTGTAATCCAGGCCGGTGTCGATGTCGGCGACGACGACGGCGGCGGAGCCGGTGGTGGTGTCCCATGCGGCGCCGGCGTTGGTGGCCGACAAGCCCCACTGGCTGGCGTAACTCGGGTCGTTGGGCGTAGTGCTGAAGAAGACGCGCGGTTCGAGGTCTTCACAGAATCGGCGGGGTCGGATCATGGGTACCTCCGAGGAGCGATAGGTCTTGCGTTCACTTCAACGCTGGAGTGGACGTGGGTGCGCGATTCGGGGACGGTGAGAAAAATTCCCAGGAAATTCCGTACGCGGTGGAAGGCGGTACGGCGCGACGCGACGGGCAGGCGATGTGGAACGTGGAGCGCGCTCGCGCGCTGGTACCGCGCGGTCGTTCAAGCCGAAGCGCGAGGAGGCGCCGGTGAGCGGGAGATCAGCGCCGGTCCGTGGCGCGCGCGACCGACCGACGACGATCGACGCGGGCAACGGGGTACCCGTTGCCCACGTCGCGCGCCGCTCGATGCTTAATGAAACAGGTCGAACTCCAGGGGTTTCACGCTCGCCTGCTTGCGGGGTACCCGGCGGCGGCGGGTCTGCTGCTGGAAGGTGCCGATGAAGGCGCCGGCGGCGATGGCGGCAATTGTCGTCATGCCACTTCGTCCGCCCGGCAGTCGCAGCGCGGCGGGTGTCGCGGCGGAGATCGGAGTCGTCATCGCGGTGGATGCCAGGGGCAGCCACCCCTGGAGGAAATAGACGCCGCCGCTCTCCGCCAGCGCCTGGGTCGCCGCAGCGAATCCGAGCGGGGCGAACTCGAGGATCGGCACGCGCGGGACGCCCATGTCAGGAGGCGCGGGGCGCTGATCGTCGGGACCGTCAGGCAGGGGTGGCGGCGCGTCCGGGTTCGGCGCGGCGCCGGGCTGCTGGGGCGGCGGCGCGTCCTGCGGGTTGGAGGGACGCGTCGTGGGCATGCTCGTCGGCTTGGCGGGTTGGGGCGCCTGCGGCGGGTTGACCTGTTCGTACCCCGCCGAGGTCGCGCTGACCCGTTGGGTCGAGAACACCACTGTTCGTGTGGGTACGGATGACGGCGACGACGACGCGGATGAAGACGACACCCCCGTCCGCGAACCTCCGGAGCCGATCTGCTGTGCGGACGAAGTGGTCGTCGTCGAAGAGTCGGTGCCCGAGTCGAATGAAGCGGCGGCGCTCGACGTGGCCGCGCTGAGCAAGTCACGCGATGCCGACGAGGAGGTGGAGCTCAACGTCGTCGGCGGCGGAGCGACGACTGCGGTGGTCGTGGTGGAGGGGTTCGAGGTGTCGGTGACTGACGCCGCGCGCCTGGACGTGTGCCGATGAGTGGTCGTCGTGCTGGTCGTGTTGGCCGTCGCAGCAACGGCCACCTGCGTCGTCGTCGTCGTCGTTGCGGACGATTTGCCGGTCAGCGCGGCGACGACGCCGGGCGCCTTGGGCGAGCCCAGGCCGGTGACCAGGTCGTATCCACTGCCCGCGCCGATCCAGAAGGAGCTGCGGCCGCTGGTGACGTCGTGGAAGGCGGCGGAGTAGGCGGTCGGATCGTTGTAGAGTGAATAAAGGGTGGGCAGGGTGCCGGTGGCGCCGTCGAGCGAGCCCTTGCCCGCCACCGCGCGACTCTGGTTTGCCAGGGCGATCAGGCCGGCCCACTGGGGCGTGCCGGCGCTGGTGCCGCCGACGACGTCCCAGCCGCTCTGGCCGACGGAGTTGTAGACGGCAAAGCCGGTGTAGGGGTTGGCGTCGTAGGAGACGTCCGGGGTGGTGCGGGCGCCGGTGCCCTGGGCGTTGGTCTGGTAGGACGGTTCGGATTCGACGCCGCTGAAGCCGCCGCCGCTGCCGCCCCAGCCGTTCTCCCCTCCGTAGGTGTTGCCGGTGCTGTCGATGTTGAGCGTCGTCCCGCCGACCGCCAGGACGTTCGGAGAGCTGCTGGGCCATGAGGGGCCCCACCAGGAGCCGTTGTCGCCCGATGCGGCGACGAAGGTGACCCCCTGGTGCCCGCTGGGGGTCGTGAAGTACTTGTCGTAGTAGGATTGAGACCAGAACTCGCTGCCGCCCCAGCTCATGGAGACGACTGAGACCCCCTGGGCGTTGCGGGCGTAGTTCACGGCGCTCAAGAGGTCGCTCAGGCTGGCGGATTTGGCTTCCACGAGCAGGATATTGGCCCCCGGGGCGACGGCGTGGGCCCATTCGACGTCGAGGGCGGTTTCCATTGCCCAGCCGGCATCAGTACTGATCGAGGAGGGCGAGCCGCCGGTCTGGCTGACGACTGAAAGCTTGCCGGGATCCGAAATGTTGAGGGTCGAGTCGAACGTATGCAGATCGGAGGCGATATTGGGGTCGTTGTAGGCGGTGACGATCGCGATGGTCTGTCCGCTGCCGTCGGCGGTCTTGCCGTTGGAGAGGGTGACCTGGTCGAAGCCATAGGCCTTTCGGATCTGCTCGGGGGTGTAGCCGTCGATGCCATTCAGGGCCGAGGCCGTTGCGGAGCGCTGCGAGGCGGGGGTGACGATGAGGTCGCTGAGGTCGTTGATCGTGCTGACCGAGAGCAGACGGCGGTCTTCGAGGAATTCGATGGGCGAGGGGGAACCCCGACGTGGCGGGCGCTTTTTATTGATGGACTTGTGGGCAGGGTTTCGGTTTTCGCGACGTTGGGTTCCGCGATCGGTAACGGACATAACAACTCCTTACAACTTGGCTGGCCCGTGATCGCCCGTGGGGCCCGCGATCTCCATTCCGTCCCGTGGCGGCGCGCACGCCGGGACGTTTGAAGGCTTCATGGACGTGGAACGCGCTGGGTGGGGACAAATTTTCCCGGCTTTTTGATTCGGGAAGAAAAGATTGCAGGCGCGGGACAAACGGTCTGTCGGATGAGTGCCCACTCGCCCGGCACCGGACGGTCCCGGCCCGTTGCGCGCGGCCGGGTCGTCCGGCGGCCGGAGGATGAAACGACCGAGCGGAGTTGATACAATTCCGCGCGCGATTTCTCGTCGCGCGAATGGGCCGTTCACATGATTGAAGTTCAATGCGGGTGCGGGTGGCGGTGGTCGCGTTCCGAATCCGCGGCACAGGCCGGCCAGACCTGTCCCCGGTGTCAGAAGGTGCTGACGATCGCCTGCGCCGAGTCGTTGCCGAGCGGCACGGGGACGGGGGACTTCGACGCATTTCTGGAGATCGTTTCCGGTCCGGAGCGCGTAGGCGAGCGGTTGTTTATCGGGGGCGTGGTGGAAATCCCGATCGGCAAGATCGAGGGATTGACGATCCGCCTGATGGGCGATCGGGTGTCGCGGCGGCACTGCCGGCTGGGACGAGTTGATTTCGGGCCGTCGCGATGGTCGGTCACGGACGACAACAGCACGAACGGTCTGTTCGTGAACGGACGGCGGATCGCGTTCAAGGAACTGGTGGACGGGGACATCGTGCGCGTCGGCGCGTACGAGCTGATGTACAGCCACGTGCCGGTGGCCGCGTTGCCGGTGGAGTCGGGCATTCCCGGGGTGCCGGCGGTGGCGCCGGGCAGCGGGGTGCCTTGTCCGAGCTGCGAGCGCGAGTTGCCGGCGGAGGCGAAGATCTGCGTCGCGTGCGGGATCAAGCTCGATACGGGCCGGCCGGTGCTGCTTTCGGCGGATCATGACCTGGAGGATTTCCGGGACGGCGCGACGCGGCAATTGATCGAGATCCTGACCTGGATCATCTGGCTGACGCCGTTTCCGATGCCGTTTCGCTCGGAGGCGTTCGGGCGGCACAAGCCGTGGGCGATCCGCGGGATCGCGGCGGTCACGATCCTGGCGAGCGTCGCGTTCACGATGGCCACGTGGAGCAAGCGATACTCGTGGGACGTGCCGGGAAAGAACCTGGAGCTGTGGCCGGTCCTGAACAAGGCGCAGGCGCCCAAGCTCGACATTCACCTGCGGCCGTCGTACGTCAAGCGCCTGATCCAGGAGATGGACGATGAGGACCGGCAGACGTTCAACGAGGTGAGGGAGAAGCTGCGCGGCACGGTGCCCGACGACCAACTCGACCAGCGCGCCGTGGAGGAGATCACGGGCACGCTGCTTGTTGCACGGGTCCTGGGCGAACCGGGCGAGTTTCAGCCGCATCAGCTGTTCACGCATGCGCGGCTGCACGACAACACGTCATTCTGGGGCTTCCTCGAGCACCTGGCGGGAAACCTAGTCTTCCTGCTGGTGTTCGGGAGCCGGATCAACGGGCTTTTGGGTAACGTCGCGACGCTCGTCCTCTACCCGATCCTGGCAGCGGGCGCGGCGATCGCGCACCTGTGGCTGGGACATCCGGAGGGACCGATGCTCGGCTGCTCGGGCGCGGTGATGGGCCTGGCGGGGATGTACCTGGTGCTGTTCCCGGTACACCGGGCGTATTGCGGGATGTGGATCCGGTTCTTCCCGTGGTGCGGTCTGTGGATCTTCGCGTTGCGGGGGTTCTGGATCCTGCTGCTGTACGTCGGGCTGGACGTGCTGATGCTGGCACTGCACTCGGAGTCGGGGACGGCGCACTGGGCACACGTGGGCGGGTTTTTGCTGGGGATGACGATCGCGTTGACCCTGCTGCTCTCGCGCCAGGTGAACTGCGGCGGCGGAGACCTCCTGAGCGTCACGCTGGGGAAGTGGGCGTGGCCATTGATTGGGCGTCCGGCGCAGTGGAACCCGTCGCGGGCGGCGCAGGCGGAGATGGGGGCAGTGGCGGTGTGAAGCGTAAGTGGGCGGCGAGAAGCATCCAGGCGACTAAGACCAGGGCGACGCTCAGAGCGCTGACGAGCCAGGCGACGTTCATCGTGAGCGCGGTGAAGAGCACGACGGCCAGGGGGAGGAAGACCAGGGCGGTGGGCAGGGCCGCGAACCAGAGGCAGGCCACGCGGATCCAGGGGCGGCACGGGACGACGAACAGGAACAGCAAGTTGAGCGCGAGGAAGATGCCCGGCCAGAGGAAGAGAAAACTGCCGCCGGGAAGCCAGCGATCGACCGCAATCCCGGCAATGGCGAGGACGATCAGGACGACGGCGCATCGGTCGGTAGTGCGCGGCGGCTGACCTCGGGTGGGGTGGACGAAGTTCAGCGGCGTGCCGGCGGCGGTGAGCGAGATGGCCAGGACCACTGCGGCGATCGCGATCAGTTGGGCATCGAACGCGCCGGGGGTGTGCGGCGGGCGGAGCAACGACGCCAGACCGAAAACCGCGGCGGGCGCGAGGATCAGCGCGAGGACGAGTCGCGCCGCCGCGCCGGCGAGACCGCGGCCGGACAGGGCGCGCCGGCGCGCCGCCAGCGCGAATGCCGCGACGGTTAGAACCAGTTGAAGGATCGTCAACGGCCAGGTCCACGTTGCGGGATAGTGGACGATGCCGAGCGGGGGGAGGTTGAAGTAGACGGCGTTGGGCTGGCTTGCTGAGGAGATCCTGGTCAGTTCGACCGAATCGAGATTTGCAAAGTGCCGCGCGAGGGTGAGGGCGTAGGTTCCGTCGTGAAAGACGCTGCCGGGATTCAGGTTCTCGACGGCGTCCCAGCTGGTGTGATAGTAGAAGTAGTTACCGATGAACGCGAAGTTGAGCCCTTGCTTGCCGCCGCGGCGGAAGACGGTGAAATCGCTGTCGTTGCGCAGCATCTTGTAGACGTCGTAGCTGAGCGAGTTGGCGACCGGCCAGGGGGGGGCGGCGGCGGCGAAGTAGCGGATCAACTCGAGGTTTCCCGGGCCGGTCTCGTACATGATCGAGGGGCCGCTGGTGCCGCGAGCGTCAAAATTGAGGACGATCGCGACCCGGTCCAGATCGGGGTGGGCACTGAGGGTCGGGTCGTGCGCCGGCCGGCCCATGTCGAACTTGTAGCCGGCGGTGACGTCGTTGCAGAAGAGGCGCGCCCCGAGCAAGCCGGCCTCCTCGCCGTCGGTGAGGAGGAGCATGACGTCCTGCTTGACGGGCGGGCCGGCGCGGAGGCAGCGGAGGGTCTCGAGGAGCGCGGCGACGGCGGCGGTGTCGTCACCGGCGCCGGGGCCGAAGGGGACCGAGTCGTAGTGGGACACGAGGAGGATGAGCCTGGCCGGTCGGCCTGCGGTCGATTCCGTGCCGCGCAGGACGCCGATCACGTTCTGTACTGGGACGCCGAAGACGGTGCCGGATTGCACCTCGACGCGCAGGCCGAGTTTCGACAACTGGTCGGCCAGGTATTGCCGGACGCGGGCGACTGAGGCGGAGGCGACGGGGTGGGGCTGGGTGGCGATGGCGCGGACGTGGGCGAGGGCGTTGTCGAGGGAGAAGTCTGCCGGCGATTGTGGCGAACGGGGAGAGGGGGCGACCGTCGTGCGCAGGCCCAGCGCCACGAGGAGCGCGAGTCCAATGAGGGCGATCAGGCGCGGTATTCTCATCGAAGAAGACACGGGCGGGGCGCCCGTGCTACGGGCAACTGGTTCACCGCCCCATCTTGTGCAGGTTGTCGAGGCAGGTCTTGATCTTTTCCAGGGGGTTGCCGTTCTCGTATTCGACGATGTACCACTCGGTGCCGCCGACGGTCTCGTAGGTGTTGAGCAAGGTCTTCCAGTCGATCTGGCCCTCGCCGATGGCGGCGTCCTTGGCGCCGCCGTGTTCCTTGATGTGGGTGGACTTGGTGCGGCCGGGGTATTTCTTGATCATCGCGATGGGGTCGCCGCCACCGGACATGGTGTTGCCCACGTCGATCTGGTGAATGACGTCCGGCATCGTGTTATCGAAGAAGATCTCCCAGGCGGTCTTGCCGTCGAACTTGGTGGTGAAGTCGCCGGCGTGGGAGTGATAGCCGGTGAACATTCCCTCTTCCTTGCACCGCGCGGCGATCTCGTTGAACTGCTTGGCGAGGTTGACCCAGTTCTCGGCGGTCTTGGCGGACATGCTCGGGCAGATCAGGAACGTGTTGCCCAGGGTCTTGTGCAGGTCGATGGTGACCTTGAGCGCGTCGCCCTGGAGCGTCTGGAGCGGCGTGTGCGTGCCGCAGCATTTGAGGCCGTTGTCATCAAGCAGCTTGCGCAGTTCCTTGGCGTTGCGCGTGCGTTCCTGGAGGCTGGCGAACTCGACGGCCTGGAAGCCCATCTTGCCGATCTTCTCGATGACGCCGTTGAAATCGGTCTTGAGCTCGTTGCGGACGGAGTAAAGCTGGACGGCGATGGGAATCTTCTTCTTCGGGGCTTCGTCCGCGGCGAAGAGGCGCGGGGCGAGGGCAGCGCCGGCGGCGAGGGTGGAGGCGGTGCGAAGGAAGTGGCGGCGGGTGGGGTGGTTCATTGAGCGGGCTCCTGAGAGTGATAGATAGGACGGACGGGGATTGTACCGGGAAACGGGTAGGGGTGTTGCTCCGAGTCGCCACTGGCAAGCTTGAGAGCTTGCCAGTGCCACCCAGAAGGGCGCACGTCGCGCAAGTTGGTCGGCGGAGCCCACCCTACGAAGTGCGGAGCGGCGTGAGGACGACGGCGCCATTCTCGTTTCCCGTGGCGCGCCAGTGGGGTGGGACGTAGGCCGTCGCTTCGGGGTCGATCAGGAGGAGCGGGCCGGTCGTCGGTCCCAGGTCGAGGAGATTGGATCGGGTGAGGACGCGGGTAGGGGATTCCCGGTCATCGTCAAGGGTCAGTGAAGCTTGGGAGTCGCTCACGGGCGGGGCGCCCGTGCTACGGAGGGTGGGGAGCGTCACGTCGGCGGCGTGGCCGAGGCGACGGACGCGCAGGGTGGCGATCTCGATCGACTTGTTGGTCGGCGTGTGGCCGTAGACGTTCTGGTAGGCGCGGCGAAATTCTTCGCCGATGTGGTCGCGCGCGGGGCGGGTGATGCGCACGGTCAACTCGTGGGATTGGCCCTTGAAACGCGCGTCGGCGAACACCTCGACGGCGGAGGTCTGGTCGTAGGGGATGGTTTCCATCGTGCGGCCGGAGATCTGGCCGAACTCGGCCGCGAGCCGCGGGTCGTCCAGTTCGTCGCCAAGCTGGACGACGGTCTTGGAGGCTTCGGCGACTGGTGGGGCGACGACCATGCCCAAGGCGCTCAGGACGCCGGCGTACGGGGGGATCAGGACGCGCGGGATGTCGAGCGCATCGGCGATGGCGCAGGCATGGAGCCCGCCCGCGCCGCCGAAGCTGACCAGCGTGAAGCGGCGGGGGTCGTGCCCGCGGCGGCTGGTGACGGCGCGGATGGCGGCCTGCATGTTGGACTGGGCGACCTTGAGGATACCCAGGGCGGTTTCGAGCTCGGACTTGCCGAGGCGCGCCGCGAGTTTGGCGAGGGCGCGCTGGGCGAGATCTTTGCGGATGACCATTTCGCCGCCGAGGAAGTGCTCGGGGCGGATTCGACCCAGGAGCAGATTGGCGTCGGTCACGGTCGGCTCGACGCCGCCGCGGTCGTAGCACGCCGGGCCGGGATTCGCGCCGGCGGAGCGCGGGCCGACGCGGAGCGCGCCGCCGGGATCGAGGTAAGCGATCGAGCCGCCGCCCGCGCCGACGGTGTGGATGTCGAACATTGGCAGGGCGATGGGGAGGCCGTCGATGGTGGAATTCGTCGTCCACTGCGGCGCGCCGCCAAGAATGGTGGCGACGTCGGTGCTGGTGCCGCCCATGTCGTAGGTGATGAGGTCGTTGAAGCCGGCCAGGCGGGCGACGTAGGCGGCGCCCAGGATGCCGCCGGCGGGGCCGGAGAGGACGAGGCGCACGGCCTGGGCAGCGGCGTCGGCGGGCGAGAGGGTGCCGCCGGAGGAATGAATGATTCGAATTGCCGATTGCGGATTGCGAATTGCGGATTGAAGGCCGCTGTCGAGCGCGGTCAGGTACTCCTCGACCGTCGGGCGAAGCGTGGCATTGATCGCGGTGGTGCTGGCGCGTTCGTATTCGCGGAATTCGGGGAGCAGATCGGAGCTGAGGCTGACGGTCAGACCGGCGGCGCGGCAGAGGTCGGCGATGCGCTGCTCGTGGACGGAACTGGCGAAGCTGAAGAGGAGGCAGACGGCGACGTGTTTCAAGTTGCGGGCACGGATCTGTTCGATGACGCGGGCGAGGGCGGATTCGTCAAGCGGTTGCACGATCTGGCCCATGGCGTCGATGCGCTCGGGGACGCCGAAGCAGTGCTCCGTGATCGGGGGCGGCCGCTGGACGTGGAGCGCGTAGAGGTGGGGCCGGTTCTGCCGGCCGATCAGGAGCATGTCGGCAAAGCCCTCGGTGGTGATGAAGGCGATCGGATGGCCGGCGCGCTGGAGGAGGGCATTGGTGGCGACGGTCGAGCCGTGGATGATGCGGGGCGGGCGGCCGGGCGTGATGCGGCTTACGGCGTCGATCACGCCGCGGTGGAAGTTGGGCGGGGTCGAGGGAACCTTGACGATGCGAAGCGTCTGGCCGTCGCTGGCGACCAGGTCCGTGAACGTGCCGCCGACGTCCACGCCGATAATGAAGTCCGTTTGTGGCACGTCCGCGTCGGGCATAGAATTCGATCAATGAACCGCAGCAAATTCACGCACGTCCTGGCGGCGGCGAGCTTACTGGTGGCGCTGGCGGGGTGCAATTCACAAGTCGGCGAGGCCGCTTCAGCGGCCGGGCTGCTTCTCGACAATCTCAGCGCATCCGCACCGAGTACCGCACGTTCACCGGTCGTCCTCGAAGACGAGGTCAAGGCCGACGTCTACTACCTCGCCTCCGACCGCCTGGAGGGGCGCGGCGTTGGGACCGAGGGGCTGGACCTGGCGGCCGATTACATCGCCACGCGCTTTCAAGCGCTGGGTCTCAAGCCGTTGCCCGGGCTGGAGGGGTACTTCCAGCCGTTCGACATCACGTCGGCCGAGGCGATCGACCCGTCCACCACGCTGGCGTCTGGCGATAAGACCTACAAGCTCAAGGAGCATTTCACGGCGCTGAGCTTCTCGGCGGAGAAGCGATTCGCGGGGCCCCTCGTGTTCGCGGGGTATGGCATCACCGATCCGAAGAACCACTACGACGATTATGCCGGCCTCGACGTGAACGGCAAGGTCGTCCTGGCGATGCGTTTCGAGCCGCACGATGACCAGGGCAAGAGCCGCTGGGGCAAGGGCACTTGGACCTCGGATGCATTTCTGGAAACCAAGGCTCGCGCGGCCGCCGCGCATGGGGCGGCGGCGCTGATCCTCGTCAACCCCGCGACCTACCACGACCACGGCGACGACCCCCTGCTCGCGTTCTCGCGCGAGTTCGTCGGCGGCGGGATCACGATCCCGGTCCTGCACGTCAAGCGGTCGGTGGCCGACGAATTGCTGAAGCGCGGCGGCGCGTCATCCCTGGGCGACCTGCAGCCACGGATCGATCAGAACGTGAAGCCCGCGTCCGTCGAGCTCAAGGATGTCGAGGTCAAGGGCAACGTCGCCATCAAGCGCACCAAGCGCCGCGTGAAGAACGTCTTGGCCTACCTGCCGGGAACCGGGCCGACGTCCGACGAGTACGTCATCGTCGGCGCGCATTACGACCACCTGGGCTGGGGAGGGGCCGGCAGCCTGATGAACGTGCCCCTGCTCCAACGTCAACCTGGTGTCACCGAGCCGGGCAATCCACATGCGCCGCCCGCAACGAGCCAGGCGCATTCGGCGCTCCCGACGACCCGCGCCATCCACCACGGCGCCGACGACAACGCATCCGGCACGGCGTCGGTGCTCGAGTTGGCGCGGATCTTCGCCCAGCGCGCGAAGGACCATCCGTCGGCGCGGTCGTTGATTTTCTGCGCGTTCACGGCGGAGGAATCGGGGCTGATCGGGTCGGCCCATTTCGTCAAAGAACCGCCGATCGACCTGAAGAAGGCCGTCGCCATGCTGAACCTGGACATGGTCGGCCGCGTGCGAAAGGAATTGCTGTACGTCGGCGGCGGGGGGACGGCGGCGCCTTTGAAGAACATCCTGAAGCTCGCCGACGACCATTCGCCGCTGGCGTTCAAGAACTTCGGTGACGGCGGCCTGGGCCCCAGCGACCACATGTCGTTCGCGGTCAAGAAAGTGCCGGTGATCTTCCTCTTCTCCGGCACGCATGAGGACTACCATCGCCCGACCGACACCGCCGACAAGATCAACTATGACGGAATGGCGGAGGTGGTGCGGATGAGCGTCGAGCTGATCGACGAGCTGACGCTGATGAGCAAGAGCGCGTACGTCGATGCGGCGGATGCGCACTCGATGATGAGCCCGATGTCGGCCGGGACCGGCGGCGAGGGCGGCCGCCGCGCTAGCCTCGGCGTCATCCCGCAATACGGCGAAGAGGAAGACGGGAAGGGAGTCCGCATCGCCGGCACCAGCCCCGACACCCCGGCCCAGAAGGCGGGGCTTCAGGCCGGCGACGTATTGCTGAAAATGGGCGACCAGCCGACCTCGACGCTCATGGAACTCTCAAACGTGCTGGCGAGCCACAAGCCGGGTGACAAGGTCAGGCTCGTCTACCGCCGCGGAACAAAGGAGATGACGGCCGAGATCACCCTCGCCGCGCGGGGAGGGTGACGCTAACATGATCCCGCCCATGCAAATCGGAATTATCATCGTCGATCACGGCTCGCGGCGCGAGGAGAGCAATCGGATGCTCGAGGAGATCGCCGTCCTCTTCGCCCGCCGCTTCGAGGCCCTCTACGACATCGTCGAGCCGGCGCACATGGAGCTGTCCGAGCCGTCGATCGCGACCGCGTACGCCCGGTGCGTCGAGCGCGGGGCGACGAAGGTGATCGTGACCCCCTTCTTCCTCGGCCCGGGCAAGCACTGGACCGGCGACATCCCGCGCCTGACCGCCGAGGCCGCCAGCCGTCATCCCGCCACGACCTATCACGTCACCATGCCATTGGGGATCGATGACCTGATCCTGGAACTGTTGAACAAGCGGGTGCAATACTGCGCCAACCACGAGTACCTCTGCGACTCGTGCCGCGGCACGATCCGCAGCGGCGAGCCGGGAATCGCCGTGCCGGCGGCGGGTGACCGTCACGCCTAATCCTCCGCCTTCACCTGCGTCCCCGGCACCTCCGCCGTCGGCATCGCATTGGGCGCAAACGCGATCACCGACGATTCCATCGCCGGCACGGTGGCCCGACCCATGCCGGCGGCTATCAGACGGTTGGCGAAGGTCTCGGCCTGCGGTTCTTCGCCGTGGACGACGAACGCGGCGGTCTCCGGGCGAGTGGTGGGGGCGAGGAAGCGCAACAGCTCGTCCGCG
>DATBFY010000641.1:0-19398 GCA_036558265.1 Tepidisphaeraceae bacterium | reverse complement strand
TCGACAGTGATGCCTACCGGGCGACGTTGGCCGAGTTCGAGGACATTCTGCGACTCCATTACGAGCGCAATTCGCACCACCCGGAGCACTACCCGGACGGGATCGTGGGCATGACGCTGTGGGATGTCGTGGAAATGCTCTGTGATTGGGCGGCGGCGAGTCAGCGGAAACCGGGCGGGAGCGTCAACCTCGATTGGGCGATCAATCGCTTCGGCATCGAACCGCAACTGGCGTCGATTCTGGGGAACACGATCCGGGAGATGCGGTGGTGAGCGCCGCTGACTTCGCCACCTTCGGCGCCGCCGCCCTCGGGGCCAGCTCCCTGATCGCGCTGGTCGCGTTTTATGTCAGCTTCGGGCTGGAGCGGCCGACCGGCCGCCGGACCCGGATCGCGGCCCTGACGCTCCTTGCGGTGACGGGCATCGGCTACTCGGTGGAGTGGTATTGCGAGGTCACCGCCGGCGAGGATGGGCGGACCTACTACTGGGCGGGCCTGCGCAGCATGCTCGCCCTGGTGATGTTGCATTTCGCCTACGCCGTCTGGCAGGACGGAAAGGATCGCGCTCATGGTGACGCTGCTTAATCTCAATGCGGTCAACGCCACATTGTTCGAAGTCTGCCTCGTGGCCCTGATCGTGGCCGCCGCCTGTTACGTCCTGGGCTTCATTTTGGGGCGGTGGCGACCGTAGCCCGGCGCACATTTGGACCGGGGTTTGCTATCCTTTTTTGCGGGCGGAATCCGGTGCAGTCCAGCCGCTGCGGTGACGAAACGGTGACGAAATCCGGGACCGATCCTCGAAAAAGCCCACAACGACGCGGGTTTTGGGGGGAGTGCCTTCGTAGCAGGCCGGACGATCCACCCCCCGAATCGGCGCACATCCGTTCGCATTTAGGCACAAGTCACTCCCCCGTTTCGTCGTCCGGCGCCCCCCTGCGGGCGTCCGCGGTGACGAAATCGGTGACGAAATGTGGCAGGGCCAGGGCGGCGGCGAGCTGGGCCGCTTGGCGCTGATGTTCCTGGGGATTGGTCTTGGCGTAGCGCATCGTCGTCTCCACGTCGCGGTGGCCCATCCACTCCATGACGTAGGGCAAGGGCACGCCGTGTTCTAAGGCCAGGGCGGCGAAGGTGCGACGAAAGCCGTGGCAACCACCGAGGGGCCGAGCCCCGGTCCGGGCCAGGGCGGCGGCGAGACGGCGGTAGAGCTTGTAGCTGGGCAGGAAGTGGTCGCCGTCGTCGGCGGGGAGGACGAAGCGGTCCTCATGCCAGGGCAGGCCGAGGAGATCGGCCTCGGCTTTCATCCGCAGTTTGTGGGCGGCGAGGATGGCTGAGAGGTCCTGGGGCAACGGGATGTCGCGGACGGACTCCCGCGTTTTGGCGCGATCACCCAGGGTTTCGACGAGGTGATTGGCCGCATTGAGGCGCAGGGTGAGGGTGCGATCGACGTGGATCAGGCGGTCGCGGAAGCGGACATCGCGCCAGGCCAGGGCCAGGGCTTCGCCTTTGCGTAAGCCCGCCCGCAGCATCAGGGCCCAGAGGGCGAGCTCACGCCGGCCGGTCTCGGCGGCGAGAAAGGATGCGGCCTCAGCCGCGGTCCAGCGGTCGCCGGGCAGGGTGTCGTTCTTGGGGCGGCGGACATGGGTGATCGGGTTGTCGGGGAGATTGAGCTCGCGGAAGACGGCGGACAGGGCGACGTAGGCGAGTTCGCGCGTGGCCCCGGCGATACCGTCCCGCTGGCGTTGGGCCTGGCAGCGTTCGAGGTCAAAGGCGGTGATCTGGGCAACCGGCAGCGCGAGCAGGTCGCCGTAGGTGTGGGCGATCAGACTGCGGCGGTTGGCGGCGGTGCCGCTGCTCATCTCGCCGGAGGCCTGACGGCGGGCGAGGTGGAGTTCGAGCACGGTGGCGAGATCGAGCTCCGCTTCACTGCTCCAGGGACCACCGTCGCGGCGCCGGACCTGCTCGTGCCACCAGGCTTCGGCGGCGGCGCGGCCGCCCTTGACCTCAGAAAAGGTTTTGGTGAGCTGCGGTTGCCGGACGCCGCCGCGACGGGGGCGTTCGACGATGGCACGGTAGCTCGTCCCGTGCTTGCCGGGGACGGCGACGATGACGGGGGTGGGGGAACGGGTCATCGTCCTGTCCCATGTTTGCCCGGAATTGGCGCTCTAGCAACTAGGCGGCATGACGCTTCACGTGCCGGCCTCAGGACCGCTGGACAGCGAAAGGATGGTGCGACGGTGAATGATGGTGACTGCGCCCAATCGTGGGAAATTGATCTTCTCGGCCCGGCGATCGTCGTCACACCTGATGGGGCTAAGATCATCCTCAATGCGCGGTTGCAGTGGCTGCTGACGGCCGAGCACACCATCCGCTTCTTGCTCTCCTTCGACGGCATTCCCTCTCCGGTCGTGCGCATCATTGGCCCGGCTGACCCACAGGTGCTGACGAGCGCGACGGTGGCGGCGCTGTCCGCGGTGACGGACGAGCTGAAACCCCTCTCCGCAAGCGCTGAAGCTGTTTGATCGAGGGCGCGAGCTGATCGTCGGGCAACTGCAAGACCAGGGCGACAGCCGCGACGCGCAACGTCGCGGGCGCAACGTCGGGCATAGGGGCATCGGTGTCGTGGAGATAGCCAAGGGCGCGCAGCATCGCCGCTTCCGGCAGCCGCAGGTGCACACTTAACTGTTCGAGTACGTGCGGCGCCGGCGGGTGGGTCTGTTTGTCGCTCTCCATGCGTGAGAGCGTGCCGGCATCGATCCCGATCAGGGCCGCCAATTCCTGCCCGGTGAACCCGCGCTCGTGCCGCGCCTGCTTGATCAGTTGGCCAAACGTGAGCTGACCCATTGCAATAGCATAGACAGTATGTTGCACTATTGACAATTATGCTTGAGAGTTTGACAATGTGCAATGGTCGTTGAACGTTGTCAAAGCGAAGGGCAAAGCCGTGAACGCAGCCGAAGGCTCCCCGCCATTTTCTCCCGTTCCGCAGCTGCTCCGTCCGCGTGAAGTCTCACAGCGTCTTGGTCTCTCACGGGCCATGACCTATCGCCTCATCGAATCCGGCGAACTCAAGGCGATCCGCATCGGCAAGTCGATTCGGGTGGATGTCGCCGAGGTTGCCCGGTTCGTCAATGAGCGTCGGAGTGGGGATGGAGCGGCATGAATCCGCCGATCACCCTGCTGCCCATTGATGAGATCGCGGTGGGCACACGGCGCCGAACCGACGCCGGCGACATCAGCGATCTTGCCGAATCCATTGCCAAGTTCGGCTTGCTCAGTCCAATCATCGTCGATGACAAGCATCGGCTCGTCGCCGGTGAACGTCGGCTTCGTGCCCTGAAGCAGCTCGGTCATCTTGATGTACCGGTGCGATTTTGGGGAAACCTCACCGAGGCGGAACTCCGAGAAATCGAGTTTGAAGAAAACCTCAAAAGGAAAGACCTCACGCCCGCAGAACGTTCGCGGACGCTCAACGAACAGGCGAAAGTCGTTGCTCAGATCGATCGATCGACTTTCGTCAAGTCTGTTGACGAAAGTCCGAATCACCGACCGGAAGAACCGGGATCGTTTCGGCGAGTTGCCGAACGCATGGGTGTCAGTCACGAGACGGTTCGCAAAGCCCAAAACCACGTCGCCATCATCGAGGAGATCCCCGAAATCCTGGGGGCATCGCAAGCCCAAGCGTTGAAGATCAAGACCAAGCTTGACGCGATGGAACCGGATGAACGGGCCGCGACCATCGCCAAGATCAAGGCGAATGACCCCGTCGTCCTGCCCACCCTCGTTGATCTCCCCCCCATTCCCGCTGACTCGGAGAACCCCCATGCCTATGCCGCGCGCAAGCGGGCCGCCGATCGCTGGCGTGAGGGCCTGAACGACATTCGGATTCGTCTCAACTCGGTACGCGATCACGGCGGGATCAGCGCGACCACCAAGAAATGGAGGCCGGAGGAGCGCGCACTTTTGCACGAGCAACTTGACCGCATGATCGCCGAATTGACCGTCATTCGTGACGAATTGGAGGGAGTCATCAATGGCGCCTCATGAGATGAGTCGAACCGACTTCGTCATGGTCACGAGTGGGCTGCCATGGGCCTCGGTCGACGACATCGTCGAGCGCCTGGATGCCCTCGACTTCTGGTCGGACGACTTCATCGTCTCGTCCCTTGACGAGCGCAAGAAAGCCTGGGTCCGGCGCGAAATCAAGACCCTCAAAGACGATGACGATTGGCCGCTCTACGCGAGCATCGTGCGCCAGGACGAGGAGACCGGCGCGGAAACACGGCTCTACAAACAGGAAGCCCTCTTTGATCGTGGTGACTACGAGGCGGTTGTCGCCTATCACCACAACCGTGAGGACTATCACCGGCATATGGCGATTGGCTACGCCCGGCGAGCGGAAGCCCGCTTCGGCGTGCAGCTGTATTTCGTCGCTGACTAGCAGAGAAGGATCACCTGTCATGAGACGACCCCACGCCGGGCCGCTCGTCGACCTGGCCCAATTGCCCCGCCCGCAACGGGTCTTCCGCGTGAGCGAGGCCCCGCCCCCGCCCCCGCCCAGCCCGGTCCTGACCAAACGCGAGGCCGCCGCGTATTTGCGGGTCTCGGAACGGACGGTCGAGACCCTGATCGCCAAGGGCGCGCTCGCCAGTTTCACCATCGGCACGCTCGTGCGGATTCGCCGCACGGACATCGAGGCGTTCGTCGCGGAACGCCTCAGGAGCACGACACCATGAGCACGAAAACACAGCCCAGCGATGAGCTGATCGCCGAGGAGCCGCTGACCCATCGCCGCTTCAATCAGTGGGTCGGCTTCCACGGGATCGACGCCCATGATCTTGGGTTGGCCCTCAACCGCTGGTTGCTCGATCACCCGGACTGGCACGTCCACCGGATGCAGGCGTTCTCGGCGCTGAGCGGGGACGGCGGGTTTTGGCAGTGTGAAGCCCTGTGTGAGATGCGGAGTGAGCCCAAATGGCCGGAGTAACGAGCGAGATTCGGCTGCACCTGATGGGGCGGCCCTTACCGCCGCGGCGGCTGAGGCCGTGGCAGCGGCAGCGGCGGCGACCGCTGCGGTGTTTTTTGCCGCGAGGAGTGCGCCGGCTCCGGGGCTAACGTGAGCCGGCGCGGAGGGAAAAGGTGGGAGATCGGCGACCTTCGGAGGGAAGGGCCACGCCCATGCTAGCACAGAGAGGAGACCCCGATGGCCGACGCCATTGCCATCATCGACGAACCGAGTTGGAGCGCGGAGCGCCGCGCCTTTATTCGCAAGCACTTTTGCGCCGACGCGCCCGACCATATCGCCGAGCCCTTTATCGCGCTGTGCGAACGGCGCGGCCTGGCCCCGGAGGAGAAGCAAATCTATCTGGTCAAACGGGGCAAGGACTGGATCACCCAGACCGGGATCGATGGCTACCGCGCCCTGGCCGACCGCACCGGCGCCTACGCCGGCAGCGACAAACCGCGGTTCCACTACGACCCCGACAACCTGACAACGCCCGATTTGGCCGAAGTCACGGTCTGGAAGATCGTTCAGGGCCAACGCTGCGCCTTCACCGGCGAGGCGAGCTGGGAGGAATATTGCCCGGAAGCGGGCCAGGATTTCATGTGGCGCAAGATGCCGCGGACAATGTTGGCAAAGTGCAGCGAGGCGCTCGCCTTACGCAAAGCCTTCCCCGCCCAGCTCTCCGGCATCTATGTGCAGGAAGAGCTCGATCAGGCCGAGCCCCGCGCCCGCTCAACGATTACCGTCATCGCCGAGGGAGCGTCAGTGGGGGAGGACGCCCCAGACCCAAAAGCGCCGCCCTCCGGGCATGAGCCCGCCTGGATCGAGGCCAACAAATACCTGCACTTCATCGGCGGCACCCGCGGGCTCGACGATCCCGACGACGCCGAAGCCCTGCACCGGGCGGTGCACAACATCGCCTATTTCCACGAGCCGCCGACTGAAGCAAGCCGGGGCATGACCCGCGCCCAACTGGCCCAACTCGGGATGGCCGGGATCAGTCTCTCAGACTTCAGTCCGGAGCAACTGAGCAACCTGGCGCAGAAGATCGAAGCGGCCGATCCCGGACAACTCCTCTTCTGGAGCACCGATTGGTTCGCCGAGATCAACGACGCGACCCGGCAAATGCTGACCGACATCGGCGCCGGCTTTGCCGAGTTTGGCGTGACCAAGGACACGCACCCCGCCTTTGCCGAGGCCTGGGCCCAACGGAATGAGGAACTGAAACGGCAAGAGGCCGGCCGGTACGCGGCGTAAGCGATCGCAGCAATTGCGCGGGTGAGTGGCATTGGAGAGGAGGCCAATGGACGACCACTGTACGCATGAGGAGCAGGCGTTACGACGGCGCACCCATAGCAACGGCATGCTCCACTTCGTCATGCAATGTCTTCATTGCGGACGGCAGGGGCGCGCGGTTCGCCATGACGACGCGCTGTCGACCGGCGGCGCCGACGCCCTGCCCTGGGATGACACCATCGCCGACCCGTATTGGCAGCGTCGCTTTGCCGAGCGCCGGCAGGTCTGGGCCGAAGCCCGCAGCCAACGCCGGGCCGACTATGACGGCTATTTGGCCTCGGCCGCATGGCGGGCCCGCCGGTCGGCCCGCCTGGCGCTCGATCAGGGCCGATGTCAGGCCCGGCTCGACGGCTGTGGCGGCTACGCCACCGAAGTCCATCATCTGACCTATCGCCATTGTGGCAATGAACCGCTGTTCGATCTCGTCTCCGTCTGCGGCAATTGCCACCGCCAGATCTCGGAGATGGACGGTGCAGGCGCCGACGCGGAGGACGCCGATGCCGGAGCCTGTTGAGCTGGCCATCGGGCACTGGGCCGGCGCCTATGGCCACCGTGGACTCGCCGTTTTTCCGCTCCATACGATCGAGGCGGGGCACTGCTCGTGTGGCGCGGCGCGGTGCTCATCGCCCGGCAAGCATCCGATCGCGAGCCTCGTGCCCCATGGCGTGCTTGACGCCGAGACGCATGCCGCCACGATCGCGCAATGGTGGGCGGTCTATCCCGACGCCAATATCGGCGTGGCAACGGGTGACGCCAGCGGCGTGGTCGTGATCGACGTTGATCTCCGGGGGGAGGATACCTTCGATCATCTGACCGAACGCTACGGCGAGCTTGCGCCGACCTGGATGGCCGAAACCGGCTCGGGCGGCATTCATCTCTGGTACCAGATGCCGGCGGCCGATATCCGCAATTCGGCCTCAGCCATCGGTCCCGGCATCGACGTCCGGGCCAACGGCGGGTATGTCGTGGCGCCGCCGTCCCGCCACATCAGCGGCGGCGCCTATTGCTGGGATGAGCTCTGGCATCCCGATCGGATCGCCCTGGGCGTCCTCCCGGATTGGCTCTTGGGCAAAGTGATCCCTGGCGGCGCCCATGCCGCCAGCCCGCTACCGCGGGTCTTGACCGAAGGCATGCGCAACACCTGGCTGGCCTCGGCCGCCGGCACCATGCGGCGCCGCGGGTTCGGCGAAGCCGCGATCACGGCGGCCCTTCGGATTGAGAATCGGGAACGGTGCAAACCAGCCTTGGATGAGCGCGAGATCGTGCGGATTGCGCGCTCGATCGGGCGCTATGAGCCCTGGGACGGGGCCCGTGAGACCGCATAGTCCGTCACCGTCGGCGGTCTATGCGGTCTATGCAAAAAAGCCCGTCGTTCTGGGCTTTTTGGGGGATGGTCATTGGCGGACTATTGGCGGCGCTCTATGACGGTGATTGGGGAGGGGAATCATGAGCGAAGCGCGGCGGGTTGCCACGTTTCCCGGAACGCCACTGCTGCTGCCCTTTGCCGAACGGGTCGCGGACATCCCGCCGGAGCGGGTGGAATGGCTCTCGATGAGCCGGCTCGCGGTCGGCAAGATCACGGTGCTTGACGGTGATCCGGGGCTGGGCAAGTCGACGCTCAGCCTCGATTGGGCGGCGAAACTTACCCGTGGCGAAAACCTGCCCTATGGCCCGGCGAATCCGCCCCGCAGCGTGCTGGTCCTCTCGGCTGAGGATGGCAAGGCCGATACCATCCGCCCGCGGCTCGAAGCCGCCGGCGCCGATCTGCGCCGGGTCTTTCTCTTCGAGATGCGCGACGAGCAGGGGAACAGTTACTTGCCGAGCCTGCCGCAGCATCTCGACGCCTTGGCGTCGCAGATCGAGGCGACCGATGCCGGGCTGGTGATCATCGATCCGCTGGTGGCCTATCTGTCGGCGGAGCTGAAGGCGATCAACGACCAGGATGTGCGACGCATGCTTTCCCCGCTGGCCACGATGCTCACGCGCGCCCGCGCGGCCGGGCTCGCCCTGCGTCATCTCAATAAGGCCACGGGCATGGCGAGCCTCTATCGCGGCGGCGGCAGTATCGGCATCATCGGCGCCGCCCGGTTCGGCCTGCTGACCGCGCGCGACCCCGAGGATGAAACGGGCAAGCGCCGCGTGCTCGCCGTGCAGAAGGCCAATATCGGCGCCGACGATGCCCCTTCGTTGGTCTACCGTCTCCAGGGTGTTCCGGGAACGGATGTGGCGCGGGTGGTCTGGGAGGGCGAATCGTCGCTGCGCGCCCAGGCGCTGACGGACGGACCGGCCGATGAGCATGAGCGCTCGCAGGCCGACGAAGCCTGCGCCTGGCTGATCGAGGTCCTCGGTGGCGGGTCGCTCACGACCAGGGAACTGCGGCGCCAGGCGACCGAGGACGGGATCGCCTGGCGCACGCTCGAACGGGTCAAGACGCGAGCCGGCATTTTTTCGGGCCGGGTGGGCTTCGGCCGGGGCGGGCACTGGGTCTGGAGCCTCGCTCCGATCGGGCCCGCCGACCCCAATGACCGCCAACTGACACCGCCAATAGACCGCCATGAGGACGAGGCAAAAAAGCCCGTCGTGACGCCACTTTTGTCATAGACCGCTTAGACCGCCACCGGTGGCGGTCATTGGTAGCCAGCACACCGAGAAAGGAGCGTTCCGCGTGATCGCGAAACCGATGAGCCCGCCCGTCACACCTGCTGACGCCGCAACCCAGCGGCGCCGGGACGAACGGCGGCTGCGCCGGGCCCAATTGGCGCTGGCCGACGCCTATCTCGCCCTCAATGCGGCCACCGACCAGCTGCGCCAGGCAAAGCAGGAATTGGCCGCCGCCGCTGCCCGGTTGGCACAGGGCGAGGAAGGAGCGTGATCCCATGGGCAGCTATCAGGTGAAGCGGTGCCGCGCCGTCAGCTGTCGGATGCCAATCTTCTTCGCGCCCACCGAGCGGGGCAAGATTGGCATCTTCGACGCCACGATCCCGGAGCACGCCACCGCCACGATGCAGCGCGTCTGGCTGGACGACGACGGCGTGGCCCACTTCGTGGCGAAGGACCGGCCGGCGCCGGCGGGCAAACCGCTCTTTACCAATCACTGGCTGACCTGCCGGGACGCCGCGCACTTTGCCGAGGAGCGCCTCCGCCGGAGGAGGCAGTCATGAGCATGAGCGCCGAGGCGTACCGCCAAACGATCCGCGAGCGCGACTTCACCGCCCAGGTGATCGCCGAGGCGGAAGCGGCCGGCTGGCTCGTCTACCACATCCCCGACTGGATGTACCAGAGCGCCTTTGCCTCCTGGCAGCGCACGGGCAACCGCGCCGGCCGGCGCTGGCCGATGCGGGGCTTCCCGGATTTGGTCCTCAGTCACCCGGAGCGCCATGAGGTGCTCTTCGTCGAAGTGAAAACGCGCTACGGGCGGCAATCGCATGAGCAGCAGCGGTGGGCAGCGGCGCTCGTCGCCTGTGGTTTGCGTGTCGAACTGTGGCGACCGGCGGATTGGCCGTCGATCGAACATCGTTTGAAAGGAGCAGGGGAATGATCCGGCTTGGGCTCATCGCGCTCATCGTCGCCGTCGGGTTCGCCGCGTTGCCGGTGCGGCCGGCGAGTGCCCATCGCGGCACGTATATCGTCCAGGCGGGCCGGGGATTAAACCTCAGAACGTGCGGCAGCGGCTCCTGTGCGCGTATTGAGACGATGGCAAATGGGACGCTGTTTAAGGCGCGCGGCCATCGCGGCGCGTGGATGTACGGCACGAGCCGCTCCAGTGGCAAGACGGGGTGGGCCTGGCTCGCCTATCTCTCGCCGTACAGCGGCGGTGGCGGTGGCTCGACGAGCGGGCCACAACGGTGCTTCTGGAATTTCTGGTCGCGCACCGTGTGTGCAGAGCCGTGGGTGGCGGAGGAATTCTGGGCGGCTGCGAAGTACTACGGGGCGAGTTACGACATGCTCATGCTGGTCGGGGCATGCGAGAGCGATCTCCTGCCGAACGCATATAACCCAATTTCCGGTGTGACCGGAATCATGCAGTTCGAATGGAGCACCATCCAGGCGTTTGGCTGGCCCGGAGCGAATCCGTGGTCCGTGCACGATTCGGCCTGGGTCGCTGCCAAGATGTTTCGGGAGGGGCTTGGGTGGACTCACTGGCACTGCTACCGGCTCATAACAGGTGGCGAGGATGCAAGGACGGTGTGTGATCAAGGCCTTAACGGTGCACCAACCATGGGCGACCCTGATTGCCCTTGGCGCGAAACGGATTGAGACGCGCAGTTGGTCCACATCCTATCGCGGACCGATTGCGATCCACGCCGGCAAAAACCGGGACGACTGCGCGGACGCGATGGCCGGCAACGACCGCTTGCTCAGGCTCTTGACCCAGCATGGCGTCCATCCGTCGGCGGTCAATGACGTTCCCTTCGGCGCCATCGTCGCAACCGCGACGCTCGTTGCGTGTGCACGGATGCTCCGGGACATCTGCCCCGGTGACGTGTCCTATGTGGTCGGGGGCGACGTGCGGTTCCCAAGCGCACAGGAACGCGCGCTCGGCTGGTGGGAACCCGGCCGCTCTGCCTGGGTGCTCGATGACGTCACGCCGCTCGATACGCCGATCCCGACCCGCGGCTATCAAGGGCTTTGGGATTGGGACGAATCGCCCGTCGTGTCGAGTGCCGCACTCAGCACTACGGCGGACGGCGATGGGACGAACCGGTGAGCGCTGTCTGAGACCCCTCGCGGGAGGCTGGCCGAATGGCACAGGCAGCTGGCTTCAAACCAGCCATCAGTCGCGTGAGCGCTGGTTACGGGTTCGAGTCCCGTGCCTCCTACCACACTCCTCAGAACTGAGCTGGGGATGAACAGGATGGAAGACGCGTGAAGCAACGAATCAATGCGCGAGGCCATATCTACTGTTTCAATTGCAAACAGTATCTGCCGGGAGAGCGATTCACATTTGCCCACTATCCATCGTGGAACAAGTCGCGGTACTGGTCCTCTTGCCGGGAATGCACCAATGAGCTCGATCGATTGCGCTGGAGTGGTAAGCGCCGGGCCGACAACAACCAGCAACGCCTGGTCAGGCAACGGCGTGAGCACGCATCGGCTCGGCTCGAACGCACGCGCTTCGTCGCTGGTGCCATTCTCTTGCTCCGCAAACGAGGACTGACCAAGACGGAGATCGCGCAGCTCGCCGATGTATCACTGAGCAGCATCCTCGACTGGGAGCGACACCTGCGACGGGTGACTCCCGCGGTCGCGAAACGCTTCGGTGTCCTGCTCTCCGAGACACGGCATCTGCCAACAGGCAAAGAACCGTGTTATCGCCGACGGCTGCCACATCCTGAGCTCGGTGACCTCCTGCAACGGTGTCGACCGCAGGTGCGTGCGTTTCCTGTGCGGTCGCGGTGGAAGGTGGCGGCGTGACGACCCACCAGCCGTCCGCCTGGCTGCCGTTCCTCGCCGGCCTGCTGGTCGCGGCGATGGTTGCGGAGGCATGTTCGTGATTCATACCGTCGGCATGTGGCTCGGCATTGTCTGGGCGGTTGGGGCCACCATCTACGTCACCGTCCCAACGATTATCTGGATCATTCAACAACACAAACGGAGGAAACGATGACCCCAACCAACCAACCGGCCGGCGATGCGTGGGAGCCGAACCTCGAAGCAATGCGAGACGTGGCCGAAATGGAAGAGGTGTACCTCTCGGACGCGAAGCTCATGTACGCCGAACTGAGCAACGACGCGGCGGCGACCGCGCTCTACGTCACGGCGGTGGCCATCATCGGTGAACGCTTGAACGACCTGGACCGGCTGATGGCCGACCGACCCTACCAGTCGGCCCAGCGGCCCCGCATCGCCATCGAGGGCATGGTCGATCTGGTCGCCCACGTCTTCAACGTCCCGCCCGATCAGGTCCGGGACGACGCCTCCCGCTGACCCACGCCATCCCCGGGAAACCTGCTACGCTCATGGCGGCGGCCGGCCGGCCAGGCGGAACCGGGTGTGCATGCGGGGCGATCTGACGCCAGGCGCCGGCCGCCTTTTGCCCGTTTGCTAGACTGATGCCAGTCTGGCATCAGTCCCTGATTCGGTTTGCTTGGTTTTCTTGATCTCAAAAAGCATTCGCATGGCCCGACCGACGAAACTCACACCGCAGGTCCACGCCATCCTGGTCGACGCCGTCCGGCGCGGCGCCTCCTACGCCCTGGCCGCCAGCGCCGCCGGTATCCATGCCGTGACCTTCGAGCAATGGCGTGCCGCCGGCAAGCTCGCCACCCAAGGCCGCGCCTATGAGCTCGTGCTCGCCATCCAGCAGGCCGAAGCCGAGGCGGCGCTCATGCGACTCGATCGCTTGCGGGTCGCCGGCGAGGAGCATTGGCAAGCAGATGCCTGGTGGCTGGAACGACGCTTCCCCCAGGACTTCGGTCGCCGCATCACCGAAGTCGATCTCCGTGTCAGTCTGCGCGAAATCGCCCACACCGCCGCCGCCGCCGAAGGCCTCGACCCTGATGAACTGATCCTCGAAGCCGAACACTGGATCGCGGCGAAGGGATTGCCGTCATGAGCGTCACGCGCGGTGTCGATCCCCGCGCCTATCTCGCCGTCCATCACGCCGTCGCCACGCTCAAAGCCCGGCGCGGTTCCGCTGGCCCCCCATGGGCCGGCGGTGACGGGCTGGCGCGGCCGGCCCAGCTCCCGCCGCCCGGCGCCTGGCGCTTCTGGGCGCTGATGATGGGCCGGGGATGTGTCGCCGCTGGCACGTTGATTTATGATCCCGTCGCCGGCACGCACACGCCGGTCGAGCTGCTCTGCGCTCGCGGACAGCCGATCACGGTTCAGGCTGTGACCGATGCCGGTCCGGTGGTCTGTGCTGCCTCAGCCCCATTCGTCAAGGGCGTGGATCGTCTGTTTCGTGTGTGGCTGACAGATGGTCGCGAGGTGACGGTGACGGCGGCTCATCGCTTCCTGACGCCGGTGGGGTGGCGTCCGCTCGCGCAGTTGATCCCAGGTGACCAGCTCGGATGCGACGCCGGCCATCTTCTGTCCAGTTGGGAATCCGCCCCTCAAGCGTGGCGGCAAGGTGATCACGATTATTGGCAAACAGCCGGAGGTTCGCCGGATCGTTGTTGCCGCGATTCCCATCGATGTGATCGACAACTTCCGCCGGTTCGAGATAGCGCCCCAATTCCTGCTCCATCACGAGCCGATGCTCGCGCACATATCCCGCCTTCGTGGCATGGGGATGTCCCGGCGTTTTTACCAGAATGTATCCATCCACATCGGTCGTTCGTCCGCCGCGCCAAAACGTGTTGTGTTCCATCCTCGCTTTCGCCGGGAGACGCGGGAGCCCGAGCCGGATCATGCGCTGGCGAACCGCTTCCTCGGAGCAGCCGAACGCCGCCGCAAGTTCTCGGCATGAGTGACCCAGCGCCGCCAACGCACGCAAGCGGTTCTCATCGATCGGGACCAGGCGGGCCGGCTGTGGCCGGCGAACCCAGTCCTTGGGCCGACGCGGCGTCTGTCCTGCCTGGACCAGCCGGCGTACGACCGTTTGCGGGGAGACGCCATAGCGATCGGCAATTACCTGCGCTGAGTCACCTGCCAGATAGGCCGTCACCACATCATCAACGGGAAGCTGTTTCATGGTTGGATTATACACGTTGGCTGCGGATAGTGGCCATTGAGGACGTGGGGTTTGACGTCTACTACGACCTGACCGTGCCAGGTCCGGCCAATTACCTTGCGAACGGGATGTACCACCACAATTCCGGCAAGACGCGGGCGGCCACCGAATACGTCTGCGCCGAAGTCGCCGCCGGTCGCGCCAACCAGGTGATGCTGATCGCCGCCACCGCCGCCGATGTCCGTGATGTCGTGGTCGAAGGCCCGAGCGGCATCCTGGCCGTGGCCGCCCGCACCGGTGTCCGCGTCCACTACGAGCCGAGCAAGCAACGCCTGACCTGGCCCAATGGCGCCGTTGCCCGCACCCGCTCGGCCGACGAGCCCGATCGCATCCGCGGCCCCGAGTGTGATCTCGCCTACTGGGATGAGGTCTCCGCCTGGCGGCAGGCGGCGGCCTATACCAACGCCGACCTGGGCTTACGCCGGCTGGGACCGGATGGCTCACGGGCGCGGGCCGTGCTCGCCTTCACGCCCAAACCGACCGCCCTCGTCCGGGCCGTGCTCGCCCGGCCCGATGCCGTCATCACCCGCGGCCGCACCCTCGACAACGCCGCCAACCTCGATCCCGCCACCCTCGCCGCCTACCAGGCCGCCTGGGGCGGCACCCGCCTCGGCCGGCAGGAACTCGAGGGCGAACTGCTCGAGGATGTCGAAGGCGCCCTCTGGCAGCTTTCCACGATCGACGCCACTCGCCTCAGCGCCCTGCCCGACGGCGTCGATCCGGTCCGCATCGTCGTCGGCGTCGATCCGCCGGCGTCCGCCACCGGGGCCGAATGCGGCATCATCGTCGCCGCCCGCGGCAGCGATCAGCGTGGTTACGTCCTGGCCGACTATTCCCGCCGGGGCAGTCCGAACGAGTGGGCAGGTTCGGTCGTCCAGGCGTTCGACGACTTCGGCGCCGACGCCGTCGTGATCGAGGTCAATCAGGGCGGCGAGATGGCGACCAACACGCTGCGCACCGTCCGACCGACCTTGCCGATCCTGCCCGTCCATGCCGCGCGGGGCAAGGCCACCCGGGCCGAGCCAGTGGCCGCCCTTTATGAGCAAGGTCGGATCAGCCACGTTGGCAGCTTCCCGGCGCTCGAGGACCAGCTCGTTTCCTGGGTGCCCGGTGATGCGAGCCCAGATCGGCTGGACGCCCTGGTCTGGGCGTGTACCGAGCTCCTCCTCGCCGCCCCCGCCGTCGATCGTCGCGTCCGCATCTGGCACCGCTAGCACGCCCGAGGAGGAATCGTCCATGCTCCCCACCGAACCACTGCCCTGGGCGCTCGATGCCCTGCCGTTGCGGGCCGAGCGCTACCGCCGCTACGGCGCCTACTACGAGGGCGCCCACCGCTTTCCCTTCGCCTCCGAACGCTACCGCAAAGACTTCGGCCGGATGCTGGCCGAGGCGCGAGTGAATCTCTGCGCCCGCGTCGTCGATGCCCACGCCGACCGCCTGGCCGTGGTCGGCTTCGGTGACCGCGCCCAGGCCGAGGCCAACGACGCCGCCGACCGCGCCTGGGCGTTGTGGCTGATCAATTCGCTCGACCTGCGCCAGGGTGAGGTCTACCAGGAGGCGTTTCGCGCCGGTGACGGCTATGTCCTGGTTTGGCCGCGGGAGGACGCGCGTGGCCGGCCCGTGCCCCGCCTCTATCCGCAACGGGCCGATCAGGTGACCGTCCATTACGACGATGACACGCCCGGCCAGATCGACGCCGCCGCCAAGGCCTGGAAGCGCGAGGACAATTACTGGCGGGTCACGCTCTATCTCCCCGACCGGATCGAGAAGTACGTGAGTACGCAGGCGGCGGCGCGGGGCAGCGGCTTTCCGCGCAAGGCCGACAGCTTTCAGCCGTATCAACCCGAGGGCGAACCGTGGCCCTTGCCCAATCCGTTCGGGCGCGTGCCGATGTTCCACTTCGGCAATAACGCCCATCTCGGCGGGTTTGGCCGGAGCGAACTGGCCGATGTCGTGCCGATTCAGGACGCCCTGAACAAAACGGCGATGGACCTGCTGGTGACGAGTGAGTTCATGGCCTATCCCCAACGTTGGGCGGTCGGGGTGGCCGCCTTTACCGATCCCGACTCAGGCGAGGAGGTGCAACCGTTCCAGGCCGGGGCCGATCGGGTGTGGACAGTGCCGGCGCCCGATGCCCGCTTCGGCGAGTTCATGGCGGCCAACCTGAACCAGCTGGTCAGTCAGAAGCAGGAACTCCAACTCGACATCGCCCGCGTCAGTTCGGTCCCGGTCCATTACCTCCTGATGACCGGTCAATATCCATCTGGCGAGTCCTTGAAGACGGCGGAAGCGCCCTTTGTCGCCAAGCTCGAAGACCGGCAGCGGGCCTTCGGCGCGGTCTGGGCCGATGCCCTGGCCTTTGCCCTGGTCCTCGACGGCATGGGCGCGACCGAACTGGCGACGCGGTGGGCGGCGGCGGCGCCACGGAGCGAGCAGGAAACGTGGAGCGTGGCCCAGCTCAAACTCGCGGCCGGCGTCAGTCCCGATCAGGTGCAGCGGGAGGGTGGCTATTCGCCTGAGCAGATTCAGAGCATGAAAACCGAGAGCGCCGATGCGATGGCGGCCCGTGGCGCGGTGATCCCCGAGGCGTTCGCATGAGTGCCGCCGAACCGCGCGCCCTGCCGGCGGTACGGGAGCCGATTGCCGTCATCCACGGCGCGCTCGATGACCTCGCGGCGGCGATCGAAGGCGTGGTCAGCGTGATCAGCGCCGAGGTCGCCCTTGCCCCAATGGGCCTGGAACGCGCGGGAACGGCCCGTGACGCGACGGACGGCCTGCTGCGGTTGCCGTTACCCGAACCGGGCTACGCGGTGCTCTACGGGCAAGAAAAGCCCGGCGTCTTTTTCCTGCTGCTGGAGGAGCCGAACGGGCAGCGGCTGCCGCTGCCGTGGTGAGGGAAGGTGCAAATGTGGCGACGATCAATCCAGTCTATACGTCTTCACATCCCTTTAGTCTGGTCGAACAACCGGAGCCGGCAAATAGACGTGAGGCACAGCGAGAATTCAAAGAGCTCGGTGTCGATATTGGCGCGATTGATATGCAACTGGGGCAGCCGCCACAATGTGATGCGTCAGGGCAGAGATTGTCACATGAAGCACGCGAGGAGTGGCGTCGTAAAGCGAAGGCCGCAAAACGCTTCAAGAACGAGCGCCGTCTCTTTCTGAGAGATTGGCTTGCCAATCATCCGCATGATGAGCGATCAATCGGCGGCGAATCACCAAGCATTGGTGCGACGGCACAGGCGAGATCATTGTCTCGGGTTGTCGCCAAATTGGAAGGGGTTTTCGTGTCGGCCCGACGCTTTTGTGAACATCCAACTCCCGACCATCATGCGGCGCTTGCGCGGAGTGTCTCCGAGGTTTTGCAGGGTGAACGCGAAGCTGAGTGATCCCGCTGCTGCTCAAACCTTGCGCCGGCGGAGGGCTGCGCATCCATGATCGTTATTGAGTGGCGAGAGAGTCGGAAATACGAGCGCTGGTTGCTCCGCGTCCTTGTGGCCGATTGCTGGTTCGAGGTGGTCAATCCGCTTGATCCTCGTTTCTGGCGGCACATCTGGATCATGTGGCGCGGTCGCCGGGTGTGGGCGCTGTCCCACTGGATGCGGCATCTCGTCCGCCGGGTTGGTCCCGACCGCCCGGTCGGGTAATGATCGGAGGAGGACGGAAATCAGTGGTGACCCCTCGTGATCCGGCTGCCGCCCGCCCGTTACGCCGGCGTCAGGTCCAGACCGAAGCCGCGGTCGCCGCGATGCATGCCCGGATCGCGCCGGCGGTGGGCGCTGCGGTGACACGCTTCGCCGTCGACACCGACGAGGGGAAGCGGATCACGGCGCTGGGTCGCATCCAGATGCTGCGGGCCGTCGACGCCGAGCTCGATCGCATCTATGGCACGACGCGGGGCGGGCGGTCGCCGCTGGCTGATCTGACCGTGGCCGAGGCCAATGCCGCCCGGTTGGCGGCGATTGCGCCGCAGGTGGCCCGCTTACGGAAACGCTTGCCGCGCCGGCTCTTGGCGGCGATGGGGGATGAGGATGCCGCTCCCTAGCCCGGAACAGGTCACGGAGCTCTTTCGGATCCACAAGGAGTTTGCCGAGCCCGAGCGGCAACGGCGGGCATCCGCCTTCGATGACACCCGGTCATGGGTTGGGCCGGACGGGTATCGCCTCTCCGACCGCGTGTGGCAAGCTCGCGATGCCGTGCGGTCACAGATCGACCAGGTGCTGGTCCACGCGATTGCGACCGGCGAGGACGCGCTGAAGACGGCCAAGATTCTGGAGCAATACCTGGCGCCGGGCGAGAAAAATGCCGTGAAGACCTACTGGCCGGGGCGGGCTGGGGCCGGTTCATTCAGCGCCCGTCGTTTAGCCCGGACCGAAGTGACGCGGGCTCATGGTCAGGCCACGATCCTGGCGGCGCAGGCCGATCCGTTCACTCGCGGCGTCAAATGGACGCTCTCAAAACGTCACCCAGAGCACGATCAGTGTGATGTCAACGCCGAAACCGATGTCGGGCTCGGTCCTGGGATTTATCCACCAGAGCGGGTGCCGCGCTACCCAAATCATCCACACGATTTATGTACGCTCAGTCCGGTCACGGTCGAGGATGACGCGGCGGTTGTCGACGAATTGCGGCAGCGGTATGGGCTCGACGAGGAACCGCCGGCGGCGCCGCCACCCGAACCGGAGTCAGTACCACCGGCAGCGGCGCAGCAATCACTGGAACGCCTCGAACGTGCCCGCTTCGCCGATGATGCTGCCGCCCAAACGTGGCGCGAAGAAACTTTCCCGAATTGGGAGACGCGATACTCGCCGGAAGAACTCGACGCGCTCGGCGACTATCAAGCCGCAGGCTATCGTTCCATCAATCGCGCACTCCGTCGTCCAGAGGACGTCCGCCAATCCATCATTGACGAAGAACTCGCCCGGCTCCCGGCCGGTCCCAAAACGCAGCGCATGGCGGAGCGGGCTGCCGATCGCCGCATGGCGGAAATTCGATCGACAATCGAGACGCTCGATCGCGCGATTGATCGCACCACCCTCGACCGTGACATCGTCGGATGGCGCGGACTTTCCGCGCGTTCATTCGGTCCTGATCCCGAAAAGCTGGTCGGGACGATCATTGAGGATCACGGATTCGTCTCGACATCGCTGCGCGAAGATGTTGGGCGGAAGTTCTATGACTTTGCCAACGAGGAGGGAAAAGACGGCGCGCTCGTGGAAATCCTGCTTCCGCGGGGCGCAAAGATTGCGCCAATGGACGCCATTATCACCAAAGACTTCGGCAGTTGGGAAGAAGAAATCCTGCTTCCGCGCGATTCCCGATTTCGCGTGTTGAGCGTGGGGCATACCGCTTCTGGACGGAGGTTGATTCGCATGGAGTTGGTGCGCTGATGGAACGCGGTGGTTGGGATTTTCCGGCAGATGTCACG
>DATBFY010000640.1:0-9585 GCA_036558265.1 Tepidisphaeraceae bacterium | reverse complement strand
GGGGGAACTCGTAATAATGATAGTAGATGGATGTGCGCCAGCCCACCGGCGCATCGCCGCCGCCGCTTTCGAGCACCGAGCGCAGCGATCGTCCCTGCATGTCCGGCAGGATCGGCGCGCCGGCGTAGTCGAGAAAGGTCGGCGCATAATCCACGTTCAGCGTCATCGCCTTGCTCACGCTCCCCGCCTTCACGTGACCCGGATAGCGCACGAGCAGCGGCACGCGCAGCGACTGCTCGTACATGAACCGCTTGTCGAACCACCCGTGGTCGCCCAGGAAAAATCCGTTGTCGGACGTGTAGATGACGATCGTGTTGGCCGCCAGCCCGTTCTGATCGAGGTAATCGAGCACCCGCCCGACGTTGTCGTCCAGCGAGGCGATCACCCGGCAGTAGTCCTTGATGAACCGCTGATATTTCCACTCGGTGAGCTTGTCGCCCGAAAGGCCAGGCGGCGGATCGGATTTCACGTCCGCCTTCGTGAGCGTCTTGGCGATCGTCATGTCCTGGTCGTGGGCGGCGGTGCCGCGATGCTCGTAGTGGTCGTAGAACGTCTCGGGCAGCGGCATCTCCACGTCGTCGTAGAGGTTGGCGTGTTTCTTGTCTGGCTCCCACTCGCGGTGCGGGGCCTTGTGGTGGTACATCAGGCAGAAGGGCTTATTGGGGTCGCGCCGCTTGAGCCAGTCCAGCGCCTTATCCGTGATGACGTCGGTCACGTACCCATTGACCACCTCGCGCTTGCCGTCGGTGATGAAGGCCGGATTGAAGTACCGCCCCTGGCCCACGAGGATCGACCACTGATCGAAACCGGTCGGGTTGGAGTTCAAATGCCACTTGCCGACGATGCCGGTCTGGTAGCCCGCTTTCTGGAGCATCTTGGGGAACGTCGGCTGGCTGCCGTCGAAGACGGTCCGCGGGCCGTTGTCCTTGAAGCCGTTGACGTGGTTGTACTTGCCGGTGAGCACGCAGGCGCGGCTCGGCCCGCACAGCGCGTTGGTCACGAACGCGTTTTCGAACCGCATCCCCTCACGCGCCAGGCGGTCGAGATTGGGCGTCTGATTCAGCTTGCTGCCGTAGCACGAGAGCGCGTGCGACGCGTGGTCGTCGGCCATGATGTACAGGATGTTGGGCGGCCTGCCGGCGGGTTGCGCCCATGCGGCCAGCGGCGCCAGCAGCAGCAGCGCAAGCGCAGTGACGAGCACGGCTGCGGATCGGTTCCAAGGCGTTGTCACGAACGTTCCTCCGTTTTTGGGGACGATGATCGTTGATCAGGTTGCTGCGGGGGCGGCGGGATGTCAACCGTTTCGCTGCGGGCAGGCTCGCAAAAATTCCGGTCCGGCCCACTTGACATCCGCGGGAAATGTTGTATATACAATAAAATTCCGATGGCCGCCGAACCCCACAACCCGAAGATCGACGCGATCGCCCGCGACTGCATCGGCCGCCGCGTCCGCACCCTGGGCCGCGTCGTCACCCGCATCTACGACGACGCCCTGCGACCCTGTGGACTCACCGTCGGCCAACTCAACATTCTCGTGGCGGCGGCCAAGATGGGTCTCGCCCAGCCCGCGAAGGTCTGCAAAGTCCTCCAGATGGACGCCTCCACGCTCAGCCGCACCATCGATCGGATGAAGGACAACGGCTGGGTCGAGGTCGTCGAGGGCGACGACGCGCGGGCGCAGCCGTTCCGCCTCACGGCCGCGGGACGGCGAATGCTGGATCGTGCCATCCCGGCGTGGGAAGCCGCGCAGCGCGAGGCCCGAAACCTCTTCGGGCCCGAAGGCGAAGCGCTGCTCAGAAAGGCCGCCGAAGCACTGGCAAAAGGCCCACGCTAATTTTTTTCATGAAAAAGTTGTATATGCAATTACATCCCCGTTTCCTCGAAAGGAGAATGCGATGAGTCCTTCGATCCCCACCTCGTATCGTTCGCATGGCGGATGGACACGTGCCACCGCGGCGATCGCCGCCTGGTTCACCGTTGCTCTGGTCGGTTCGGTGCTGGGCGCGTTCGACAGCCGCGCGCGGCCGCCGATCCTGCTTGGGGCGGCGGCGCTACTGCCGGTCCTCGCGTTCGCGATCACTTACGCTCGTTCGCAACCGCTGCGCTCGTGGGTCACCACGTCGGCCGACCTGCGCCTGCTCACGCTGGCGCACATTTGGCGACTCGCCGGCGTCGTGTTCATCATCCTGTACGCCCGCGGCCTGCTGCCCGGGTCCTTCGCGCTTTCAGCCGGTTTGGGTGACATGGCCATCGGCGCCACCGCCCCCCTCGTCGCCTGGCTGATCCACGCCCGCGGCGCAAATCTGCCACGCCGCGCCTTGGTCGTCTGGAACCTGCTGGGCCTGGCCGACCTGATCACGGCCGTCGGTCTGGGCGTGCTCTCGTCGCAGAGCCGCATCGGCGTTCTCGCGGCGGGCGGCGTCACGACGCGCCTCATGGGCACCTTCCCCCTCGCCCTGATTCCAACTTTCTTCGTGCCTCTCCTGGCGATCCTGCACCTGGTCGCGCTGACGCGACTGGCGCACCTGCAGACCGGCCAGACGTCTCGGCCGGCACGCGCCTAGCATGGGACGTCGTCTCAATCGGGAGGCATACGCGATGCGAATATTTGTCGCCGGCGCGACCGGCGTGATCGGTCGCCGGGTCGTGCCGGCCCTGGTCAGCGCGGGACATCAGGTCACCGGAATCGGCCGGACGCCCGAGAAACGCGCCGCGCTCGAGCAGGCCGGGGCGGCGGCGGTCGAGGTGAGCATCTTCGACCCCGCCGCCCTCCGCCGTGCCGTCGCCGGCCATGACGTGGTCGTCAACGTCGCGACGCACATCCCACCCGGCATGCGCATCTTCTTCCGCTGGGCCTGGCGCACCAACGACCGCATCCGCCGACAGGGCGCCGCCAACCTCGCCGATGCCGCGATTGCCGACGGTGCCAGACGCTTCGTGCAGGAGTCATTCGCGCCCGTCTACCCCGACCGCGGCGACGCCTGGATCGACGAGACGACGCCGATCGCCCCGGTGCGCTACAACCGAACCGTCGCCGACGCCGAGGCCGCGGCGGAACGCTTTTCCGCCTCCGGCCGAACCGGCATCATCCTCCGGTTCGGCGGATTCTACGGCCCCGACGCCTCGCATGTGCGCGACCTGATCCGCTACGTCAGGAAGGGCTGGGGGCCGCTGCCCGGGCCGCCGGATGCATTCATGTCCTCGGTCTCCCACGACGATGCCGCCTCCGCCGTTGTCGCGCTGGCGACTGGCGACGCCCCTGCGGGCACCTACAACGTGGTGGACGACGAGCCGGTGACCCACCGGGCCTACTTCGACGCCCTCGCCGCCGCACTGGGCGCCCCGCCCCCGAAACTGCCGCCCAAGATCGTGACGCACCTCATGGGCTCCCTGGGCGAAATGCTCGCCCGTTCGCTTCGCATCTCGAATCGGAAGCTGCGGGAAACGTGCGGTTGGGCGCCGCGGTTCCCCGGTGTGCGGGACGGCTGGCCCGCCGTCGTCGCCGCGCTGCCGAAGGAATAATCCGCCGGATCACTCGCGCGTCATCTTCCCGTCCATCCGCCTCCAGATACCGCGCGGGTTTCCGTCCCGCAGTTCCTCCGGCAGCGCCTCGTTCGGGAACCCCTGCCAGCAGAGGGGCCTGGCCCAGCGCTCAATCGCCGCCGTGCCGACGCTGGTCGCTCGCGGGTCCGTCGTCGCCGGGTACGGCCCGCCGTGGACCATCGCATAGGTTACCTCCACCCCCGTCGGCCAGCCGTTGAAGATGATCCGCCCCACCTTGGTCTGGAGGATCTCCACCAGCTCGCTCCACTGCGCCAAATCCTGCGGCGTGCCGTGGATCGTCGCCGTGAGGTGCCCGCGCAGGTTTCGCGCCGCCTCGAGCACCTGTGTCCGCGAGCGGCAGGTGACGGCGATCGTCGAAGGGCCGAAGACCTCCTCGGCAATGTCAGGGTTCTCGATCAGGTTATGCACGGTGGTGACGAAGAAGACCGCACGCTGACCGCAGCCGGGTCCTCCGGCCTTCTCGGGCTTGACCATCGTCTCGACGCCCGACGCCGCCCCGACCCGCGCTGCCCGCCGCGCGAAGTTGGCGGCGATCCCGGCGTGCAGCATCACCCCCGCCGGCGCCGCCCCCAGCAGTTGCGCCGTCCGCTCGACGAACGGCTGCGCCGACGACTCGGGCAGAAAGACCAGCCCCGGCTTGGTGCAGAATTGCCCCACGCCCATCGTCACGCTCCCCACCAGCCCCTCCGCGATCTTCTCACCCCGCTCCGCCAGCGCACCGGGCAGGATAAAAACCGGGTTGGTCGAACCCATCTCGGCGTAAACGGGGATCGGCTCGGGTCGCCGCGCCGCCTCGTCGTACAGGGCCCGCCCGCCTCCCAATGATCCCGTGAACCCCACCGCCTTGATCGCCGGATGCCGCACGATCGCCTGTCCCACTTCGACGCTCGTCCCCTGAAGCATCGCAAAGACCCCCGCCGGCAGCCCGCAACGTTCGCCCGCCGCCGCAATCGCCCGCGCGACCATCTCGCTGGTCCCCGGATGCGCCGGATGCCCCTTGCAGACCACCGGACACCCAGCCGCCAGCGCCGATGCCGTGTCGCCCCCCGCCACCGAAAACGCCAGCGGGAAATTCGACGCCCCGAACACCGCCACAGGTCCCAGCGCCACCCGCATCCGTCGCACGTCCGGCTTGGGCAGTGGCTGCCGATCCGGTTGCGCGCGATCGATCGTCGCATCCACCCACGACCCCTCTTCCACCACATCGGCGAACAGCCGCAACTGCCCGCACGTCCGCCCGCGCTCCCCCTCGATCCGCGGCCGCGGCAACCCCGTCTCCGCCATCACCCGCAAGACCAGTTCCTCCCCCAAGGCCATGATCTGATCCGCGATCCCCCGCAACAGCGCCGCGCGCGTCCCAGGCGGCAACAGCCGCAGCGCGTCGAAGGACTGGGCCGCTTCGCGACATGCTCGATCCACCTCCTCCGCCGTCGCCTCGTGAAATGCCGGCCCGAGTTTCTCCCCCGTTGCCGGATTAGCGCCCTGAAACGTCGCCGAAGCCCCCCCAACCGCCTGCCCGCCGATCACCTGTCTGCCATGAAGTTCCATAGCCCGAACACCCTATCAACGCCCCCGCGCGCGGGCAAATCCGCTCACCACGCCGACCGCAACAGCACCTCGGCGTCCTCCCGCGTCACCGCCCGCGGATTGGTCGCCCCGCAATGATCCCGCATCACGCCATCGAGCACCGCCAGACACTCCTCCAGCGTCACACCCATATCGCGCAACCTGCCCGGCAGCCCCACCGCCGCCGAAAGCCGCTCGAAATAGAACGGCAAGTTCCGCCCTCCCCCGCACCCGACCACCCGTGCCAGTGCCTCCATCTTGTCCGCGCACGCATCGTGATTGAACCGCAGCACGTGCGGCAACAGCACCGCGTTCAGCGTCCCGTGGTGTAACCGATGTCCCAGTCCCCCCAGCGGATGCGAGATCTGGTGCACCGCCCCCAATCCCTTCTGGAACGTCAACCCCCCCATCATCGCCGCCATCATCATTTCCGACCGCGCCGCCAAATCGCCCGGCGCTTCAACCGCCCGCAGCAGGTTCCGGCACGCCCGCGACAATCCGTCCAGCGCGATCGCCTCCGCCACCGGGTTGAACCGTGGCGAGCAGAACGTCTCCACGCAATGTGATATCGCATCCATCCCCGTCGCCCCCGTCAGCCACGCCGGCATGCCCACCGTCAACTCCGGATCGCACACCGCCGCCTCGGGAATCAGCTTCGGCGAGATCATCGCCAGCTTCGCCCCGTCGTCGAACGTGATCAGCGCTCCCCGCTTCACCTCGCTCCCCGTCCCCGCCGTCGTCGGCACCGCGATGAGCGGCGGCTTGTCCCCCGTGATCCGCTTCAACCCACCCTCCACCATCGCATATTGCCGCAACTCACCCGGATGCGTCACCATCAGCGCGACGCACTTCGCACAGTCGATCGGCGACCCGCCCCCCACCGCCACCACCCCGTCACACCCCGACTCCCGATACAACGCCACCGCCGCCCGCACCGAACCCTCATCCGGATTCGACTCCACCGCATCAAACACCACCGCCCCGGTCATACCGATCCGCTCGACCAACCCCGCGCCCACCACCCCTCGATCCGTCACCACCAGCGGCCGGCGAATGTTGAGTTTCGCCGCCACCTCCTTTAACTCCCGCATCACCCCCGCCCCGAACCAAACGTCCGTCAAGTAACTGATTGTCGGTGGCGACATCCTCCATCCTCCTCAAACGGGCTCCTCCGTGCGCTGCGTCTCCTCCGTGTTGAACAACTCCCCGCCCACCCCCATCGACCTCCGCTGCCTTTCCACCATCTCGTAATACATCCCACCCCTGGCCATCAGCTCCTCATGCCCCCCCACCTCCACGATCCGGCCCTCCTCCATCACCACGATCAGGTCCGCGTGCGTGATCGTCGAAAGCCGGTGCGCGATCACGAACGTCGTCCGGTGCTTCAACAGCTCGTTCAGCGACGCCTGGATCAACTGCTCGCTCTCCGTATCCAGGTTGCTCGTCGCCTCGTCGAGGATCAGGATCTGCGGGTCGGCCAGGATCGCCCGTGCGATGCTGATCCGCTGCTTCTGCCCGCCCGACAACTTGAAGCCGCGTTCCCCGATGAGCGTGTCGAACCCCTCGGGCAACTGCTCGATGAATTCCAGCGCGTTGGCGCGCCCGGCCGCGTCGCGGATGTCCGCGTCCGAAATACCCCGCCGACCATATGCGATGTTCTCCCGCACCGTCCCGTCGAACAAGAACGTCTCCTGCTGCACCACCGCCAGCAGCGCCCGATAGCTCGCCAGCTTGAATTGCCGCAGGTCGATCCCGTTCAGGTGGATCGCCCCCGACGTCGGGTCGTAGAACCGCGCCACCAGGTCCGTCAGCGTCGTCTTCCCCGCCCCGCTGGGCCCCACCAGCGCCACCACGCTCCCCCCCGGCACCGCGAGCGAGAAGTCCCGGATCACCGCCGTGCCGGCCCTGTACTCGAAGCTCACGCGGTCGAACCGGATTTGCTCCACCCGCGCCGGCGCATCCACCGCGCCCGGGACGTCGGGCTTGTCGGCCGGCATCTCCAGCACCTCGAAGACCCGCTCCAGCGCCGCCATGCTCTTGTTCGTCTGCGACACGCTCGACACGATCGCCCACACCGGCTGCATCAGCAGCGCCGCAAAGATCTGGAATGCAAAGAGATCGCCCACCTTGGCCTTCCCGTTGATCACCAGGAACCCGCCGTACCACACGATCAGGAGCACCGTCCCGGGGATCAGCAGCCCCCACACGGTCTCCAGCGCCAGCTCCATCCGCACCGCCCACAAAAACTTCCGCAGGATCGTGTGCCGCCCCAGGCCGTACCCCTTCTCCTCCCGTGCCTCCCGCCGGAACGCGCGCACGATCCGGATCCCGCCGAACGTCTCGGTCACCCGCGCGTCCACGTCCTGGCGATCCTGCTGCGCCGAGCGATAGACCGGCCGCACCTTCTTCAGCCACAACAACGAGATCAGCGCCAGCGGCGGCAGCGACACCAGGCTCCCCAGCGCCAGTTGCCAGCTCATCCAGATCAGCACCGAAAACGTCAGCACCAGGCGAATCACCGCCACCCCAGGCGAGATCAACGCCATCTGCACCAGCCCGTTGATCGCGTCGATGTCGCTCGACAGCCGCGACACGATCCCGCCCGTTTTCATCTCCGAGAGCTTCGCGAGAGGCAGCGACAGGAAGCGCTCGAACAGCCGCCGCCGCAACCGGATCGTCACCCGCGCGTCCAGCGACGCCATCCGCCATGACCGCGCCGAGTCCAGGAACTGCTTGAGGATCAATACGCCGATAATCACGCTCCCGATCCGCAGCAGCTCATGGATCCGCGCCGAATGCGTCGCCGACGCGTTCACCAGCACGCCGTCCATGATCCGCTTGATCCCCAGCGGCCAGACCATGTCCAGCGCGGTCGTGACCAGCGCCAGCGCGAAGATGAGGAAGAGTTGCCAGCGGTAGGGCCAAAGCCACTTGCGATACTCGCGCAGGTACCGTCGGCGGGTTGCCTTGTCCGCCTTGGGCTTGTCGTCCCTTCCCGGCTGGTACTTGTCGTTGCCCGACGGTTCGGGTTTCCCCGCAGCCGCCTCGGCCGACTTCCCGCTGCGTCGCGACGCCAGAAACTCCCGTTCCCGCTGTTTCGAGCTGATCGCCTGTTTCATTGGGGGCATTATAGGGCTGTACGCCCGCCCGACCGGTCTGCTGACAACGCCCGCGCCCGTATGCCCCGCCTAAACCGGCCTCATCCGCACCTCCCGATCGATGGTGAAAACCCGAGGAATTCCCCCTATGCATTCGATTTCACTACCGATCTTTGCAGGCTTACGCTACAATCGATTGCCGGCCGATTTCAGCGGGTCATGCCATGTCTCCAACCTTGGTCGATATCGCTCGCGAGACGCACACCTCCGTCTCCACCGTTTCCCGCGTCCTCTCCGGGGGCGCGATGGCCAACCGCATCTCCAAGGAAACGCGGCAACGCGTCCAGGAGGCGGCTCAGCGCCTGGGCTACCGCCCCAACCTCCTCGCCCGAAGTCTCCGCACGCGAAGGACTTACACCGTCGCCCTCATCGTCTCCGACATCGCCAATCCCTTCTTCGCCCAGCTCGGCAGCCTGATCGAACGCTCGCTCGCCCGCCACGGCTACTCGCTCATGCTCTGCAACAGTGCCGAGGACGTTGAGAAGGAGGCCGATTACCTGCGCCTGGTCGCCGCCAAGGGGATCGACGGCCTGATCGTCGTCCCGCTGGCCCGCACGCGCAAGCAGATCCTGCAGGCCGTCCCGGAGAAGATGCCCCTGGTCGTCCTCGACCGCCCCATCGAAGGCATCCCCTCGGTCGCCTCCGACCAGGACCAGATGTCCCACATCCTTTCCGACGCCCTCGACCAGGCCGGCGTCAAGAAGATTGCCCTGCTTTGCGGGCCGCAGCACATCATCACCCACCGGCGCCGCTGCGAGGTCCTCGCCAGCCGCTTCGAGGTCCTCGCCCGTCATGAGGGCCCGGCGCAAAAGGCCACCGGCCGCGAAGCCTTCGACCAGAAGTTCGCCCCGGTCATCGACAAGGTGCAGGCCGTCGTCTGCACCAACAATTTCCTCGCCCAGGGCGTCGTCGATCTGATGAGCGACATCGACAACCCGCCGGTCGTCGGCGTGTTCGACGAGATCACCATGTTCGACCTCCTGCGCATCCCGATCGTCTGCTCCATGCAGGACATCCCGGCCCTGGCCGAAGGGTGCGTCACCCAGATCCTCAAGCTCCTCGAGCGCACCAGCGAGCCGGTCCAGCCGATCCTGCTCGATGCCCGGGTCGTCACCAACCGCGCCTTCCAGCGCCTGCTCGCCAAATCGAACAACGCCGCCTCGGTCGCGAAGTGAGGGTCGTTCCCGGTAACCTTGCCGCCGCGATGCGCGCATTCCTCCAGCGACTGCTCCCACGCCGCCAGAATTACCTGCTCCTGACCCGCGCGCCCGAGGCGTCCCCATCGGCGTTCGGCCTC
>DATBFY010000639.1:0-21032 GCA_036558265.1 Tepidisphaeraceae bacterium | reverse complement strand
ATAATCTTTGCCAAGCCCAGGCAGACGAAGAATCCGCCGCAGTCGGTGAAGGTGGTCGCGAAGATCGTCGATGACTGCGCCGGATCGAACCCCAGCTTCTTCATGATGAACGGGATCGCCGCCCCGCTCGTGCAGGCCAGCGTGTGATTGACGATCAGCGCCAGACCCACGACCAAACCCAAACCGGCATTGTGGTGCCAGAGCAGCGCGACCGCCGCCGTGATCAGGCCGACCACGATCCCCATCGCGACGCCGACGATCAACTCCCGCCACATGACGTGCCAGAGCAACTTGCGGTCTACCTTGCCCAGGGCCAGACCGCGGATTGAGACTGCCATCGCCTGGGCGCCGGCGTTGCCCCCCATGCCGGCGACGATCGGCATGTAAATGGCCAGCAGCGTCAGGCTGTGCAGCGTGTCCTCGAACGCGCCGACGACCGCGCCGGCCAGAAACGCCGTCGCCAGGTTCACGATCAACCACCAGACCCGCATCTTGAAGCTGAACTGCCAGCGGCTGTTGAGGCGTTCCTCGGCGCCGGCGCCGAACATCTTCTGCACGTCCTCGGTCGCCTCCTCCTGTAACACGTCCACCACGTCATCGACCGTGACGATACCGATCAGCCGGTTCTTCGCGTCCACAACGGGCATGGCCATGTAGCCGTACTTGTCGAAGAGCCGCGCCACCTCCTCCTGGTCCATCGGCGCCGGCAGCGCGCTGACGTTGGGGATCATGATCTCGTTGAGCTTTCGGCCGGGCCGCGCCAGGATCAGGTCCCGCATCGAGAGCACGCCCACGAGGTGCTTGCGCCGGTCCACCACGTAGACGTAGAACATCTGCTCGAGTTCTTCGGACAGTCGCCGCAGCTCTTCGATCGCCTGTTCGACGGTTAAGTTCTCGTCCAGCGCGGTGACGTCGGTGGTCATGATCCCGCCGGCAGTGTCGGGCGGGTACTGCTCGAGGCTGCGCACCTCGGCGGCCTCGAGGGCGGCCATCTCGTTGATGAGCTGGTCGTGCAGCGGCTGGGGCACGTGCTCGAGGATGTCCACCCGGTCGTCGGGGTCCATGGCCTCGAGCACCATCGAGGCCTCGGGCACCTCCATGTCGGCGATGACGCTCGCCGCCAGCGTCGCGTCCATTTCCGACAGGATCTGCCCCGCGGTTTCCGGGTCCAGCGCCTCGGCGACGTCGGCGGACATCGCCGGCGTCATCCGCTCCATGACCGCGGCACCGTCGGGGGCGGGAAGGTCCTCGATGCGCTCGGCCACCCCCTCCGCCTTGGCCATCCCCGGCGCGTCCAGGTCGATCGAGGTCTCCGGACGCGACGGTGGCGGTGCCTCCTCGGCGGCGATCTCCTCGTCGTGCTCGCGCGCCCCATCGACCTTCTGCTCACCGTCTGCGCTGTCCATCACTGAACCCTGAACCCCAAATCCTGAACCCTCGACCTAATCCAACGCCGCATACCAGAACAACGCCACCGCCTCCTTCACCAGGTCGTGGTTCGTAATGAAGTGCGTGTCCACCCCGCCAACGTCGAATCCGGCCTTGGCGAGGAAGCGGGCGGCGGGCACGTTATTCGTCAGCGTCATCGCCATGACCGCCCGCATGCCCGACTCCCGCGCCCGCGCGATGATCTGGTACAGCATCGCGCTGCCCAACCCCTCCCGGCGAACGTCGTAATCCACCCGCAGCTCGACCAACTCGAACGTCCCGCGCTCTACCGCCGGCCGCGCCACCGCCAGCGCGACGAGTTGATCGCCATGTTCGCCGACCAGCACCATTCCCTCCTCCACGCCCGCCAGGATCTGCTTCATCACGAACCGCCGATCCTCGTCCACCGCGTTGGGGTCCACACGCTTCTGGCGAAACGGCCGCTCCTCCAGTCGCCAGCCGACCGCCAGCCCTTCCCCGGTGCGCTCCACGTGCAGGTACTCGCCCGATTCGATCGTGCCATCGAGGTCGATCAGGCGCTCCACATCCGCGGGCTGTCCCGGGCGAATCTGCATGATGGGAAAATAGCACAACCATCGTTACACTTCGACGGAGGAACCTTCCGGCGAGGTCGCGTGAGCGACCGGGCTATCGCGCGTCACGCGAGGACACCCCTATGCCCTCCATCGACATGCCGCTCGACCAGTTGCGGCAGTACAAGCCCCCCCTCTATCGCCAGGCCGATTTCGAATCCTTCTGGGAGTCCACCACCGCCGACGCCCTCAAGCAACCGCTCAACGCCGAGCTGATCCCCTATGACCTGCGCACGCGCGGTTTGGTCTGCTATGCCGTCCGATTCGACGGATTCAAAGGCCCCGACAAGCAGGGGGGCCGGATCGCGGGCTGGTACGTCCGCCCCGAGGCCCGCGGGCCGTTCCCCGCCGTCTGCGTCTACCACGGCTACAGCGGCCGCGCCCCGCGCCCGCTCGACCTCCTGGCCCTCGCCTCCCAGGGGATTTGTGTCCTGGCGATGGACTGCCGCGGGCAGAACGGCCAATCCCAGGACGCCGCCACCTATCCCGAAGGCCACCAGATCGGCTGGATGACCCAGGGCATCCGCGACGCCCGGGCCTATTACTACCGCTACGTCTACGCCGACGCCCTCCGCGCTCTCGAACTCCTCGCCCAACGCGAGGAGGTAGACGACGCGCGGCTCGCGGTGACCGGCTTCAGCCAGGGGGGCGGGCTTTCGCTTGCCGTCTCCGCGCTCTCCGACCGCCCGGCCCTTTGCCTGCCGGACGGCCCGTTCCTGTGCGACTATCGTCGGGCCATCGAGATCGCCCCCGCCGGGCCGTACCCGGAGATCCCCGCCTTCCTGAAGAACTTTCCCCAACTCTACGACACGGTCATTCGCACGCTCAGTTATTTCGACAATCTCAACCTCGCCCCCTGGATCCGCTGCAAGACGATCGTTTCAAGTTGCCTCTGGGATGACGTCTGCCCGCCGAGCAGCGTCTTTGGCGTGTACAACCACATCACGGCCGAGAAGCGCATCGACGTCTACCCGTTCCACAAGCACGAGGTCCCCTACGAGCAGACCGAGATTCGCTTCCGCGCGATCATCGACATGCTGCGGCCGTGAGCGACTTCTTTAACTGACGGTTACCACGGCCGTGTATAGGTCGAGCTTCGAATTCGTGCCATCCGGGTTATTGCCCGTCGAGTTCGAATTATCCGCCCACACGGGGATGAACTTTCCCTTGGCGAACGCCACGCCCTCATAATCCCCGAAATCCAGATCGCCCGACTGGTTCGCCCCTGACTGATTGGACATACCCGCGCCGATCCGCACGTTGGGCCGCACGCTCGCGCCGCCGTCGATGCTGACCGTGCCGTAAAGCTGGGCCGTGTTGTTGCCCGAACTGTTCCGAGCGTCGCGCCAGACGATGGCCACGTTGCCGGTCGATTGATCCACCGCCATCGCGGGCAAGAACTGGCTTCGCGTCGTGTTGTCATCGTTGACGATCAGCGGCGCGCTCCAGCCGGCGCCGAGGTTATCCGAGTGGCGCAGCACAATGTCCGTGTCGTTGGTCTCGTTCCCGTCCTCGTCCGTGTAGACCAGGTAAAGCCGTCCGCGACGCGAACCTCCGCTGCGATCGAACGCCACACCCACGTTGGCGTCGATCGTGCGGTTGGGCTGGGCGGGGATGGAGTCAAAGCCACCGACGTTGGTGTTGGTCACGAATTTGTCCACGCCCCAGGTCTTGCCGGTCCCAAGCCCATCGGTATCCACGTCCATGTAGATCTTTGATGGGCCCTGGCTGCCCGTGCTCGTCTGCCAAGCGACCACGACCTGTCCCGACGGACCGACCGCGATGGAGCCGTAACTGCCGTTGGAATCGCTTACCGTTACCGGTGTCGTAAAGCCGCTGAGGTTCCCCTTGCCGCTGGACGTTGCCGCCACCACGCGGATCCGGTGCAGCCGTGTATCCGTGTATCCCACCCAAACCGTTTCGCGCCCCGCATTCGTCGCGTCCGGACCCGTGGCGATGATCGGAAAATCGATCCCGAGTCCCTGCCCGCCCACGGCGGTGCTGGTCGAGAACGTCTGCCCGCCGTCGCTGCTTCGCGCAATGATGACCCGGATCTCCGACGACGACGCCGCCACCTCATACACGACGTATAAGTTGCCGAACCGGTCGAAGGTGATGTGCGGATCGACGCGCGGCGTGCTGCCGCTGAGGTGGTCCTGTGTCGCGCCCAGCGATGCGTTGGTCCAGGTCTTGCCGCCGTCGAAGCTTCGGCTGACCAGGAGCGCCGACCCGCCGTTGTTCTGATTCACGGCGACGGTCGCCACGTTGTTCGCGTTCGTCGGGTTGATCGCGATCTCGCTCTCGACCTGGTTTCCGCCCATCCGCGTGACGTTCACGTTCGCGCCCACCGAGATCGTGCCCGGCGGCGGCGGTGGCGGCGGTGGAGGTGTCGTCGCGCCGTCGCTGGCGGAAAATGAGTCGTAGTCCACCACGGTGGCCGAGGTCCCCAGGTTGGTCGAGACGATGCCGCCCCGCGCGGCGCTGGAAAACACGCTCGCGTTGGTCACCTGCCCGAACGTGACCCACGCCGAATCGCTGTCGCTGTTCACGCGATATTGCGCGACGACCACCTTGCTCGATGCCGTACCCTTCAACCGCAGGTCCAGCGTGTTGATGCCGCTGAAGTTCATCGATGCCAGCTTGGCGTTGGTGAACGCGCCGCCGATTTCACTGCCCAGTTGAAGCCCTGTCCCCCCGTTATATCCCGCAACGATCTTGACGTAGTTGTCCTGGTTCGTGCCGATAAAGATCCCCCCGTTCTGCCAGTTTGCCTTAAATGCCAGCGAGCGCAGCCGCGTCTGAACGACGAAGTCCGTCGTGGCGTTGACCCCGACCGTCAGGGCGTCGTCCTGGTTGTTGCGCGTCAAATCGCCGGCCGTCGTGGTCACGAGCAGTTGACCGTTGCTGAGCCGCAGATTGGACGAAATCAGCCCTTTTCCGCTGCTGGTCGGCAACACGCTGTTGAAACCCGTGTCGGCGATCGCGCCCGATCCACCACTGAACGCCAGTGACACGCTGGACAACAATCGCCGATCTTCCAGGGGCTCTATGACGCTCTGGCTGCTCTTCCAACGACGAATCGACATACGAACGTCCTCGCAATTTGACGGCGTCCCATCACGCGCGTCTGGTCAGACCATGGACGCCACCCCCCGGATCGGTACTACACAATTTCGGCCCGGCGCGGCAATCCCAGTTTTCCGAACCTGTGGATATCAACCTCGGTCCCGCTCCGGGTCGATCGGCCGCTCCAGCCCCACCAGCGCCATCTTTCGTCCCTCGTGGAAGATCATCCCGATGATCCCGAACCCTTCGTGCAGCGCCATGCGAAGCATCGGCACGTTGTCGTTCTTCACATGGCACCGGATGGCGGGATAGCCCATTCCCGCAACCGCCCGAATCTGATGTCGCGCCAGCGCCGACGCCACGCCGCGCCCGCGATACTCGTTCATCACCCCGCCCAGCCTTGATGTGAACAACCGCCGCCGTCCCTCGCGCCCGCGACCGATCTTGAAGCCCACCGGCCGCCCGTCCGCAAACGCCACCAGGGCCAATGCATTCTGACCCGCCATCTCCCGGTCAATGTCAGGTTCGCTGACCGGCTCGACCGTCTCCGACGCCAACTGCGCGATCAGCCCGTGATAGTTGGGCCCGACCGACTCGACGTGAACCTCCAGCGCCGGCCGTTTCTCCCGTGGTGGCGAATCGGGCTGGCTTAGATCCTTCACGAAATGGATCGCCAGCTCGCCCTCCGGCCGCACGTTCACACCATCCGGCACGAATCCGCTCGCCAAGCCAAACTGCAACATCTGCCGGAACTTGTTGAACGAGTTGAAGGAGACGGATCGATACCCCCGCGCGCGCAGCCAGGCATGCTGCCACGCCTGCATCCGCGCCGCGATCCCCTGGCCCCGATACTCCTTCAACACGCCTCCCGTCCACGAGTGATAATGCCCCGGCCGCTCGCGATAGCCCAGCTTGTACCCGACCGGGTTTCCCTCCAGGTGGGCGATCAGCGCCAATACGTCCCGCTTGTCCTCGATGATCTCCTCGAACGATGTGCTGAACCGGTGCGAATACTCCTCGAAGATCGTGTCCCGCAGCACCTTGATCAGCGGATACTCCGCCGGCCCGACTTCGCTGATGTCGATGGAATATGACATAGAAGTCGGAAGTCAGAAGCGAGAAGGAAGACGGACGCGACCGTAGCGGTTCTGACCACTTCTCATTTCTGACTTGTCGCTTGTCGCTTCTATTCCGCTATTCGATCAGGTTTTTCTCGAACACGATCAGGTTATCCGCGTGCGTCGAATCCCACCGGATCCCCACGATGTCGTAGCCCATGGCGACGGCGAAGTGGATGAACTCCCGCTGGTGGTTCATGCATTCGCAGCGGACGTACTCGTAGCCGTGGTCCTTCGCCCAGGCCTGCTGGGCCTCCTGCAACTGCCGGCCCACGCCCTGCCGCCGGGCGTCGCTGACCACCCCGCCCAGCCAGTGGTAAAACATCCCCGGCTTGAGCTCGAAGCCGATCCACATCCCGACCGGCTTATCGCTGAACCGCGCCAGCAGCGTCAGACAGTTGTACCGCCCCATGAACCGCCGCTTGAAGAAGTCCACCTCCCGCTTGGGCCGGAACATCGAGTTGTAAAGCTCCACCGCGTGCGGGAGCAGCTTGTCGTCGGCAATGATGATGTCGGCCTGGGCCACGAAACAACCTCCGGGATTCCCTAATGCGCGTCGGCAGTCGTCCCCGACGATTGTATCGCCCCCGCGCCACGATTTCACGACGGGCGTACCTCCCAATTCGCGCGGTGACCGGCGCAGCGGCGCGCGTGTGCGTGGTACCTGCGTCGCGGGCTTTCTTCTTGCGCGTCCTTGCGGTGAAATGGCCTTCACGATGGAGAAGGCATCGACTCGACTGAATGCACGGTGGCTGGCGCTGGTCGCCGCAACCGCGATCGTGCTCTACCTCTGCTGGCTGATGTTAGAGCCGTTCGTGGACGTCCTGCTGTGGGCGGCGGTGCTGGCGATGGTGGCCTGGCCCGTCCAGGCGCACCTGCGCCGGCGCGGTTACTCCGCGTCGGCGAGCGCGATCCTGACGACCCTGCTCGTCGTGCTGACCGTCCTCGTACCGTTGACCCTGGTGACGGCGGCGGTCGTGCGGCAGGGGGCCCCGGCGGTGGATTCCCTCATCGATGGGGTCAAGCGATTGCTCGACCCCAACTCGTGGATCTTCCAGAAGCTCGATCAATATCTGAACCTCGACCTTTTGCGCGACCCCAAGCTCCTGGCGAGCAGGCTCGGGGCCGTCGGCGGCGCGATCGCCACCCGCTCGCTCGGAATCGTCGGGGGGGTGCTCGGCGGCATCGTGCAGGTCTTCTTCGTGCTCTTCACGCTCTACTACCTCCTGCGGGACTCCGAACGCGTCCTTTCTGCCATCCGCGCGGCGCTACCGCTTTCGCAGGAGCAGGCGGACACCATCTTCCGCCGAACCGGTGAAGTCATCGCCGCCAGCGTCAACGGGGTGCTCGTGATCGCGGCGGCGCAGGGGTTCCTGGGGATGATCGCCTTCCTGATCGTCGGACTGCCGTCGGCGCTGCTCTGGGGCGTGGTGATGTTCCTGCTCTCGACGATCCCCATGGCCGGGTCGGCGATCGTCTGGGCCCCGGCGGCGATCTACCTGGCGGCGACGCACCACTGGGGCAAGGCGATCTTCCTCGTCGTCTGGGGAATGGCGGTGATCGGCACCATCGACAACGTGCTCCGCCCGCGCCTGGTCGGCAAGCGCGCCAAGCTCCACGAGCTGATCATCTTCTTCTCCGTGCTGGGCGGGCTGCAGGTATTCGGCGTGCTGGGCCTGTTCGTCGGCCCGGTCGTGGCCGCGATCGGCCTGGCGCTCGTGGAGGTGTTCCAGCGAAGCAACGAGATCGCCGAGCGAAGCGAAAGGTCAGAATCGACCATCGGCCAGGCGCCTGCCGTGGTCGTCGTGGCCGCCGCGGTCAGCGACTCGTCGCCGTTGCCGCCGCCGCCGTCCCCGCTGTCAGGGGCGCCTCGAATCCCTGATCAGGAGGCTCCGGCGGGTGCTCCGGTTCCGGGTAGAAGCGGCGGTTCGGATCGATGAACAGCCACATCGACGATGCGGTGGCGAAGAACGCCGCGTAGGTCAGGAAGAGCGCGTTCCAGCCGAGGTGATTGAAGATCAACTGGCCCACGTACGGCTGGGCGGTGTTGCCGAAGTTGCCGACCATGTTGATGAACCCGAAAGCCGTGCCGGCGAATCGTCCGCCCACGTCCACGATCGTCGCCCAGTTGACCGCCTGCCCGAAGTCATGGGCCGCCGACGCGACGCACAGCAGGATCGTCGCGTGCTCGGGACTCTTCACGAAGCGGATGCCCAGCATCGCGCAGGCCGCCGTCAGGTCGCCGCAGAGGGGAAAGACCGCGCGGAAGAGGCGCTTGCGGCCGGTTGCCTTGACCAGCCAGTCGGACAGCGACCCGCCGAGCAGGCAGGCGATGCCGCCGAAGAACATGGGCAGGACGTTCATCCACTCCGACTTCTCGAAGGTGACCCCGTGAACGTCCTTCAAAAACCGCGGCATCCAACTGACGAAAAAGCTCCAGCCGAAGCTTCCGCAGACGTATACCATCGCGATGAGCCACAGCGTGCCCGAGCTGAACACCGCGCGGATGACGCCGGGCGCCGGACGATGACTTCCGGGCAATTCACTGCTCGATCGCCCCTCGCGAATCAAGACAAGCTCCGCGGCGTTGACCGATCGCTTGTCCGCGGGGTTGTCGCGGAACCAGAACCAGAAGGCGATCACCCAGACGCTGCCCAGAAGCCCCGACATCCAGAACCCCAGGCGCCAGGGCGCAACGTGTTCGAGCGGCGTGCCGGTCACGGCGTTGTGAAAGCCGGGGGATTCGAACCCGCGCATCATGTGTCCGAAGATGATCGGCGAGAACGCCCCGCCCCAGCGGGCCATCATCCAGAGGAACCCTCCCGCGCGGGCGCGCGACCGTGCCGGCAGCCACGCCGCCTGAATCCGCGCCATGTTCGGAAACGCTCCGGCCTCCCCCGCGCCGAACAGAAAACGATACGCGAGCAGCGAGAGGAATCCCGTCGCCGATCCCGACAGCGCGGTAAAGAGGCTCCACGCCAGCACGATCCGGGTCAGCGTCCCGCGGGCGCCGTACCGGTCTCCCAGGAATCCGCCGGGAATCTCAAACAATGCATACGCGAGCCAGAACGCCCCCAGGATCAGCCCCATCTGGGCGTCGGAGATGTGCAGGTCCCGCTGCATCACGAGCTGGGCCCGAACGATGCAGACGCGGTCAAAGTAGGTCAGAAAAGCCAGGACGCACAGGAGCGCCATCACCTTGTAGCGGACGCGCGTGGCGCGGGACGAAGGCCGAATCAGATCACTCGTATCCGTGACCGGATCGCGCGGAGCACCGTGATCTGCTTTATCCTTCATCCGTCCTCCTTCCGCCTTGGATTTATCCCCACGTGAACGTGATCGGCATCTGAACGTCGGGGTGCATGCTCTTGTGGACGGGGCAGGTGTGGGCGGCGTTCTCCAGCCGCTGCTGGTCTTCGGGCGAGAGCCTTCTGGGCATATGGATGTGGAGCGTGAGCTGGCCGATCCGCCGCGTCGGCTGGCTGGCCATTTCCTTGGTTACCTTGGCCGTCGCACCGGTCATGTCCAGGTCGTGCCGCTGCGCGACAATGCCCATCGTGGTTAGCACGCACGTCGCCAGCGCCGTGGCGACCAGGTCGGTCGGCGAGAACGCTTCGCCCTTGCCCATGTTGTCCTTGGGCGCGTCGGTGGTGAGCGTGTTTCCGCTCGGGCCGTGCGTGGCGGTGCAGCGAAGCTGGCCCTGGTACTGCGTGGAGATCTCGACCATGGGCACCAATGTCAAAGGTCGAATGTGAAAAGTCAAATTTGGCGATGCCAAGCCCTCAGCACGACCGGCCTTGGCTTCAATGCCGCTCATCGCGCATACCAGCCGATCAACTTCCCGATCTCTTCCTTCTCCGCCAGCCACTTCACCCGGTTTCGAAAATTGCCCCACGCCATCAGCGGCGACCGTTCGTGATGGTGATCGATGGCCGACAAGGCGTTTCGAACATCGCTTCCCGCAATGGCGTCAATGTTGCGCGTGCGGGCGAACCATCGCCCCAGGTACATCGCCACCGGGTAGAGCAGCGCCAGGTTCTGGAAGCCCTCGACGACGTTCAGCCCGTGGCAGCCCAGGCCGCAGAAGCCCATGCCGGTGAGCTTGACGTCGAAGTAGCGCTCGAGGAGCACATCGATCTCGGGCGCGTTACCGGTAGCGGGTCGCTCGAGGTCGGAGAAGGGGACCCGGCCAAGACCCGGTTGCATCTCCGGCGTCTCACCCTTGCCGCGTGTGAAGCGCAGCCCCGCCAGGGCCTTCCCGATGCGGTAGAAGAGGCCGGTATCCGCCAGCGTGTCGCGCACTGCATACTGGGCGACGGTCAGGCGAAACTGCGCCAGCGCCAGGCTCGACGGTGGCGGGAGATTCTCCGACGCGGCAACGGTCTCGTGGGGCGCACAGGTGGCCAGCGTGTCAAGCAGTTCCTCCAGGCGCTCGCCGCGAACCTTGTCGAACGTGGCGCGGCCAAGCATCCCCGCGACGAACAGCGCGTGGATCAGACGAGTCGCCAGGCGCGCATCATTGTCGGGCTGGCAGATCATCTGGCGAAATCGCCGCACGATTTGCAGCGTGTCGGGCCAATCGAGCTGCTGCCCGGCCGAGATGCGCGGCGCCTTCCACGCATCATCGCGCTCGGGAACCGCCAGGTCGCGCAGGGCCTGGAGCTCGCGGCGCTGCTCGGAAAGCGGCGCGCCGTGACTCGCTGCCGCCGAAGGACAGTCGAAGCGAATCGCGACGGCCATCGAGCGCTCGCCGGTGGGATGGAAGGCGAAGGGGTAGATGCGGCAGGCGCTGGGCTTGGCGGCCTCACCAAATTTCGCGTGGATGCGGCAGCGGTTGCGTTCGTCGAGGAACACGCAAGCCCCGTCGGCGCGGTGGGCCAGGCGATATCGGCCGCCGCCGGCTTTGGCGAAGGCGAGGTTGCCTTCGGGCACGCCATCGGCCACCGTCCACTTCTGGTCCAGGATGCGTTGTCGTTCGGCGTCGGAGACGAGGATCTGGTGATGCCGGCAGCAATTGCCGCAACTGTGGCAGGACCAGTTCTGGAGGGTGGGGAGCGACAGGGGAAGCGACATAAGATGCCGCGCGGGCCAGGCCGCGCGCACGACAGGTCCGAGCGTAGCAGCAACGGGGGCGTGCTTCCAGCGAGGCGCGCGATCGAATGTCAGGCGGGGCACACAGAACCGGGAACAAAAGGGACGGCGCGCCCGCAACTCGACGCCCTCAAGCCGCCGTCACCATCCGCACGTTCGACGAATCCCCCGCCGGCGCCGCCGTGCCATTGGCGAGCCAGACCGTATGCCCGGGCGCCGGCTCGACGCCCTGCCGCTTGCGCCAGACGAACTCCGCGAACCGCTCGCACGCCCAGCGGACCCATGGCTCGGGCAAGCCATCCGGCTGCGCGGTGATCGGGTTCAGGTCGCACTGGTCGTTGCAGTAGTCGATCAGGACGAACCGAGACTGGCCGCCTGCGCCGCTCGTGATCGCGATCTCGCTGGAGAAATAGTCCATCCCGGTCAGCCGCGCCATGCGGTCGATCAGGTCGATCGCGCCCATCAGGTCGTAGGTCTGAAGCTCTTCCCAGGTCAACAGGTCGTACTGCTTGGTCTCCGGCGCCCACCAGAGAAGCGTGCGATGGCCCAGGACGTTGTAGCCGCGCACGTAAGCGCTGCGACTACCAAGCTTCTCCCACTTGATCATCCGCTGGACGAGGTAGTCGTCTTTCGGATCGAACTGCCGCGCGGCGTCGATGTTTTCTCTCGTGGGCCTGACGTTGACCATGACCCCCTTCCCGGCGACGCCCCATGACGGCTTGATCACGCACGCCTCACCAACGGCGCGGCGTTCCTCGAGGGTAAGCTCCCGGCTCGGCTGGTCGGCGCGGATCACTACCGTCGGCGGGACGGGCAGGCCCGCGTCCTCCAGATGCTGCTGCGCCCGCGCCTTGTACGTCCACCGTTCCAGCTTCTCCGGTTGCCCGATCGTGTAAATCCCGGCGGCGGCCGCGACGCGCAGGAGCTCGCCGAACTCACGCTCGCACGCCGAACACAGGTCCAGCAGCACGTGCGGCTTGATCCGGCCGTGGCGCAGGTCCTCGGTCAGCCTGCGGACGTTGTGCTTGTTGGCGATCAGGAGGCTCAGGCCATACGGCGACAGCGCCTGGTGAAACATCCGCGTGAGGACCGCGTTGTTCCCGATGAAATCAAGCGCGACGATGAAATCGACGTACGCGTTCGCCCCGCGCGTCCCGCCGGGCGGACGGAGGATCCACGGCGCGTTGTCAGGCCGGCCGACCAGCTTCTTCGCCCGCCGCACCGCCTTGTTCGCCGCATCACGTAACCAGTATGCGTTGTCGAACACGCCCACGCTCCCGTTTCATACTCCCAAGTCCTTCGTTGTAAACAGCGCCTCGAACCTCAACCCCGCCCCCTCAATGTTCGCCCGCGCGCCTTCCATCCGGTCGATGATCGCGACGATCCGCTCGACCGTGGCGCCGGCCTCCCGTAAAGACGCCACCGACTCCAGAACCTGTCCACCGGTGGTCAGCACGTCCTCGATGATCAGCACCCGCTCGCCTTTGTTGAGGACGCCCTCGATCGCCTTCCCGGTGCCGTACTCCTTCTTCTTGTTTCGCACCAGGACGAACGGCTTGCCCGATTCCATCGCCGCAGCCGCCGCAAGGGCGACCGCACCCAATTCGGGCCCGGCGAGGCGGTCAATGTCGGGCGTGACGCGTTCCGCGAGCATCTTCCCCAGCGCCCGCAATACTTCCGGATCGGTCTCGAAGCGGTACTTGTCCAGGTAATAGTTGCTCGTTCGGCCGCTGCGGAGCGTGAACTCGCCACGAAGGAGCGCCAGGTCCGATATCCGCTTGGCCAGTTGTTCCTTGGTCATGGAGGCCATGATGCACAGGCCAGGAGGGCCGTCAATCCGCGCCACGGATAGCATCGGTTCGCGCGTGGAAAACCTTGAAATCCGCAATCGCGCGCGCAGAAACCGCGAGGCAGATCGCCTGCTGCCTCGCGCGATGGTTCTCGCGTGATGAACACCGCCGTTACCGCGACATTCGCCCGAAGCTCGCGGACATCCGCCCAAAGCTCGCGAAGTTGCCGGCGCGCTGCATGCCATGCATGCCCGAGCCGCTGCCGATGCCGGCGCGAAAACCGCCGGCGACGTTCTGGCCGTGGAAGTTGAAGTTCTGGCCGTGGAAGTTGCCGTGAACCCCGACCCCCGAATGCGGCCCGTGGTGAATCACACGGTGGTGGAATCGATTGAAGTAGGGGTAATAGTAAATCGGCGCATACACGCCATAGCCATAACCGTAGCCGCCGTAACCGTAGTCGTACGGCGGGTAGTACGCACCGCCGTAATCCGGCGGCGTCGCGTACCGGATCCGGTCCAGCGCCCGGTCGATCGCGTCCTGAAGCTCGCGGGCACGCTGATCGAGGTTGGCCGCCGCATCGGCCGCAGGCTGCTGCGGCGCCTCGCCTTCCGCAGGCGGTTGTGCCGCGGCGGGTTGCTTGAGCATGTCCGGCCCAGCTTCCACCAGCGGCTGCGGCAACGCGCGTTTCACTTGCGTGGCGATCACGTCTTCCATGCCAAAGAGGTCGCGCAGTGATCCGGTGGACTTGAGTCCCGCAACCGCCTGCTTCTTGCCGACGTCAACCACTTGGCCGGTGATGCGCAGTTCGTTGTCCACCGCCTGATACGAGCCGAAGACGACGAAATCCGCCTTCTCTTTGTCGGCGGCGTTCAGCGCCGCGTTCAGATCCGCCGCACCGGTATCCACCGTCGCAGGTGTCACCGAGTTCACCCGGCTAAGCTCTGCGACCAGGTTCTGCTGCACCGCCTTAGCCACCCATGGTTTGGTCGCATCCCCCACCGCTTCGAAGGGCAACAGCAACACCTTCGCTGGCGCCGCGTAAGTGGCCGTCCCCAGCATCAGCACGATTGCAAGCACGAAAGGTTTCATGGCCGTGCTCCCTTCATCAGAAGATCGCGGTGCCCTGGTCGCCGCGCTACCCAATTGTAGCATCCCGCATACCATTGGGACAGTTTTGTCCGAGAAAGGTTGGATCATGCTTCTCGCAGAGTTCAGCATCTGGCCCATGGACAAGGGTGAATCCGTCGGCAAGTACGTCGCCCGTGCCCTCGACATCGTCGATCGCTCGGGCCTACCCTACAAACTCGGCCCCCTGGGCACCTGCATCGAAGGAGAATGGCCGGCGGTCATGGCCGTTATCCAGCGCTGCTACGAAGACCTCTCCAAGGACTCCAACCGCATCGCCTGCACGGTCAAGATGGACTGGCGCCGCGGTCAGTCGGGAAGACTCGACTCCAAAGTCGTATCGGTGGAAGAAACCCTCGGACGAAAACTTAAAACCTGACCCCGCCAACCGGGACGGCATGGCTTGCCTCTTCGCGGATTCCAAAATCGCGCCCCGATTCTAATCCCGCGATTGCCCGATCTGCCTATCATCGGTAGTCCACCGACAATGGTGGTCACGAACGGAGATCGTGCGGATGAACTCGAAGTTCTATAACAACGTCAAGACCGTCTTTTTCTTAGGCGCGCTCAGCGGAATCATCCTGCTCGCCGGTCACCTGATCGGTGGCAGGCAGGGGGTCATCATCGCCTTGGGCATCGCCGCGGTTACCAACTTCATCTCGTACTTCTACAGCGACAAGATCGCGCTCATGTCCATGGGCGCTCGCGAGGTCGGCCCCGATCACGAGCTGTACCAGATCACCGCCCAACTCGCCCAGCGGGCAAACCTGCCCATGCCGCGCGTCTACGTCGCGCCCAGCGACGCTCCAAATGCCTTCGCCACCGGCCGCAACCCGCAGCACGCCGCCGTCTGCGCCACCGAAGGCCTTCTGCGAATCCTCGACCGCCACGAGATCGCCGGCGTCATGGGCCACGAACTGGCGCATGTGAAGCACCGCGACATCCTGATCAGCACCGTCGCCGCCACGATCGCCGCCGCGATCAGCTCACTGGGTTACCTGGCGTTCTGGTTCGGCGGGTCGTCCCGCGACGATGACGAGGGCGGTGGCAACCCGCTCGTGGCGCTTCTCTTCCTCATCTTCGCGCCGATCGCGGCGGTCCTCATCCAGGCGGCGATCAGCCGCTCCCGCGAGTTCAACGCCGACAACGAGGGCGCGCGCCTCGCCGGCGACCCCATGTACCTCGCCTCGGCGCTCGAGAAACTGCAGCTGCAAAGCCAGCGGATCCCGCTGGAGACCAACCCCGCCTACAACAGCATGTTCATCGTCGAGCCGCTGAATCCCCTGCGAAGCATGGCCAACCTCTTCGCCACCCACCCGCCGATGGAAAAGCGCTTGATGAACCTCATCGGCCGCCAGACTACCGGCATGTTCCGCTACGCCGCCTGATCACTCCATCTTCACCCGCGCGAAACGGTTCGGGAACCTGTTGTTGCTCCAGTTGGTCACCTCGTCGTTGAACTCCTGGAGCGTGATCCATTCCACGTGCGAATCGATGAAGCTCACGATGCCGCCCTTGGAGCCTTTGCCGCCCTTGCCGTGCCGGTCGGTCAGGCCCTCGTTGGGATAGTTGTTCCCGTCGTTCCAGGAAGCGCTCGTCAACGCATCATCGGCTTCCCAGAAGCAATACGTATCGGGCCTGAAGAAACTGATCTTCGGGACGGCGAAGGGGGTGATCCAGTTCATGTACCGGTTGATCAGGTAGCTGGTCAGGTTCCGCGTGCCCCCCTGCGTGTATGGTGGGACGTCGAACGGGCAGTGATAAACCTCATAGGTTTTCAGGTACGGCCACAATGCGCCCCGCTCGACATCCGACTGAATGCTGTGCCCGTTTCCGGCGGCCGTCGAGTATTCGTAGAGCCAACCGGGGCCCTTGAACTTGCCACCGCTTTCGATCCCGTTGGAGTTGATGAACGGCATCGCGAGCCTGTTCTCGCTCGTGTACATGATCAGGGCGGTCATGATCTGCTTGTGGTTGGACATGCACTTGGCGCGCATGCTCTGCTCGCGCGCCTTCTGAAGCGCCGGGAGGAGGACGGCGATCAGGAGGGCAATGATGCCGATGACGACGAGCAATTCGACGAGCGTGAATCCCTGCAAACGATTGCGGCAACGCCGGCCCATGAAAGCCTCCGCGAAGAAGATGTGCGCGCGATCCACACGAATTGAAGGTCCGAAATCCGAATGCCGAACCTGAAGTGATGTGCCGACATTGTCGTCAGGGACGAGGAATCAAGTCAATCGAAAACTTGGCTTGTTTGCGGTCAGGATTCCGATCCGCGCCCTCAGCTCCCAGGCGTTTTGGGCGCAAGCCTTGCACCCGATGGGTCGGCGGGTACTCTAGCGCCCTGCAAGCCGGCCCAGGGACGGGCCGATGAGAAGAGGATCAAGGATGACTCACCGCTTCAAACCCCTCATCGTCGCGATCGCAACTCTCCTGTCCGTCGGCACTTGGGCCCGCGCAGACCTCAACAGCGACATCCAGACGATCCTGAAGGACAAGACGCTGAATAAGGCCGAGGTCGGCGTCGAGATCATTCGCCTGGGTGACGCCCCGCAAAGCAACCAGATCCTGTTCCGGCACAACTCCGACATCCCGCTCATCCCCGCCAGCAACCTCAAGCTGGTCACGACGTCCGACGCGCTCGACGCCTTGGGGGCGGACTTTAAGTTCCGCACGCTCCTGCTAAAGCACAACAACGACCTGGTCCTCATCGGCGATGGCGACCCCACCCTGGGTGACGCCGAGTTGCTCCGCAAGTCGGGCTGGACGTCCATCACCCTCTTCAAGAACTGGGCCGAACAACTGAACAAGAATGGGGTTGGCAACTTCGCCCGGGTCGTGGTGGACGACAGCATCTTCGACGAGCAGTTCCTCCACCCACACTGGCCGAGCGACCAGATCCACAAGCGGTATGTCGCCGAGGTGGCCGGTTTGAACCTGAATGCCAACTGCATCGACTTTTACATCCACGTTACGACCCCGGGGGAGCCCGTGAATTACGTGGCGGAGCCCGCGACGACCTTTGCCAACATCGCGAACTCCTGCGTGACCGGTGGCGACAACGCGATCTGGCTGTCGCGCATTCCCGGCGGGAACAACATCGTGCTAAAGGGGCACACGCCCTACAGCACGGACGTGCCGGTCTCCGTGACCGTGCATGACCCGAGCCTCTTCACGGCGACGGTGCTCGCGGAGACGTTCAACGCCGCGGGCGTGAAGATCGCCGCGGCAAAGCCAGCGCGCGACCGCACCCTCCGCGCCTCGCTGCTCAAGACCGGTCTCGACGGCGATCCGAGCTGGCAATTGCTGGCGGTCAACGAGACGCCCATCGCGACCGTGCTGGCGCGGGCGAACAAGGACAGCATGAACCTCTACGCCGAGGCGTTGTGCAAGCGGATCGGCGCCGCGGTCACCAACGAGCCGGGGAGCTGGAAGAACGGAACTCAGGCCAACGCCGCCTACCTCAAGAAGATCGGAGTGGCGGAAACCGAGTTCAAGTTCGACGACGGCTGCGGGCTCTCCAAGGAGAACGCGATCTCCGCCAACGCACTCTGCCAGATCCTGGCCTACAACTGGCACAACAAGGACACCAAGGACGCCTTCTTCACGAGCCTCTCGATCTCCGGCAAGGACGGCACGCTCGAGCACCGCTTTGCCAATTCCGACCTGCGCGGGCGGGTGTTCGGCAAGTCCGGCTTCGTGAACAACGTGCGGACGCTGTCCGGATACCTCAAGGCCAAGGACGACAACTGGTACGCCTTCTCGATCCTGATCAACAACGTGGTGGACACGGTGACGCCCAAGAACCTGCAGGAACTGATCGTGAAGGCCGTGGACACGCACAGCCGCGAGCTGGCCTCCACGGTCGAGCCGCAGCCGCAGTGACCCCGCGCGTCACATCCCCGCCGACCGTGGGTTCATGAACACGTTGTCGTGACCGGGGATGATCAGGTCGGCGATCTCGTACACCTCGCGCATCGACTCCTGCGCCGCCTCGATGTCATACGCGTCCGGCAGGACCTGCCCCGCGAGGAAATGATCCTGGGTCGGCACGGCGTCCCCCGCGACCATGACGCTGGCGGTCGGCAGCTTGATCAGCAGCCCACAGGTGCCGGGCGTGTACCCGGACAGCGGGAACAGGTCGAGCAGGTCGGCAATCGTGTCGTCGGCCGGCATCAGACGCTCGAGCAGCTCCAACTCCTGTTGCAATGTCTTGCGGTCGACGTCTTCCTGCGGAGCTTCTTCGATCAACCGTTCGAGGTGCTGCCGCGTGGCCTGCTGCTCGAACTCGTGGATCAATACCTTGGCATGCCCGAAGATCGCCAGCCCCGCGCGGTGCGCCGGGCGGAAGTTGGTCAGAAAGACGGTGTCAACCTGCTCGGGCCTGAGTCCCGTCCGTTCTCCGAGCCGGGCGCCCAGCGCCGCCGCGGGCAGGCCCGGGTCAACCAGGATATTGCGTTTGCCCGATCTAATCAGCGTGGTCGTGGCGTGGGCGGTGCGCACCGCCGCGGACTCGCCCCACACCCTATTGCGACTAAGAGTCCCGATGCTGATGATGTCGAACCGGATCTGCTGAGGCATTCCCCACACCCTATGATCAACACCATGCGTTCGCAATCAGCGGCCGGGCTTACCCTGACCTTCTGTCTCCTGTTGCTCCTGGGGGGCGGCGGTTGCGAGACGCGATCGACCGCCGCCCTGGGCAAATGGGAAGGGCCCAAGCTGCTCTCCACGTCTTCGGTGGAGGCCTGGAGCTTCCGCGGCGAGCCGGCGAGCCGGATCAAGTCCGCCAATTACGTGATCTACACCACGATCAACGAGCCCGACATTACGACGCTGCTGCCGCAGGTGATGGAGGGGGCGCTGGAGCAGTACCGCAAGGTCGCGCCGGGAACCACCCATTCCGACGCGCCGATGGAGTGCTACATCTTCGAACGCCGCGTGGAATGGGAGGCGTTCACCCGCGCGTACACCGGTGGCGACGCCAACATCTACCTCCAGATCCGCCGCGGCGGCTACGCGATCAAGGACAAGTACGTCGCCTACTACATCGGGCGCTACGCGACCGCGTCGGTGGCGGCCCACGAGGGGTGGCACCAGTACGTCGCGCGCCACTTTATCGGACGCTTGCCACCCTTCGTCGAGGAGGGATTGGCGTGCATGTTCGAGGGGATCGCCTGGCACGACCAGAACCTGCCAAGATGGAACCTCTCGATCAACCAGGTGCGCGTGCAGGCGCTGCGCAAGGCCGCCGAGACCAACAAGCTCTGGCCGCTCGAGAGGATCATCGCCATGCACGCGGGAGAGGTCGTGGAGGAGAACGGGGAGAAGGTGGACGCGTTTTATGCGCAGGCGTGGTGCTTCGCGAAGTTCCTTTATGAGTCGGACGGGGGTCGGTTCAGACCCAATCTGCAACGGTGGCTCGCGGATACCGCCAACGGCACCGTGTATGACCCGACGCACACCCACACCCGGGCGGGGGGGCCGTGGAACCGGACCGCGGTCAAACCGATGCTCGAGCACTACCTCAACCTGAACTTCGAGACGATCGACCGCCTCTACCAGGCCTACGTGCGAAAAGTCGCGTTCGAGGAGTACTCCGCACAGTGGAACTCGTGATTCTGCGGGGGGAACTCCTGATTGTCGGCCGGATTGGCCGACAATAGGCATCGGCATGGCAGAGCCGCAAATTTCCATTGCATCGGCCGACCGTCCTGCGCTAAACTGCCCCGCCGAGATGGGTACGCAGGTGAAGGACAGCATCGCTTCGCTCCAACGCCGGACCTGTTACTTTTCCGGCCGAGTGCAGGGGGTGGGGTTCCGTTACACGGTTCACAATCTGGCGATGCCGCACAACGTTCGGGGGTACGTGCGCAACCTGCCGGACGGTCGGGTGGAGCTGGTCATGGAGGGCCCGGACCAGGACATGGACCACCTCCTCGACGCGATCCGGCAGAAGATGACTCACTTCATCCAGCGGGTGGATACGCGAACCGAGCCCGCCAGCAACGCGTTCAGCGGGTTCTCGATCAAGCACTAACAGATCGTCCGTTGTCAGTTGTCCGTGGGCCATTGTGGGGTGGGTTGCGCGCCGCGCTCGGGTCCTATTGACAATTGGCCATGGACAATTGACAACAGCCCCGGTCATGTATCGCACCTTCGTCATCCTGCGCCACACGTTCCGCGAAGCGATCGTCCAGCCCATCTATACGCTGCTGCTGGTCTTCGGGGCGGCGATCCTGATCGTGTTCGGGATGCTGCCGTTCTTCACGCTGGGCGAAGACACGACGATGTTCAAGTCGGTCGGCATCGACGTGATCCTGCTGCTGGTGCTGATCGCGACGCTGTTCGCCACCAGCAAGTCGATCTACGACGAGATCGAGGACCGCACGATGCTCACGCTGATGAGCAAGCCGCTCTTCAAGTGGGAAGTGCTGGTCGGCAAGTACCTGGGGATCATCCTGGCGGCGCTGCTGGCGATCGTGGTGCTGGGGGTGATCCTGGCGCTGGCGACGTGGTACCGGATTCCCAACGACTACCTGATCCGGCAGACGCTGGACGACCGCGAACTGCGGCGGCTGTTCGAACTGCGCGCGGAGCACGTGATCAGCCTGGCGCCGTGCCTGCTTCAGACCTGGCTGCAGGTCAGCGTGCTGGCGGCGGTGGGCGTGGCGATGGTCGAAGTGTGGCGCAAACCGGTCGTGGCGATTCTTTCCACCGGCGACGAGATCATCGCGCCAGGCGAGCCGATGCGGCCGGGAAGTGTTTATGTCTCGAACGGACAGGTGCTGGCCGACGCCGTCCGCGAACTGGGCGGC